>CBRAFL010000315.1:0-6438 GCA_967755055.1 uncultured bacterium
CGCCTAACTACGCCGGTCGTTTCATCGCGAAGACATCCCGCGTGCTCGCGTAGCTTGCGCCGCCCATGCGGCCGATCAGATCCAGCTTCGTCGCATCAGGCATACCGTCGGCGCCAAGGACTTCATCGTGAATATGCGCGATCAGGATTCGGCCAAAAACGACGTTGGCCGCCAGCGGGCCCTCACCGATCGTGATGATCCGATCGAGCTGGCATTCAAACGCCACCGGCGCATCCGCGACTCGCGGCGGCCGAATTCGATTTGATGAAGCCGCAGCAATTCCAAATTTTTCAAACTCACTTTCTCCATAAGGCAGTGTCGCCGACGTGAGGTTCATCGATTCTCCGAGCGCGAACGAAACCACGTTGATCACAAACTCCGGCACCAGCTCGATGTTGCGCACTGTATCCTTTTTCGTCCCATGCCGATCGTTTACCGGCACAAACATCAGGGTGGGAGGATTGGAGGTAACGCCTTGGAAAAAACTGAATGGCGCGAGATTGGTCCGCCCGTCCGGTGCGATCGTGGACACCCATGCGATCGGTCGCGGTAAAATCGTGTGAATCATCCACTGGTACGCGTCACGAGGGGGAATTTGGGCAAAATCGAGTTGCATGAGTGGCTGCGAATCGCGTCTGAAGGTACGATGACCGCGACAATCGGGTAGACAAGGCTGGGGGCTGACTGCCGGTAATTCAGCTTTATATGTTCACGCCTTGCATTAGTAATTCTCCCCAATCCGTCGCCCTCCGATTTCCGTCCTCTGCACTGTGTGAACGTTTCCATCGAAAAGAAGATCGCGGCTGGATTTGGCGTCGCGGTGTTGGTCCTGTTGCTCGTTGCGGGCGCCGCCGCGTGGAATGCGAGCCGGTTTGACGATACGTTTCGCAGCGTTGCTCACACTCACGAGATCCTCGGGCATCTCGAGCGAATACAAATCGGTGCGCTCAGCATGCAAACCGCCACGCGCGGATTCGTCCTGACTGGCGATGAAGCCGTGTTGAATCCGTTTCAGGAGGGGCTCAAGACCGTCTCCGAGTCGATCGATCAGGTGCGCACGCTTAGTCCGGACAACTCCCACCAGCAACGTCGTCTCGATCGACTGGAGACGCTCGTGACGCGAGCGACCGTGCTCATGCAGGAACGTATCAATATCCGCCGTGAGCGTGGTTTGGATACCGTGCAGGAAACCGGCGCGTATATTTCCTCCCAGAATGCCGTTGAACAGATTCGCACCGCTGTTCTCGAAATGGAGAAAGAGGAGCGCCAGTTGCTGGATGAACGCGTCGCCAGCACGCGCTCCGCGGCACGTTCGACAATTGAAGCGATGGCAGTTGGTGGAGTCTGCGCGGTGATCTTCATCGTGGGCGCTGGTCTGCTGGTGCGGCGGGATTTTCTCCAACGCGTGCGCGCCGAGGAGGCGTTGCGAAAAAGCCAGCGGATGTTCGAGCGTCTCTTTGACAATGCTCCTGATGCGATCCTGCAGGTCGATCGCACGGGCCACGTTGTCCGCGCGAACAAACAGGCGGAGGATCTCTTTCGGTCGAGCAGCGCGGAGCTGAATCGCAAGCGATTCGACCACGTTCTCCCCCAACGATTGAGCAATCCCGAAGGCGAGCCGCTCGCCGCTTATTTCGCGGAGCCGCGCACTCGCGTCATGGGCGCAGGAATCGAGCTCGTAGGGCGTCGCAAGGATGGCACCGAATTTCCGGTGGATATCATTCTAAGCCCACTGGAAACCGACGAAGGCATTCAGGCGCTCGCGGTAGTCCGCGACATCACGTCTCGCCGCGCGAACGAAGAAAAAATCCGGAGCTTGAACATGAATCTTCAGCTGCAAAACGCGCGCCTCGAAATTGCCAACAAGGAACTGGAATCGTTCTCCTATTCGATCTCACACGATCTTCGCGCGCCACTGCGGCACATCGATGGCTTCGCCGCGCTACTCGCACAACACGTCGATGCCGTGCTCGATGAAAAAGGCCGCCGCTTTATCACAGTGATTTCCAATTCCGCCAAGCGGATGGGCCAGCTGGTGGACGATCTTTTGATGTTTTCCCGAATGGGCCGGGCGCAGATGCAGACGAGCGAAGTGGACCACCAGCAACTGGTCGCCGGAATTATTCGCGAGGGCGGTTTCGAGCGGCCGGGCGTGATCAAGTGGAACGTGCAATCATTGCCACGCGTCAACGCCGACCCGGCCATGCTCCGCCAAGTCTGGTTAAACTTGATCGACAACGCGGTGAAATATTCCGCCCGGTCAAATCCGCCCCAAATCGAAATCGGCAGCCGCGTCGATCCGGCTGATCCCAACGAGAGAATTTTCTACATCCGCGATAACGGCGTTGGTTTTGATATGAAATACGCGATCAAACTATTTGGGGTGTTTCAGAGGCTACACTCGGAATCCGAGTTTGAGGGAACTGGCATCGGCCTGGCCAATGTTCGCCGCATCATCACTCGCCACGGCGGGCGCACCTGGGCCGAGGGCGCCGTCGGCAGTGGCAGCACGTTCTACTTCTCGCTCCCTCTCATCAGCACGCCCTCTGACTCCTCGTGACGTCCGTGTCCGGAACCTCCCCTGCATCCTGTTCGGCGGGAACTCACGTCGATGACGCGGCCGTTTCGCACGAGGGCGAATGCGCGGTGAACTGCCGCGTGTATCGGAATCAGGCGCACCCCAAGATGGCAAAGCGGTGGCGTTTAAAAGTTTTCTTGGTACAGTCAGCGACGCCGGAATTTCTCCGGCTCTGCTCAACAAATTTTCCCCAAATCTTCGTTCTTCCTGAGCACGTGGGTTGTGTTTCCCATCCATGAAGATTCTTCACCTCGAGGATAACCGTGACGACGCCGATCTCGTCCGCGAACTGCTCACCAACGAGTGGGCGGAATGCCAGATCAAAGTGGTCGCGAGTAAGCGAGAGTACAGCGATGAACTCGGGCGCGGAAATTACGATTTGATCCTGTCCGATTTCTCGCTGGTCCGCTTCGATGGCAACGAAGCGCTCAAGCTCGCGCAGGTTTACGCGCCGGCCACTCCATTTATTTTTCTCTCTGGAAACATTGGTGAAGATCGCGCGATTGAAGCGGTTCGTTCCGGAGCGGCGGATTACGTTTTAAAAGATCGCGTCAAACGGTTGGTGACGGCGATTCGGCGCGCGCTGCGGGAAAGCGAAGAGCGCAAACGCCTGCGTGCGTTGGAAACGGATCGCGAACGGCTCGCGGCCATCCTCGAGCACACGCCCGATTTTGTTGGGCTCATTTCGCCGGGCGGGCGCGTGCTCTATCTCAATCAGGCTGCGCGCCAAATGGTCGGGCTCACAGAAGACTCGTCGGCAGAAACGCTCGATGTTTCCGTGCTTCATCCGCCCGAAGTCGTGAGACGCGTGCTCGCCGAGAGTTTAGAAGTCGCCGCGCGGACCGGTTCGTGGTCCGGAGAAAGTGTTCTGCTGGATCGCAAGGGCGCAAAAATTCCGGTGTCACAGGTCATCGTAGCTCATCGTGACGGACAGGGCGCGGTCGAATATTTTTCGATGGTCATGCGCAATTTGACAGAGAGCAAACAGGCTTCCGCACTCGTGAACGGCCAGAATCAAGTGCTCGAAATGATCGCGGGCGGAGAGCCGCTTTCGGAAACGTTGACGACGCTGCTCAACTTTATCGAACAGCAGAGCGAGGACATCACGACGTCTATTCTTCTCCTCGAAGATGATGGCCAGCGCCTGCGTCATTGCGCGGCGCCACGATTGCCGGAAGCTTACATTCGCGCGATCGACGGCCTGCCGATCGGCCCTGCGGTGGGTTCGTGCGGGACGGCGGCGTTTCGTCGAGCGGCGGTATTAGTGGAGGACGTTACGACTGATCCGCTCTGGGCGAATTATCGATCGCTGGCCGTCGAGCACGGTCTGCGCGCCTGCTGGTCGGCTCCCATTTTCGACGTGAATCACCGGCTGCTCGGAACCTTTGCCGTCTATCAACGCCAGCCGGGACTACCCACCGAATATCATCGTCGGCTGATCGACATCGCGATCCACATGGCGGCAATCTGCCTGAGCCGAAACGAAACCGAGCGCATGCTTCGTGACCAGGCGAATATTCTCAACAAAGCCGGCGACGCCATCGTCGTAACGGATACCCGTAATCGAGTCACCTTTTGGAATCAAAGTGCTGAGCGAACCTTCGGCTGGACGGCGAACGAAGCCATGCAACGCGAGGATCTGGATTTATTTGGCCCCAGCGCGACGGCAGAGATCCAAGCTGCGCGACTTGCGACGGAGCAGAATCAGGAATGGCGCGGAGAGATTCACCTTCAAGATCGACGCGGACAACCCTTGGTGATGGACAGCCGCATCACCATGATTCGAGACAACGCCGGCCGGCCGCAGGGTCGGCTCTCGATTGCAACCGACATCACGGCCAAGAAACGGATAGAGGAGCAATTTTATCGCGCTCAACGACTGGAAAGTCTCGGCATGCTCGCCGCGGGCATCGCCCACGATCTCAACAACGTGCTCGCCCCAATTCTGCTCGCCGCGCCGATGTTGCGGGATCGCGCCACTGATCCGGGAGACATCCGGATGATCAGCATTCTCGAAAAAAGTGCTGAGCGCGGCGCGGCGCTCGTCCGCCAAATCCTCGGCTTCGCCCATGGAGCAGACGGCGAGCATCGAGCGATTCAGGTGAAGCACCTTCTGCGTGACGTCGCTACGTTCGTGAGTGAGACATTTCCCAAATCGATCACCTTCGAAAGTGAGATTGCATCCAACTTATGGCGCGTGAAGGCCAACCCCACGCAGCTGCACCAAGTGCTGTTAAACCTCTGCGTCAATGCGCGCGACGCCATGCCGCGCGGTGGCACCTTGACGCTGCGCGCTAAGAATTGCGCGCTCGATGAAGAGACCATTAGCGAACACGAAGGCGGCCGGCCCGGTCCATTCCTGGTCCTTGAGGTCGAGGACACGGGCTCGGGTATTCCTGCGGAGATTTTGACGCATATTTGGGAGCCATTCTTCACCACCAAGGGCAGCGGCAAGGGCACCGGGCTCGGGCTCTCCACCGTTCGCGGCATTGTCGAAAATCACGCCGGATTCGCGACAGTCCGTACGGTAATTGGTGAAGGGACCGCCTTCCGGGTTTATCTGCCGGCGCTTAACAATGTTCTCGACGAAGGCGCCGTAAACACTCCGGCGGCGGCCGTGCCTCGAGGAACCGGCGAACTCGTGCTCGTGGTCGATGATGAAGTGAGCATTCGAAACATGTGCGCGACGATGCTTTCCCGCCATGGCTATCGTGTGCTCACGGCAGCAGATGGCGCGGAGGGAATCGCGTTATTCACGCCTCGCAGTCAGGAGATTCGCGTTGTGATCACGGACCTCAGCATGCCAAACATGGACGGAACGGCGTTGGCTGGAGTCGTTCGACGACTCAATCCCGCGGTAAAGATCATCGCCGTTTCAGGACTGGGATTGGATGGCGAGGGAGAGTCGCCCGCGCACGGTTTCACGCAGACATTCCTGTTCAAACCGTTTCGACCGGACGCTTTGTTGACCTTGGTTCACGAGGTTTTGCAGACCGACACGGAACCATCGCCCTAACGACGATCCGCGTTTACTTCCGCACCGTTTTATCACGTCGACTGCATCGCCATTCCTGCTAAATGATTGCGGGTCGCTCCGAGAATTCCCTTGCGCTCACAACTTTATCCTGCGTTCTTCTGCGGATCGTTAGAGAAAGCGTTAGATGACAGTATCTGGTGAGTCGTAGGCTGAGCGTTGGCTCAAGTGATGATTTCGAAACCCAAGGTGGGAACGGACTGGCAGCGGACGGTGGATCTACGAGACATCACATGAGTAACTCCAAACTATACGTCGGGAACCTTTCGTTCAAGACCACCGAAGATGAGCTCCGCTCCGCTTTCGGCCAATTCGGTTCCGTCACTGACGTTTACGTCGCCATGGACAAGATGACCGGCCGCCCCCGCGGTTTCGCGTTCGTCACCATGGGCACCGCCGATGAGGCGAAGTCAGCAGCAGAAAAACTTAACGGCACCGATCTCGGCGGCCGTCAGCTCACCGTCAATGAAGCCCGTCCAAAAGAAGAGCGCCCAGGTGGCGGCTTCGGCGGCGGCGGCGGTGGTCGTGGATTCGGCGGCGGCGGCGGCGAACGCCGTGGCGGCTTCGGTGGTGGTGGCGGCCGCGATCGCGGCGAGCGCCGCTACTAATCGAATCGTTTTAACGATCTGATTTTCGAGGGACGGAGCTCCTTTGGGGCTCCGTCCTTTTTTATTTTCCTTTTTCCCAACCGTGCGGGATTTCAGCGCGGTAAGTTGTGCGCACTGTCGTGCAACTGGCCCGCGATGCGGGCGTGGGGGGGGGGGCGCGGCCCCCCCCCACGCAACCACCCCCGCGGACGGGCGTGGAAAAGACATAAAAAAAACGG
>CBRAFL010000316.1:0-6437 GCA_967755055.1 uncultured bacterium
GATCGAATGGGAGAAAGCACGGGTGCAGGTGGGCGTTTCAGATCTACATGGGTTGCGCACGATCAACTGGCTGAACACGGGTGAGGCGAAACGAGAGACGTTTGAATCGACCGAAGGAATGGCTGATGCGTTTCTGCCGCTGGGAGCGAAGATCGCAGGCGTCACCTCGGGAGCGAAACAGGAATGCGTGTTGGAAATATCACTACAAGGAAGTGAGCGACTCGAGATTGCACCGATCGGAAAAGTGACGTCGGTCGTGCTCGAGTCAGCGTGGGCGGATCCTTCATTTACCGGCGCGTCTCTGCCGGTTGCGCGCCATGTCGGCGCAGAGGGATTTAAGGCCGAGTGGCAGAGCTCTCATTTCAGTCGCGGATTTCCGCAGAGTTGGAGTACGCGCCAGCTTGGACGGGACGAAATCGCGAAGAAGATCACGGCGGCGAGTTTCGGGGCGAGGTTCGCGCAACCCGTGGACGGTTATAGCATGGTCGATCGGGCGCAGAAGTACGGCGTGTTGTTTTTCGTGCTGATCTTCACGGTGTTTTTTCTCTTCGAGACCACGGCGGCGCTGCGGATTCATCCGCTGCAATACGCTTTGGTGGGCGCGGCCCTCGGCCTTTTCTTCATCGCGTTTCTGGCGCTTTCGGAATTCTGGACGACGGGTTTGGCGTATGGCGTAGCGGCGGCGGCGTGTACCGGGATGGTTGCGCTGTACGCGTGGAGTTTTCTCAAGACGGGCTGGCGCACGCTGGTGATCGGCGGCGGATTGGGCGCGACGTATGGTTATCTTTATTTCGTACTCAAATCGCAGGACTACGCGTTGGTGGCCGGGACAGCGGCGTTGTTTGCTGTGCTCGCGCTGGTGATGTTCTGCACGCGAAGGATCAATTGGTACGCGCTGGACCTGCCTGATGTCGCGCGCGTTGGAGGCGAAAAGATTTAATTCAACGCCCATGATAACTTCGCCTCAGCCGACGGATAGCGAGCCAGGGTTATCCGAGGACGTGCAGATGTCGCGCCTCGGTTGGTTCGCTCACGCCTGCGTCATTTTGTTCAGTATCGTGCTTCCGCTGGCGGCACTCGGGATCGAGTGGTCGACGCACATGTGCGCAGGCTTTTTCGACCCAATCCCCACGCTGTGGCACGTGGGCGCAATTCTGTTCCTCGCGGCCACACATGCGTCTGGCCTGTGGATTCTCGCCCGACGTTCGGGCCGAGTAGAGCACGTCGCGACCGCGCTGCGCTGCAACGCAGTCGCGATCGGGATCTCCGGGTACTACAGTTTGTGGTTTGCGCCGCTCACGCCTTTCGCAGTGGTCGGAATTATCTTCTTCGGCATCGGACTGCTTCCACTGACACCGCTGATTTCTGGAGTGACGGCGCTTTTCCTTCGGACGCGTTTGCGGAAAAGACTGGCTGAGACCGCGGTGCCTCCTGGTTTTTGGCTGTGGTGCGTGCTCGGCTTCGGCGGCTTGCTGGGACTCGAAATCCCAGAGTTCGCCCATGGCTGGGCGCTCAGTGCGGTCGCGAGCAAAGATGCGGTGCAGCAAGCGCGGGGGTTATGGTTCCTGCGTCATGTTCCATCGGAAGAGCGTCTGCTGCGCGACTGTAACGGGCGCCAGGAATCGGTTCGCACGGAGGTTGAGCGCTGGCTGTTTGGCGCTGTTTCCACGGAAGACCGGCGGCGGATTTATTTCCGCGTCACGGGCCGATCGTTCAACGAAAAACCGGCGCCGGCCCGATTCGCTTTTCTTGGTGGACGTAACGAGAGTGCCGATACCAATGAATGGGTCTGGGATGACGCTCAGGGCGGTGTGGCCGTTGGCCGTCATCTGAAAGGCCTCAATCTGAGTCAGTCGCGGATCGACGCCACGCTCGATGGCAACGCCGCAACCGGTTATCTCGAGTGGACGCTTGTTTTCAAAAACGATCATGCCTTTCAGCAACGTGAGGCGCGAGCCCTCATCCAACTTCCACCCGGCGCGGTCGTGTCGCGGCTGACGCTTTGGATTGATGGTGAGGAACGGGAAGCGGCGTTCGGTGGCCGCAGCCAGACGCGACAAGCGTATCAGGCGGTGGTTAATCAACGCCGCGATCCGGTGTTGGTCAGTTCGAAAGGAGCCGATCGCGTTTTGGTGCAGTGTTTCCCGGTTCCGGTGCACGGCGGTGAAATGAAAGTGCGGATCGGAATCACTCTTCCACTGGTCCTCGAAAATTTGGACGCCGCCCGACTGGCGCTTCCGACGATTATCGAGAAAAATTTCGGCGGTGCTCTTGGCCTGACCTACGCCGTTTGGATCGAGTCACGCCAGGAATTGTCCTCCGGCGGCGCGATCTATCAGTCCGAAACGACGGCCAACGGTCGACACACGCTGCACGGATCTCTGACGGCGGCGCAGATCAACTCGTCGGACACCGGTGTTCGTGTAACGCGGATTCCCTCGGAAAAGCGGGCATGGACGCGTGATCCACGCGACCCGCAAAACATCGTGCGACAAATCCTAGCGCGGCAGCCGGCTTCGGTGGGGCCGATCGAAATCGTGCTTGATGGCTCTCGTGATCTCGGGCCGGCCGCAGACGACCTCGCCGATATTCTGGTGACCCTGCCGGATAACGTCTCGATAAAATTGAGCGTCGCAGCCGATCAGATTTTAAATTGTCCGACAAACGTTCCGCGCGACGTGGCCGTCTGGTTGCGACAGCAGACGTTCGTTGGAGGTCAGGATGCGACCATGGCGCTGACGGTTGCGGTCAATCGACTCGGCTCCGCTGGCGGTACCGTTTTCTGGATACACGGTGTTCAGGCGGCTTCATGGCAGGAGTCGACGGCGCTCGAGCAAGTTCTCGCGCGTAGAAAAGGACGGATTGCGTTGATGACATTTTCCGCCAGTCGCGGACCGAATATTGTGCTCGAGCGAATCGCCGAAATATCGCCGGTCGCCGTTGTTCCCCGAGTGGCGTCGGTAAAAGTGGATCTCGCGCGGGCGATCGACGCGTTGCGAAACGGCGGGCTCGGGGCGACACGCGAGATCGTTCCGGCGGCAGAAGCGGGAGAAGCTGGCTTGGAAACCTCCGGTCATCTCGCGCGACTTTGGGCCGCCGACGAAGTGACGCGTCTGCTGGCGGGCGGTCAGGTGAATCGCGATGCGGCCGTGGCGCTGGCGACGAAAATGCAGTTGGTAACTGCGATGACGAGTGCGGTCGTTTTGGAGAACCAGCGTCAGTACCAAGCCGCGGGGTTGGAACCCGCCGACCCGAAAACCGTGCCCTCGGTACCCGACACTGGCAGTACGCTGATCCTGCTTGCCGCGGCCTTCATGGTTTTAATTTGGCTCGCTCGCCATTGGCGCAGCAGCGACGGCAGGGCCCGATTTCCGAGCGGGCCGGTTTGGTGATCGATCTTCGTGGATGAGACGCGGCGTGGCGTATGGCGTCGCAGCGACGTCGTATACCGGGATGATTACGCTGTACGCGTGGAGTTTTCTCAAGACGGGCTGGCGCACGCTCGTGATCGGCGGCGGATTGGGCGCGACGTATGGTTATCTTTATTTCGTACTGAAATCGCAGGACTACGCGTTGGTGGCCGGGACGGCGGCGTTGTTTGCTGTGCTCGCGCTGGTGATGTTCTGCACGCGGAGGATCAACTGGTATGCGTTGGATTCGAGCGGCGCGAGTGGAAGCATGGAGGCCAAACCGATCGAGTAGGAACGGACTAGACAGGGGCGGCGCTCTCTAAAAGTGCCGCCCCCGGACTCTGGACATTTACGTCAAACGCATCTGGCGAGAAAGTCGCAGGCAATACAATAAGGGTACCGCTCCCAGCAGACCGAACGAGCAATCAATCACTCGCCAATAAAGCGGAATCCCGCGAATCGATCCAGCAACCAGTGCGAGAGGAAAAATTCCGACACAGCAAACAAGGCCGCATTTGAGGACCCAATCGCTTTCAAGTGGATGAAAAAAGGCGCGAACGAAAAACGTTGCGACGGCAAGATGTCCAAAGGCAAGCCAGTCGGTGCCGTAAGCGATGAAGGGGAATTTTTTATACGTCTGCTCCAACCCGAACAGCACAAATGCGATCCAGTGGTGCAGTCCTTGATAATCAGGATAGTGTTCCGGTGCGTCGATCCCGAGCCACGAGGCGAGGATACGTAACTCGCTCAGCAAGGGAAAAGCCGTCAGGCCGCTGACAACCAGACCTGCAACGAAAATCCCGAGCGAGAATCGATAGCGCGAAACCAACCGAGGAGGCGCTGACATCGACGTGGACATCGCCCTACAGCAACGTCTGCTGATCGCCCTGTACTGGTTTTAGTCCTACGGCCGTATAGCCTTTCGCGGTGAGGATTCTGCCTTCGCGGGTGCGTTGGAGGTAGCCTTCCTGGATCAGGAAAGGTTCGTGAACTTCCTCGAGCGTTTCGGCTTCTTCACCGACGGCGACCGCGATCGTGCTCATCCCGACGGGCCGGCCGCCGTAGTTCTCGGCCATGACGCGGAGCATGCGTTTGTCCATTTCGTCGAGGCCAGCGGCGTCGATCTCCAGGAGTTCGAGCGCGGCGGCGGCGACGGGTTGGGTAATTTTTCCGTTGGCTCGCTGCTGCGCGTAGTCGCGAACGAAGTTGATCAGATTATTCGCGACACGCGGCGTGCCCCGGGCGCGAGTCGCAATTTCCTGCGCACCACCGTCATCGATGGCGACTTTCAACAAACCACAGCTGCGACGCACAATGCCTTCCAGCGTGGGGTGATCGTAGTAATCGAGCCGCGTTTGCAGGGTGAAACGGGAACGCAACGGCGCGGTGAGCAGGCCGGCACGCGTGGTGGCACCGACGAGCGTGAAACGCGGAATCGAGAGGCGGACGCTGCGGGCGTTCGGGCCCTGATCAATCATGATATCGAGGCGAAAATCCTCCATCGCAGAGTAGAGATATTCTTCCACCGTTTTTGGAATGCGGTGGATTTCGTCGATGAACAGGATGTCGCCTTCTTCGAGATTCGTGAGCAGGCCGGCGAGATCGCCGGCTTTTTCAACGACAGGGCCGGACGTCACACGCACGCTTTTGCCGAGCTCGTTGCCGAGGATAAACGCGAGCGTGGTTTTGCCGAGGCCGGGCGGACCCGAGAGTAGGATATGGTTGAGCGCTTCGCCGCGACTTTTGGCGGCGCCGACCATCACTTGCAGGCGCTCGATGGTTTTCTTCTGACCGGTGAAATCGGAAAACGAGAGCGGACGCAGCGCGGCTTCGACCGGAGAAACGGGCGTGGCGAGAGTCGAAGCGAGGAAATTGACGCCTTTCTCGGCCACGGCGTCAGGCGAAGGTGAGGCGTCCGCGGGGCTTTGGGACTTTACGGCGAAGCGACCGGGCCGTTTCGATCCACTCACGAATTACGATCTGCGCGTTCGCGAGCGCTTCCGCTTGTGTTGTTCCATCGGCTGCGCAGCCGGGAAGTTCTGGCACCTCGGCGATGAAGGCTTGGTCAGCTTCGCTCCAATAAATGATGACCTCGTATTTAGGCATTTTTCTGCAGTGTCAGCTTATACTTTAGCACGACATCACGAACTTGTCTGACTTGGTAGGACTTCGCGTGCGAGTCTTTTGGCTGGAGGTTTAGAATCTCTTCAATGCCATTTTGATAAAAAATGTGATGACTGCCATTGATGCGCACCGCGAAGCCTAGCCGAACCAAAAGACGCGTAAGGTCAGTGAAGGCAATATTAGCGTCCGCCTGACCAGAGAGAACGCGCTCTAAAATTTTGCGAGGATTGCTCATGAGAAGCAGATCGCCCAATTAAAATGCGAGGTCTTCAACAGGTTGCATTTATTATTTCCACTCCACTTCGGCGCCGAGACTTTGGAGATTTTCCACGAAATTCGGATGCGCGCGTTTGATGGTGTCGGCGTTTTTCACGACGGAGCGACCGGGAATGCTAGCGGCGATCATGTAGAGTCCGACGGCGGCGCGGATGATGTAGGGCGCGTCGACTGTCGTGGCCCGGAGCGGGCGGTCGCCGAAGACGATGATGCGGTGTGGATCACTGACGACGACGTGTGCGCCGAACTTCGAGAGCTCGGGCATCCAGGTAAAGCCGCCTTCATACACCTTGTTCCAAAACTGCATCGCGCCTTTCGCTCTCACGGCCAGCGCGATCATGCAGGGGAGCAGATCGACGGGAAAATACGGCCACGGCGCGGCTTCGATTTTCGGGAGCAGATTGCTGGTGAACGGTGACTCGATCACCAATTTCTGGCGGCGTCGGACGATCGCGGTGTCGCCGTCGTGCTCGACGATTACGCCGAGTTTTTCGAAGGCGCGTGTGATCAAATCGAAATGGTGCGGCAGCGAGTTTCGGACCTTCACTTCACCACCGGTGATCGCACCGAGAGCGAGGAACGTGACGATTTCGTGGTAATCCGTTTTGATCGTGAACGTGCCGCCGC
>CBRAFL010000317.1:0-6424 GCA_967755055.1 uncultured bacterium
ATCATGTCTCTGAGCGCCCCACTCTGTTCGTAATATCCGCCACGAGTGCCGACGCCGACCTCTTCCGCCACCGTGATCTGCACGCTGTCGATGAAGTTCCGATTCCAGAGCGGCTCGAAAATCGAGTTGGCGAAACGCTGAACGAGCAAGTCCTGAACGGTTTCTTTTCCGAGGTAGTGATCGATCCGGTAGACTTGGTGTTCCTCAAAAACCTGCCGAATGGTGGCGTTGAGCGCGCGAGCCGAGGCGAGATCTTTGCCGAAAGGTTTTTCGATGATGACCTTCGCCTGATTGGGCTGGCCGAGATATTTTGAGGCCAGACCGCTGGCACCGAGATTCAGAATAATCGGCGCAAACACCGACGGCGGCGTGGAAATGTAGAACAGCGGTTGAACTTCGCGCCCAAGCTTTTTTTCCAATTCGGCAATATGCGCCGCCAAACGATCGAACGCCGGCTTTTCGTCATAGCCGCCGGCGACGTAACTCGTCTGTGCGGCGATCCTGTTCCACACGTCCGAGTCGAGTTCACGGCGGGAAAACTCCTTGATGGCGTCCGCGGCGAGTCCGCGAAATTCCTCATCGGGAATCGGCTTGCGACCGTAGCCTATGAGAAAAAAATCGGCCGGCAGCAAACCATCGAATGCGAGATTATAGACGGCGGGGATCAGCTTTCGAGCGGTCAAATCACCCGAAGCGCCGAAGATAACGACGACTGTCGGAGGAGCACCGCGATGCTTGCTTAAACCGTGCAGAAAAGGATGACGCTGTGAATCGGCCATGCGAAGCGGAAACCTCGACGGTGACCGCAAACGAGGCAAGCCGGCAATTCCGGCAAACGTGTCACATCTCGCACCAGACGGTTCATGGATTTTCTGAGGCTCAATGCCCCGAAGTAGCCCTGCGCGGGAACGCAGGGGTCCCGCCGCTCCCGCGGCGGGCTACAACTGAGCGGACATTCATCCGCGATACTGTTTCGGGAAGAGCGGAATATTTTCAAAATGCAACACTTCAGCGGGCTGATCGGGGGATGTGTGCGCGATCTCCACGACATCGAAACGAAATGTGCGCGGTGGCGTCACCAGCTGTGAAAGGTACGCGTCGATTGCCTGACGCATGATCTTCTTCTTTCGGCGATCGACGGCAAAGTAGCCCGGGACGAGAGCGCCGGCCGCACGGGCTTTTACTTCGACGAACACCAGTACCTCGCCGTCGCGGCAAACGAGATCGATCTCCCTCCGGCGGTCTCGGGGGTCCCGCCAGTTTCGCGCCACCAAAACAAAACCACGCGTTTGCTTCAGCCAGTCCGCGGCGTGTTTTTCTCCCCGCGCACCGGAATTATCGGCGGACGCGAAACCGAAAATGGACTGTAACCAGTGAAGCATGACGTGGCCGAAGCGGGATTACCGGCTGTTTCTCATTGCGGGCGAAGCAGGCCAATGACAATTCCAGAACACCCGTTCGCGACATGGCTACCACCCCGATTGCCGGCCCCCTGCGCCGCTCCCTGCTGATCAAGGTCATTTCGAAGCCGACGCCGAGCCGTGCTGATGTGAGTTCCGTGATCGAGCTGACCTCTTCGAAAATCGTCGAGGCTCTCCAGGCGCAATCGATGACCTTTTACCTCGTCGAGGGAAACGACATCACGTTCAAGAGCGTTTACTATTCGCCCACGCTCTGGGCGAAAAATCCGGCCTTGGAAAAAACTTTCCGCGCCAACGCCGACACCTTGCTCGCAACGAAATTGCCGCTCGGCGCGGGCGTGGTGGGTAAAGTGATCACGACCGGCGAGCCCGCTTTTTTCCATCACACGGAAAAGCATGAGACGATCATGGCTTCGCTAGCGGCGACCACCGGATTCGACGTAAAGTCGATGCTAACGGTCCCGTTGAAAACCAACATCACGCTCGGCGCGATTCAGGTCTTGAACAAGGAGTACTCCGCGGGAACTGAGGGTGAGTTCACGGAGAAGGACCTCCATCTCTTGCAGGAGGTCGCGGAGTATTCCGCCACGTTGCTCCATCGGATGCTGGATCCGAAGTTCCAACTCAACGCTGACGATACCGCGCGGTTCGTCGCCAAACTGACTGAGCTGCCACTCGTCACGAGAGCCGAGGAAGTCGAGATCGACGAGAAACTCGTGGAGGTGCTCGGTGACGCGATCATTCGCCGCGAAGGAATATTCCCGTGCAAGCGACTTTCGCCGACGTCGATCGCGGCGCTCATGACGAATCCGCTCGACTACGCGAAGCGCGAGGCGTTTTCACAAGCGGTCGATCTCAGCATCGACGAAGTGAGCGTGGTTTCCGCGACGCTGTTTGAGGCACTGCTCAAAAAATATTTCAAAGATTCGAAAGCCGTCACTGCAACGGCGTCCGACGTGGACATTGGTTCGGTCGCGGAAGTGATCAGTAACGCGTATTCGCCGGTGAGCGGCAGTGAGGTCAGCGCCGCAGATCTCGAGAACGAGGACTCTGCGCCGGTTATCCAGCTCGCGAATCGCATTATTGAGGACGCGTACGTTTCGGGCGCTTCCGATATTCACGTCGAGCCGATGGAGCACGATCTGGTGGTGCGGTATCGGATCGACGGGCTGTGCCAGGAAAAACTTCGACTGCCCAAGCAGGTGGCCAACGCGATGGTCACGCGCCTCAAGATCATGTGCAACCTGGACATTTCAGAGCGCCGGTTGCCGCAGGACGGACGCATCGTGTTCAAGAAATACACGAAGAAAAATATCGATATCGATCTGCGTGTTGCCACCGGAGCGATGAACCACGGCGAGAAAGTGGTGATGCGCATTCTCGACAAAACCAAGAGCACACTCCCGTTGACCGCGTTGGGATTCTCTGAGGAAAATCTCGCGAAGTATCGCGAGTGCATTCGCCAGCCCTACGGCATGATTCTGCATTGCGGGCCCACCGGTTCCGGCAAGTCGATGACGCTTTACTCCGCGTTGGGCGAAGTGAACACGCCCGATCTCAACATCCAGACAGCGGAAGATCCGATCGAGTACACGCTGCCTGGAATCAACCAAATGCAGATGAACCGACAGATCGGTTTAACCTTCGAGCGCGCGCTTCGCTGTTATCTGCGGATGGACCCGGATATAATTTTGGTCGGAGAAATTCGCGACAAGGAGACTGCGCAGATCGCGGTCGAAGCGGCGCTCACCGGGCATCTACTCGTTTCGACGCTGCACACCAACGACGCGCCTTCCACGCTTTCGCGCATCGGCGAAATGGGCGTCGAACCGTTTAACATTTCCGCGTCGCTGGTCTGCGTCTGCGCGCAACGTCTGCTCCGTCGCGTCTGCAAAAACTGCAAAACGCCTTACGAACCCCAAGGCCGCGAAAAAGATCTGCTGGTGAAAGCGCTGGGATGGAGCGGCCAGATTTTTAAAGCCAACCCGCAAGGCTGCCCCACGTGCGGCGGCTTGGGTTACAAAGGACGTGTCGGTATTCACGAACTCATGGTGAACAGCGAGGAGCTGACCGAAGGGATTAACCAGGAAGTGGAAGTCGCAACGCTCAAGCGGATCGCCATGAAAAATGGGATGAAAACGCTCCACCAAGACTCGATGCTCAAGGTCAAGGAGGGCCTGACCACTCTCGATGAAGCGCTGAGCAACGTTCCACCGGATCTGATCTTCTAGATCGCGCCGCGCTTGGCGAAATCGTAATGCCGAAGGCAAAAACGTCGCTCTTTCTTACGTTTTCAGAAGCGAGTTGCAACCGCTCGCCACCGCTCCTCACCAGCAGCACAAAGCTTTTGCGCCGCAAGATATTGATAAGATGAAACTAAGGGTTTAACCCTAGATGAAATTCGGGACTCGGCACCGTCCATGCTCAGATATGAGCACTACCATGATCTCCTCCAACTTGGTCGGTTCACTTCGTCGCTCGTTGCTGATCAAAGTCATCTCAAAGCCGACTCCGAGTCGCGCCGATGTCGCTTCGGTAATTGAACTTGCGGCGTCGAAGATCGTCGAGGCGCTCCAAGCCCAGTCGATGACGTTTTATTTGGTGGAGGGGGACGCCATCTCCTTTCGCCAGGTTTATTACTCTCCCACTCTCTGGGCAGATGACCCCGCGAGAGAGCAGTATTTCAGGAACAAGGCGGCGAACCTGCTCGCGATGAAGATCCCGTTGGGCCGCGGGATTGTTGGCCAGGTGATCGAGACCGGACAGCCGGTGTTCTATCGCAACACGGCCAGTCAGACGCCGTTCATGGCGTCCATGGAGAAGAACACGGACTTCGAGATTCATTCCACGCTGACCGTGCCATTGCGGACAACGATTACGTTGGGCGCGATTCAGGTCCTCAACAAAGAGATGAGCGCCGGCACGCGCGGAAACTTTACGGAAAGTGATTTGGCGCTGGTGCAAGAGGTCGCGGAATATTCCTCGGCGCTGATCCATCGCATGGTTGATCCGAAGTTCGTGCCGAATGCGGAAGACGCCGCGCGATTCGTCGCCAAGCTGACCGAGCTTCCACTCATCACCCACCCCGAGGAACTCGAGATCGATGAGAAATTGGTCCTCGCCACGGGCGACGCGATTATTCGCCGCGAAGGCGTCTTCCCCTACAAACGGGTCGGCCCAAATGCGTTTGCCGTGCTGATGACCAACCCGATGGATCATCCGCGCCGCGAGATGTTCACACGTGCCACGGACATGGTGATCGAGGATGTCAGTGTCATTTCCGCCACACTCTTCGAGGCCCTGCTGAAAAAATACTTCAAGGAAGTAAAGCCGGTCGATCCGTCGCTCGAAGGCACCAACATCGGCGATGTGGCCGAGGTCATCAACACGACGTACGAGCCAAGCACGACAGCCGCCGATGTCCGCGCCGCCGATTTGGAGAATGAAGATTCCGGCCCCATTATCCAACTGACCAATCGCATCATCGAGGACGCATACTTCGCCGGCGCCTCGGATATTCACGTCGAGCCCACGGAGAAAGATCTGCTCATCCGGTATCGCATCGACGGTTTGTGTCAGGACAAGCTCACTCTCCCCCGCCAGGCCACCGGCGCCTTGGTCGCGCGCCTCAAAATCATGTGCAACCTCGACATTTCGGAACGTCGATTGCCGCAGGACGGACGTATTATCTTCAAGCGCTTCACGAAGAAAAATATCGATATCGATCTGCGTGTTGCGACGGGCCCGACGAATCACGGCGAGAAAGTCGTTCTTCGTATCTTGGACAAAACCAAGAGCGCGCTGCCGATGACTGCGTTGGGCTTCTCGGACGAAAATCTGGTGAAGTACCGCTCCTGCATCAACCGCGCGCACGGCATGATTCTCCACTGCGGCCCCACCGGTTCTGGTAAGTCGATGACCGTTTACTCCGCGCTCGGCGAAGTGAACAAGCGCGATGTCAATATTCAGACCGCCGAAGATCCGATCGAGTACACGCTGCCCGGCCTCAATCAAACGCAGATGAACCGGCAGATCGGTCTCACGTTTGCCCGCGCCCTTCGCGCCTATCTCCGTATGGATCCCGACATCATTCTCGTCGGCGAAATTCGCGACCAGGAGACGGCTCAGATCGCGATCGAAGCGGCGCTCACTGGCCATTTGCTAATCTCGACCGTTCACGCCAATGACGCCTCGTCGACCGTCACTCGCCTCTGCGAGATGGGTGTCGAGCCGTTCAACGTCTCGGGTTCGCTCATCTGCGTCTGCGCACAACGGCTCGTCCGTCGGGTCTGCAAAACGTGTCGCGTCGCTTATGAGCCGCAGGGCCGCGAGCGTGAAATCCTCGAAAAAGCCCTCGGATGGAGTGGCCAGATCTTTAGGGCCAGCGCTCATGGTTGCCCGACCTGCAGCGGCAACTCGTACAAGGGCCGCATCGGCATTCACGAATTGATGCTCAACAGCGAAGAGCTTACCTCCGCGATCAACCGCAAATGCGAGGTGGCTGAAATCAAGCGGATCGCGATGAAGGGCGGCATGAAAACGCTGCACCAGGATTCCATGCAAAAGGTGAAACTAGGCTTCACCACGATGGAAGATGCGTTGAGCAACGTCCCACCCGATTTGGAATAGTGGCCGAAAGGACCCCGATTGGATACCTCTTCCCGGAAACGGCCGGGGTATCCAATCGTTCCAGAAATAACGTTACGCCGAGACAGCCGTTCGGACGGCTTGGGCAATGTTCTGCGGATGCGCCTCAGGCTCACCACGCTCGGCGTTGAATCGCATCGACACGGTCTTCGACACGCCACGCTCCTCCATCGTCACACCGTAAATCGCGCTCGCCGCCGAGACCGTGCGCTTGTTGTGCGTGATGATGATGAACTGCGACGCACCGACGAACTTCTTCAACAGATCGGTGAAGCGGCCAATATTCGATTCGTCCAGCGGAGCGTCCAACTCGTCGAGCAAACAGAACGGCGACGGCTTCACCATGTAGAGCGCGA
>CBRAFL010000318.1:0-6413 GCA_967755055.1 uncultured bacterium
AGCGGCGGTGATCTGTGCGCGGATTTCTTTCAAGCAGCGGGCAGCGGCGACATTGGGCGCAGTGATGCGAACGATTTCACAACCGACTTCGGCGAGTGCGATCGACTGCTGGACGGTGGCGGCGATATCTTGCGTGTCGCTCGTCGTCATGGATTGGATGCGCACGGGATTGCTGCCGCCGACGCCGACAGACCCGACGTTTACCTCGACCGTGCGGCGACGTACGGTGTGAAAACGAGATGCGCAGTAGGACATGAGAGAAGGTGGAAGCGAAAGCGGGAGGCGGAGAGTCTAGAGCGAAGGGCTAAGAGCGGAGAGAACGATCGTCAGTGCGGGCGTCTTGTACGCGTGACTGCGGTGTAAGCCGGTATCACTTTTTGTGCTCGTTCATCACGCTGAGCCGTCAGCTCTCAACTGCGCTGCCGCGACTCAGGGCTTCGCTGCCGACGTTGCTTCGGCGCGTTCGTTTTGGACGTCGCGCACGATGCGGCGGACGTCGAAGAAGCTCACGTAGATGATGAGAGAAAAGATGAGCACGAAGAACGCGCTTTGCGTGGCGAGAATGAAGCTGGTGGGCAAAGCCCGGCGACGCAGGCGACCGATCGTCGCGAATAACATTTGGCCGCCGTCGAGGACGGGAATGGGCATCAGGTTGAAAATCGCGAGGTTGACGTTAACGAGAATCGTGAACCAGAGCACTCGGCGAATATCCCACTGCGCCTGCTGGTGAAGTGCTCGCGCAATACCGATTGGGCCGCTCAGTTTCGATGGGCCGATATCAGACGTGGGGCTGAGGAGAGCTGAGATCGTGCGGAATGTTGTTTGCACATCCTCGGAGATTTGCGTCCACGGCGTCGGATGGAGAACGAGAATGCTTTCCTTGTAGCGTAAACCGACCCGCGCGTACGGCTTCCCACTGCGTTCATCTTTTTCGAAACGAGGCTGGATGCGCAGCGTGACTTGTGAAGCACCGCGCTGCAGCAGGAATTCGGTGGGGCGGTCAGGGTTGCGGGCGAGATGTTCGCTCACAGCAGAGCGTTGAAAAACCGGCATGCCGTCGATCGCGACAATGCGGTCGCCCGGCTGTACGCCGGCTTTTTCAGCAGGCGTACCGGGCAGGACGGCTTCAGCGGTGAGATCCTCGGCCGGCTCAACGCCGCACGCACGAATCTGATCATCGCCCAAAAGAAGAGGATGAACGACCACATCGAAACGCCGCCCGTCGCGTTCGATTGCGAACGTCGATTCCCGACGACCATCGCTGGTTCGGCCGTGGCCAAAGAGGACGGCATTAATGATATCTTCAAAATTTGCCACCGGGCGACCGTCGATCGCCTTGATGTCATCACCTGGTTTCAAACCCGCGTCGGCGGCTGGGCTGGGGACGACTTTGCCGTCGGGTAACGTGACCGTCGCGCTAACCGTGCCGAGCTTGGTCGTCGCGAGGACTGAGAACGTCGGCTGGCCGGCTAACCACACGACGCACGCGAGCGCGAAGGCGAAGAGAACATTAAAAACGGCGCCCGCGACGAACACGATCATCCGCGTGGAATAACTGATCGGCGGAAGCGCTTCGATGTCCACTTCGCTCTTGCCCTCGATCGGTCCCAAGTCCGCGAGCTGTGGAAGCAACACGTAGCCGCCGAGTGGTATCCAGGAAAGGCGATACTCCACGCCATCTTTGCCGCGCCACGAAAAAATGGGCGGTCCAAAGCCGATCGAAAATCGTTCCACGTGCACTCCCCGACCACGCGCGGCGAGAAAATGGCCGAGCTCGTGGATGAAGATGGAGCCCCCGAAAAACAGCGCGACAAGGAAGATGGACCAGACGTTGGAAAAAAGCGTTTGGAAGAGGTCAGTGGACATTACGTTGAGAAAAGAGATTTGAGCGAAAGGTTAGCCACGCGCCGGGCCTCGGCGTCGGCCGCGAGGACCGCGGAAAGGGATTCGGGTTCAAAGTTATCGATCGTCCGAAGACTGTGTTCGATGACTCGGGGAATCGCAAGAAACGGGATTTGTCCGGCGAGAAATGCGGCCACGGCGATCTCGTTGGAAGCATTGAAAACCGCCGGGGCGATTCCGCCAGTGATCATCGTTTCGCGCGCGAGTCGCAGACAGGGAAAACGGGTTTCGTTAATCGGAGTAAATTCGAGACCAACGTGTTTCGTAAAATCGAGCGTCGAGTTAACGCCTGGTACGCGTGCCGGATGAAGCAGCGCATGTTGAATCGGAAACGTCATCGACGGCGGGCAAAGCTGCGCGAGCATTGCGCCGTCGTTGAACTCGACGAGACAGTGCACGATGCTCTGCGGGTGAAGGACTGCGGTGCATTGATCTGCACGGAGTTCAAAAAGCCATTGGGCTTCAATCAACTCCAACCCCTTGTTGGCGAGCGTGGCTGAATCGACGGTGATCTTCGGGCCCATCGTCCAATTGGGATGCTTGAGCGCGTCGGCGGGAGTGACCTGAGCGAGACGTTCCGCAGACCAATCGCGAAACGCGCCACCGCTTGCTGTCAGAATTATGCGTCGCAAACCCGCGTGGGGATGTCCCTCAAGACATTGGAAAACGGCGTTATGCTCGCTGTCGACCGGCAGCAGTTTCACGTGATGGCGGCGGGCGGCGGCCATCACGAATTTACCGGCGAGAACGAGCACTTCTTTGGAAGCCAGCGCGATGTCCTTGCCAGCGGCGATCGCGTCGAGTGTCGGCTCAAGGCCAATGGTTCCGACGACTGCGACCAGCACGAGATCGGCTTCGGGGAGCGTCGCGAGGTCCTTCAGTCCGGAGAGTCCGCCATGCAACTGCGTACCGATGGGGAAAGCGCCAGAAGTTTTCGCGTCGAGATAGGCTTGGTCATCAAAGATTCCGACGTGGGGAACATTGAAATCGCGGGCGATTTCCGCGAGGCGTGCGTGGTTCTTTCGCGCTGCGATTCCGACGAGTTCAAGTTTGTCCCGGTGAGCGGCGATGACACGAAGGGTGTTCTCGCCGACGGAGCCGGTCGCGCCGAGAAGGACGACGCGCTTGGGGGGAGTTGGAGACGTTGAAGCCACGAAAGCCGGCCAGTATGCCGGTCCGGCGCGGCGCTCGGCAAGCGCGGGTTATTGTAAACACGATGCTAAATTTGCCGTGGGTAGCGGCAGCGCCTCCGTGCCTGCCGCCGATTTTCGAATTGGGAATTTCGATTTTCGAATTCCGATTTCCAGAGGGGAAACGGCAGGCAGGGACGCCTGCCGCTACGTTGATCGCGCAGACGGCGCGTTAGGGATAATGCGCCCTACCTTACGCCAGGCGGAAAAGAAAAAATCCCAACGGGGCTGTAAGAATCAGACTGTCGCTCACATCAAAAACGCCGCCAATGCCGGGAATGATTCCGCCGGAATCCTTGATGGTGGCGCGGCGCTTGATCACCGACTCGATGAGATCGGAAACAATCGCGGTGAATGCGATCGGAGCCGCGAGCAACGCGGCGATGAGTGGCGTCATGTGCGCGGGAAAATGATCACGAGCGAGCCAGGCGACGAAAGCGCCGACGCCCATCGAAACCAACACGCCGCCGATCGCGCCCTCCCACGTTTTCTTTGGGCTGATCTGCGGAGACATCTTGTGTTTGCCGATGGCGAGGCCGGTGAGCAGTGCGCCGACATCGCAGAATTTGGATACAGCAACGAGCCACACGAAAAGCAGGAGTCGGCCGGTGGCGTCCACGTGATCACCGGGCAATGGCGTGACGATTCGCACGAGGTACTGCAGCATGAACGCGACGTAAACGAGACCGAAGAGCGTTCCAGCGAGCGCCTCCACGCGGTTGTGCGGTTCGCGTTCACCCAGGACGCGCACGGAAAAAACGATAACGGCGATCGCCAAGAGATGAGTTGCGGGCAGGCCGAAACGCGCCTCCAGCCAGGGCGCGAGCGTGATCAAACCGCCGAACGTCATGCCGAATTTGTCGAAGGGTGCGAGGCCGGCGCCTTGCATGAGCTTGTAGAATTCGCGCAGCGTCAGCACGGAGATCAGCGTGATCAGAGCGACGCCGCCTTCGGTTCGGAAAAACACGAGCGAGCAGACGACCAACGCCCAAAGAAGAATCGTGCTGAGAATGCGCTTAGCCATGCGAAGAGGAGAAGGGGCGGATGAGTTTTCGAACGTAGCTGCGAGCGTGAGCGAGCGGACGTCGACCCACTCGCTCACGCTCGTAGCTACAAGAAGGAAGAAAGCGGAAAATTATTTCGTGACAACGGCCGCCGGCTTCAGCTGGTCGCTGGTCTGGCCGTAGCGGCGTTCGCGGCGGCAGTACTCTGCGATCGCGGCCGCGAGGTCGGCCTTGGTGAAATCCGGCCAGAGTACGGGCGTGAAAACGTATTCGGCGTACGCGCCCTGCAGCAGGAGAAAGTTGCTGACGCGGGTTTCGCCGGAGGTGCGGATGATCAGGTCGGGATCGGGCAATCCGGTGGTGGAGAGGTAACGGCTAAAAGTGTCCCACGAACTGTCGTTGAGTTTCTCCGTTCCGGCGGCGACGGCGGCGGCGTATGCGCGGGCGGCGTCGACGACCTCAGAGCGGGAGCCGTAATTTAAGGCCAATACGAGCGTGTAGTCGTTGAAGTGTTTGGTCTCTTCGATCGTGGAACGAAGGAGTTTTTGCACGCCGGGGGGAAGATCGCTGGTCCGGCCGATGGTGCGCAAACGCACCTTGTCGCGCACAAATGTTTCGAGCTCTTTTTTCAGGTAATACTCGAGCAGACTCATCAACGCGCCCACCTCGTCACCCGGACGTTTCCAATTCTCCACCGAGAACGCATAGAGCGTGAGCATTTTCACGCCGAGATCGCGGGCGGCGAAGGTGGCGGTGCGCACGGTTTCGACGCCGCGGCGATGGCCCTCGATGCGGGGAAGGCCGCGTTGTTTGGCCCAGCGTCCATTGCCATCCATGATGATGGCAACGTGAGGTGGAACGGTGGATTCAGGGCGGGCGACGGAGGAAGACATGCGCAGCGGCGAGAGTTAGGAACCCGCCGCACCGTTTGACAAGGGGGAAGGTCGGGGGAGCTTTGCGGCATGAGCACACCCCTTTCCCCTACTGAAATACAGAAAGCCGTGAGTGAACTGAAAGGCTGGACGTTCGAGAGCGACGCACTCGTGAAAACATTTCAGTTTCATAGTTTTCGGGAGGCATTGAGCTTCATGGTGCGGGCGGGTTTCGAAGCCGAGGCAATGAACCATCACCCGGATTGGACCAACGTTTATGGCAAAGTGGTGGTGCGGCTGAACACGCATGACGCTGGCGGCAAGGTAACGGCCAAGGATGTCGAGCTGGCGACGCGGTTGGGGAAAATTTCGTGGGTCGGGTGAGATAGAGCTGGTGTAGCCGCACGTGTTAACGTGCGGTGCGCGGGGGAACCGCATCGTAACCGATGCGGCTACGGGGAAGGGGCGGTCCGCATCGTAACCGATGCGGCTACAGTAAGGTCGACGCGGCGACACGAGAGCCGCCGTAAGGAGAAACCTGATGCGCGTCGCGGAAAGCCTGATGCTTTCGAATTGTCAATGCGAGTGGCCCTCGCGTGACTGGCGCCATGAAAGTCGCGTTTGTCAGTGGCACCAGCATTGTAAATTCCACGCTGTTTGCGGCGTGGGACGTGAAGACGATCGAGACCGCGTTCGGTCCGGTCACCTATAAGACGAAGGGCGACTTCGCGTTGATCAATCGGCACGGCTACGCGTTTCCGCTGCCGCCGCACTCGATCAATTACCGCGCCAACATTCGCGCGCTCGCCGATCTCGGTTACCAGGATGTGCTTTCCCTTAATTCCGTGGGCTCTCTGAAAAAAGCGCTTCCACCTGGGACATTCGTGTCGTGTTCGGACTATGTGGGACTGCAGCAGGGCCCGATGACGTTTTTCGACAAGGAGCTGAAGGGCGGCGCGCCCGGCATTGCCAATAACTTGATACCTCTGCTGCTGGAAAAACTCGCACCCGAGTTCACGATCCATCCCGGCAAGGTCTACGTGCAGTTTCGCGGACCGCGTTTTGAAACAAAGGCCGAGATTCGCATCGTGCAGAGTTGGGGTGATGTGGTGGGCATGACGGCGGCGCACGAAGCGGATCTGTGTTCGGAAATCGGTCTGCGTTACAACAGCCTCGCGTTGATCGACAACTATGCGAACGGGCTGGAGGGAACCGAGATCGACTTCGCGAAGTTCAAGGATCTGGTGAAAGACAATCAGGCGAAAGTGAACCGGCTGTTCGTCCGCCTGCTGGAGATTTTAGCCTGAGCTTTCGGACCATGCGCCTCCAGAGCGGATTCGTTCTTGCGGCGGAATGGTCGGGTAGGTGGCGCGCGCGCCCCGCCACCATGGGACGCTAAGTTGCGCGGCGAGCGCGCCACCAACGATTGGGAAAGATCATTTTCG
>CBRAFL010000319.1:0-6382 GCA_967755055.1 uncultured bacterium
AACGCGCCACCCGATGTTTCGCGCGCGGCAGTTCATCATCTGACTCCACCACGAATAGTGACCCGGTCCTTTTTCAAATTCGCGAAACGTGTCCACGAATCCCTTCGCCAGCAGCGCCGAAAAATTCGCCCTCTCCTCGTCAGTAAACCCCGCGTTGCGCCGATTCGTCTTCGGATTGGTCAGATCAATCTCCGTGTGCGCGACGTTCAAGTCGCCGCAAAACACCACCGGCTTCCCCTTTTTTTCCAGCTTCTTGAGGAACGCGAGAAACGCCGGATCCCATTCTTTGATGCGATACTCCAGCCGCGTAAGTCCCCGCTGCGAATTTGGCTGATAAACATTCACCAGATAAAAATCGTCGAACTCCGCTGTGATCACGCGCCCTTCATCGTCGTGTCCCGGGAGGCCGATTCCACAGGTGACTTTTTTCGGCGCCACACGCGTGAACATCACCGTGCCGGAATACCCCTTCTTGATCGCCGAATACCAATGCGGCGTATAGCCCGCCTCCCACGCCACATGCTGGACATCACCGGGATGCGCCTTGGTTTCCTGCAGACAAATCACGTCCGCATCCACCTTCGCCATGTAATCCAGAAATCCTTTTTTCAGGACGGCCCGCACCCCATTTACATTCCAAGAAACAAGCTTCATGCGCGCGCAGCCAAATCCGCCGCGCCGCGCCGCGCCATCTTTTTCGATTTCGCCCGCAGAAGGTAGAGCGAGGCTTGTGCGCCTCTGGCGTACGTCCCGACGTGCCGGGATCACCGCCACGTCGCCAAAATCGCGCCCTGCAATGCGAACAGCGCAACTTCGTGACCGATGTTGATCGTCTGCAGCCGCAATGAGCGCTGCTCCCATAAACCACCGTTCGCAAGACGCGCGCCGACAATCAGCAGACCGACCACGCCTCCAAACTCCGCTCCGTGGAGCAAACCAATCACGCCTTGCCCCCGCAGCAACCAGGCTAGTGCAAACGTCGAGATCAACGTCAGCATCAAGCCCGTGCCGAAAAGCCGCGGCATGTTGAGGTTCGAGGTCTTGATGGAATCAGGTGTGATTTTCATCTCCACCATCCATGGTTTTGCGAACAGCACCGGCGAATACCAAAGCCAACCAAGGAGAAAGCCAGCGATCGTGACGACGATCACCGCGACGTAGTTCACCGAAAACAATGCGTTATACATTTTCTTGGGGGTTGAAAGAACTGCCGCTGTGATTGGGCCCGCTCATCAGGCTCTCCTCGCAGCGCGGCTGCCATCGTAACAGACAGTCGCAAAAAACGAAGCCGTTTGTGCCGCACCGCTGCGAATGCCCGATCGATGACTCAGCTTCACATTGCCAACCCCCGGCCCTCCGCTCTCAACTCTCAGTTCTCAACCACCCGCTCTCGCGGTTTCCATCCATCGTACATGTCTGCATTCCTTCCGCTTTCTCTCGGCCAGCGCATCCCGGCATCGGTTCATGCCGTTTCGTGCAGCCTGCCCACCATGCGCGACGTGCGCGGTTACGAGGAGAAAGATCCTGAGACTCTCCGCCAGCTCACTTCCGGCTATCCGCGGTTCGTGGTGCACCCCTTCACGCGCCAACTCGTGGAGCATTTCATCGCGACGACACCTGCGCTCGCCGGCCGCACGCTCTGGCTGACTACGTCCGCACGCATGGCCCGCCAACTCGCCGCGCACCTGGGTGGCAGCAAGACCGGCGCCGAGGTTTTTTCTCGCGATGGATTGCATGGTACTTCGCACCCGGCGTCTCCTGAACTTTACGCCCGGGCAAAAACCTTTCTCCAAAACATCGGCGGCTTCCTTTCGTCGCGCGAAGCCGAGGATCATCTTCTTCGGCTCAGGCTGATCACGGCAGCGTATCCTGAAAAAACATTCACCGGTGATGCCTTCGCCGAAGTAAATCGCGTCCTCCGCCACGCGTTGCCCGGCACGACCAACGCCGATCTTTTTCTCGCTCCCTCCGGCATGAGCGCCGTCCATGCGGCCTTCCGCGCGTGCGCCGATTTACAGGCCGCGCGCGGGCGCACCGTCTGGCTCCAACTCGGCTGGCTCTACCTCGACACGATCGCGATCCTCAAAAAATTCACGAGCACACCCGCCGACTACGTTTACGTTCGCGATCCGCTCGATCACGAAGGCATCGCGCGCATTTTCGCAAAACACGGTTCAGAAATTGCCGGAGTTTTCGCGGAGCTCCCCACGAACCCGCTTATCCAAACACCCGATGTCATCGCCCTCGCAGCGCTGTGCCGTCAACACGGCGCAAAGCTGATCCTCGATCCTTCCACGGTCTCAGTCTTCAATCTCGATATTCTCCAGCATGCTGACGTCGTCTCGGCCAGCTTGACGAAATACGCCTCCAGCGAAGGCGATGTCCTCGTTGGTCTATGCGCTGTTAATCCCGCCAGCCCCGAAGCGGCCGAACTTCGCCAGCGCATCGCCGCGGAGAGCGAGCCGGTCTATTTCCGCGATGTCGCCCGTCTCGCCGCGCAAATTGGCGAAGCCGATTCCGTTCTCGCGCGTATCCACGCAAACACTGCGCAGGTTGCCGAGTTTCTCGAAAGTCACGCGGCGGTTCGCGACGTTTTCTGGGCGCTCCATCCCGCCTCGCGCGAAAATTTCCTGCGAATCGCGCGTTCGCCCAGCGCCACCGGTGGCATGATCACCTTCACTCTCCGCGGAGATCTCACGCGCTTCTACGATCGGCTGCGTCTCCCGAAAGGCCCGAGCTTCGGCATGAAGACGACACTCATTTGTCCGTTCATGTACCTCGCGCACTACGATCTCGTGACGACACCCGCGGGCCTCGCCGAACTCGCCGCGAGCAAGCTCGACCCGGATCTTCTCCGCCTCTGTTGCGGCACCGAGCCCGTCGACGAAATCATCGCCGCCCTCGCCGAAGCGTTGGGTTGATCCGTCTTCGTGGATTGATCTGTGAGGCAGATCAGTCGCGCCCGGAAACAATTTTGAATCGATCAAACCAGTTGAACCACAAAGACGCAAAGACCCAAAGGAAAGCATCTGGGTGGGTCGTCCTTTGTGCCTCGGTGTCTTTGTGGTTAGTTCAAGGTTTGCTGGCGTGCTTGCGAAATCAGCCGCCGTTGCCCCATCACTCGTGACAAAGAAAACCTCAGCCGAGAATTCCTGCACGCTCGCGATCAAAGTGATTCCCAATGCTCCGCGAACGGAGATCATTGGCTGGCTCGGTGACGCGCTGAAAATCAAAGTGCACGCCCCACCCGTGGAAGGAAAAGCGAACGACGCCCTCTGCGATTTTCTCGCAGAACATCTGAATCTTCCGCGACGCGCCGTCACCGTCCTCCGCGGCGACACCTCCCGCCAAAAACTCATCCGCCTCGACGGCCTCACGCAAGGCGATCTCAAAGAGAAATTGGCCGGTTGCGAAAAACAGCGATAAAATCTTTTTCAAGGAAGGAAAGCCATGTTGCCAGCTGGGAACGAGGGCCGTTGAATTCCGTTCCGTGAGCCGCGCCCAACCCACTTTTGTAGTCGATGAGATCGACTCCGAGTCCGATCTTCGGGCGATTGCTAAGGCACTTTTGGGCGACAGTGAACGACTCGTCGCGCCCAAACTGCTTGCGGCGATTCGGCGTCTCATTCGTGAAGGCCACGATCCCCTTGGCGAAGCCTATTCGCGCATTTTCTCGCCAGCTACCCGCCGCGAAAGCGGCACCACATTTACTCCCGCAGCGGTTGTAGCGCAAATGCTCGACCTTGCATCTGCGCTTGTCGCCGCACCAAAAAGGATTGTCGATTGCGGAGCCGGGAGCGGGCGTTTCTCGCTTGCCGCGCTCCGGCGTTTCCGGACGGCTCGCGTGATCGCTTGTGAGCTGAATCCGCTGCTCGCTTTGATTTTACAAGCCAACGCTCATGCAGCTGGGATGGCCGCTCGCTTGGAAATCGTCACGGGCGATTTTCGCGAACTCGAATTGAGCCCATGCAACGGCCCAACTCTTTTCATCGGTAACCCTCCTTACGTCCGCCATCATGATATAGCAGCGCCCTGGAAACGTTGGTATCAAGCCGGCCTCGCCGCACACGCCCTCACCGGCAGCCAGCTCGCAGGCTTGCATCTCCACTTTTTTTTGCGTGCCCGACAATTGGCACAAACAGGCGATGTCGGTTGCTTCATCACTTCCGCCGAATGGCTTGACGTGAATTACGGCGCAAGCCTTCGCCAGCTTCTTCTCAACGGCCTCGGCGGACGCACCGTCCATGTGTTCCCGGCCGCGGAATCGCTGTTTGCAGACGCGCTCACCACGTCTGTTATCACCACCTTTCAAGTGGGCGGAATTTTTCCCGGTATCGGCTTTGTCCGAACGCCATCAGACAATCGCCAGATCACGCACTGGGTGCCCGCGGGCGAACTTCATCGCGCTCGTTCATGGTCAATCTTCGCCCAACCGCAGCGTGCGACCGCCACGGAGGCCACGGCTTTGCTCGGCGATTATTTTAAAGTGAGCCGTGGTCAGGTTACCGGTTTGAACCGTGTGTGGATCGCAGACCAACACGCTGCTGCATTGCCGCATTCATGCCTCTACCCCACAATCACAGATGCCCACGAAATCATTTCGCTCGAAGGGCAGCCCTTAACCGATACCCGGCGGTTACGCCGCGTTGTCGATCTGCCCGCCGATCTCAGCACCCTTTCGCCCATTGCGCGTGCCGCAGTCGATGATTTTCTTGCGTGGGCAAAGCGTGAGGGCGCGTTGGAAAGCTACATCATCGGCCACCGGAATCCGTGGTGGCGCGTAAATCTAAAATCTCCGCCGCCGATAATTATGACCTACATGGGCCGACGCCCGCCGGCTTTCGCAAGAAATCCCGCCGGTGCCCGTTTACTGAATATCGCCCATGGGCTCTATCCTTTACGTCCAATCGAAGAATCAACCTTGGATGCGCTCGTCGCCTGGCTGAATCACCACGTGAATCTTGCAAGCGGTCGCACGTACTCAGGCGGACTGACAAAATTCGAGCCAGGCGAGGCAATGAGAATTCCCGTTCCACCGATCGAATATTTCCAACATGTGGCCTGATCTTGCCCGGAAATGGACGCCCGCAGAAATCGCAAAAGATGCCGCGCTGTCCCGCGAAGATTTTCGGCAACGGCGCCTGGGTGAACCGCTGCAAAAATATCTCGAGGCGTATTCGCGATTGGAACAAGCCAATCGCAATACCATCGGCGGCCTCGCGACGCTTCTAGCTGACCCAGTGAACCAGACCGCGCTCGCTGACGCGATGCGCGCTAAAGATCTGCTTACCGCTCTTCGCTATGTGGCCGCACCACCTATTTCTGAAGACGATCTGGAAACGTTGAGCGGCGACTCTCTTACCCCATCGCGAGTTCTCGCTGACCGTGACTTCGCTACCGCAGTTCGCGACGTCTTGTGTGCAGTGCTCGATCCCAAACGATTTCCCTGGATAGCAGATCGTCGGGATCCGACCGAGGCCGAACGCGACGCCGCGATCCTCGCCTCCACGGTGTTGGCGTCTGCGCAAGAAGTCCAAACTCGCCGACGGTCCGACGAACGCGCGATGGTGGAAGGGCTCGTGCATGGCGTGCTAGTCGGACTTGATTTCAAACAGCAGACAGCGCCGCGCCACGGCATTCAAAGCTTGCTGGGAGCAGACGTTCCCAAGCCAGGTGAGTTCATGACCGGCTGCACGCTTGGCGAAAACAATGCCGATTTCGTGATCGGTCTTTGGGATCAACGCCTCCTGGTGATCGAAGCCAAAGGTTCAAATTCCGCCATCAACAGTCGCAAGCGCCTCAACATGGAGGCCGTCCAAAAGGCGAAAGCGTGGCGCGATTTCGGCCGGAACGTTGTAATTGGTGCGGCCATTCGCGGTGTTTTTAATCCGGCGGAAGTGGTGCGCGCGCAAGAAACGCCCCTCGTGATTTTCTGGGCTCATCGGATCATTGAGCTAAATCGATTTATCCAGGCGACACGCAAGAAGCGATCACGGCGCTAAGTCTAGTCCTTGGTTCGGAAGCGCTGCCCCGCTCTCGTATCAATCGCACCAAACGCGAGGAAGCCCCGCACTTGCGCCTGCCTATCGGAATTCCCGTCCAAACGCCAAACGCGTATTGTCCGCCGTATCCCCACCGTCCGTATTCAATTCTCCACGACCGACCGTATGACCGCCTTCGCGTTGCTCCTCGTGCTCATTGCCGCCGTGCTTCACGCCACGTGGAATTACTGCGCGAAACGCGCCGGCGGCGGACTCCCGTTTGTGTGGCTGGTCGGCTCGATTATCTGCAGCTGTTATGTGCCGGTCCTCGCCACCTATTGGATTTGGCAGCGACCGACCGTTCCCGCTGGCGCGATGCTTTGGATCTTGGGCAGTGGCGT
>CBRAFL010000320.1:0-6375 GCA_967755055.1 uncultured bacterium
GATCGATCAGCTGCACACGTGGGATGAGCTCGCCGGAGTCGATCTGCACGGCCACGAGGATATGCCAACCGAGCCCGACACGGCGGCGGTGTGGGCAAAATTGCGCGCGGCAGGGAAAGTCACGAAATGTCACGCCGGTGAGTTCGGCGGAGCGGCGAAGGTGCGTGAAGCGATTGAGGTGTTGGGCGTGACGCGCATCCAACATGGGATTCAGGCGATCAATGATCCGGCAGTGGTGCGCCTCGCGGTCGAGCGCGATGTGACTTTCGACGTGTGCCCGATCAGCAACGTGCGGTTGCAGGCGGTGGATTCGTGGACGACGCATCCGCTTCGCGCGCTCATGCAAGCGGGAGTGCGCTGTACGGTGAGTACGGATGATCCGCTGACCTTCGCGAACACGGTAAACGACGAGTATGCAGCGTTGGCGACGGAATTGAATTTCAGCCGCAAGGAACTGGCGCACGTGGCGCGCAATGGCTGGGAGGTGGCGAGTGTGGATCACGCGACGCGTCGAGGCATGCTGAGCGAGATCGAACGGCTGCCTGGCTCGTAGCCGCACGTGTTAACGTGCGGTCCGCGCCGTAACCGGCGCGGCTACGTAGGTGAGCCTGATTCAAATGCGGAACAGAACTATCTCGCGGAAACAGTGCGGCTGGGCGTAGATTGTCGCGGCTCGTGTTAACCTGCGGTTCACTCCGTAACTAGCGCAGCTCAACCATGCCTGATTCTCCCATTACCTACGTCGTTCCCGAGGGCATTCGCCAACCGCGCGCAGACAAGCTTCTTGCAGGAGCTTTTCCGGATCACAGTCGTGTGGCGTTTCATCGCGCGTTCGATGCGGGATTGGTGACGAGGAATGGGAAAACGTTGGTGCGCGATTCCACGGTGCTGGCCGGTGACGTGATCACGTTTTCATTTCCCGCAACGAAAGCGACGGACATGACTCCGGCGGATATTCCGCTGGATGTGATTTTCGAGGACAAGCATCTGCTCGCGGTCAACAAGACATCAGGAATGGTCGTGCATCCGGGCGCCGCGACCGGCGAAGACACGCTCGTTCATGCGTTGCTCACGCACTGCAAAGGAACGCTGAGCGGCGTCGGCGGCGTGGAACGGCCGGGCATCGTGCATCGGCTCGATCGCGAGACGTCGGGGATTATTCTGGTCGCGAAAACCGACAAGGCTCACCGTGGATTGGCGGAGCAGTTTTCGGAACGTTCCCTGCACAAGGAGTACCTCGCGCTCGTGGCGGGCGCGACGCCGTTGATCAGCGGTTCCATTCGAAAAGCGATCGGGCGAAACAAGCAGCACCGTCACAAAATGGCCGTGGTTGAAAACGCGGAAGGCGGCAAGGACGCGCACACCGATTGGGAGATGGTGGAGCGATTCGGAGATTTCGCTACGCTGATCAAGTGCACGATTCACACAGGCCGAACTCACCAGATTCGCGTGCACATGAAATCACTCGGACATGTGATTCTCGGCGATGTGGTGTATGGGTGGAAGCCGGACAGCCGTTTGAAACATCCGCCTGAGCGCGTAATGCTGCATGCCGAACATTTGGTTTTTCAGCATCCGATCACGGGCAAGAAGCTGGATTTGCGTGCACCGTTGCCGCCGGATTTCGAGGCGCAATTAAAACAGCTGCGTGCGGCGACAAAATCGGCCGCGAAGGTTTTGCGGCTGATCGAGGTGCCGGTGAAGCCAAGAATCAAAGCGGCGCCGCCTTCGTATCACGAGCACGAGTCGCGGAAGTAACGGGCGTATCGGCCCGCGAAAAGGCAGCTCTCTCGCGCGCATCAGAGATGGGCTGCATCTTCCATAAAGGCCCAGCAAACCTGTACCGCGCTCGCAAGCGAGCTGCCTACATCAGGTCCAGCGCCTCCGCGGTCAGGCCGTAACGGAGATTGTAGAACGAGTGGTGAAACGCGTCGAATCCGCCGGCTTCGGCGAGCGCAATCAACGTGGCGAGCGCGGTAGGAAAAATATCCGCGCGGCCGGGCGGAAGGCCGGGGACTTTTTTCCGTTCGGACAACGATAGCGAGCTGAGTTCATTCAGCATCGTTCGGAAGCTCCCGAGTTCAACGCGCGTATCCGTTTCTTCCAGCCGACGACCGGCACGCGCGGCCAGAATGGCGCGGACCGTTGTGATCGTTCCACCGGTGCCGATCGCCACGGCATCGCGAGGTAGCGAGAAACTAAAATTTCCCTGCGTGAAACCAGCGCGTGTGTGATTTTTGATCGCCGCGATCGTGTCCGGCGGAACGGGTTGCGTGGCGTCGGCAACGAGTTTTTCGGTCAGGCGCACACAGCCCAGTTGCAGACTCATCGCTTGCTGGACGTGGCGATTCCGAAACGCGAGGCACTCGAGACTGCCTCCGCCGAGATCGAAGACGTAGAAATTCGACAGCCCGCCGAGCGCCGGATCGCACATCAAGCCACGGCCAATGAGATTGGCCTCTTCCTCGCCAGAAAGAATTCGGATTTCATGACTGGTCGCACCGCGAACGCGTTCACGAAATTCCGTGCCGTTTGCCGCGTCGCGCACGGCGCTCGTGGCCACGAGTACGATTTTCTCGGGTGCGAAAGGCGCGGCGCTCGCGAGTAATTCACGAATCGCTTCGAGGCCGCGGTTCATGCTTTCGTCGGTTAAACGCGGGCCGGTCTGGCTGATGCCGGCGCTGATGCGGGCATCGAGCGTTTTACTCAGGAGGGTTGCGATGTGCCCGTCGGGACCGCGTTCGGCGACGAGCACTTTTATCGAGTTGCTACCGATATCGACGACGTCGACGCAAGGCGAAGACATTGGCCCACGGAACACACGGAACCCACAGAAGGAAAGAATTCGTTTTTATCCGTGAATCACAGGACGAAATCAGCCGGCGCGATCAGCAGGACGAACTCGCCCTTCAAGCTGGCTTTCGCGAGGCGTGCCTGCACTTCGGATACAGGCCCAACGAAGAAGGTCTCGTGCAGTTTGGTGACTTCCTTGGCGACGCAGATCACGCGGGTTGGGCCGAGCGTCGTGAGGATTTCGTCAACGGCTTTGTCGATGCGGTGGCAGCTTTCGTAGAGCGCGAGGGTGTAGATGAACTCGCGATGTTTCTCAAAGAACGCGATGCGCGCGGCGGACTTCGGCGGCAGAAAGCCGACATAAAGAAACCCGTTCGTAGGCAGTCCGCTTGCACTGAGCACCGCGATCAGCGCACTCGGGCCGGGCACGGGCACCACCGGCAGTCCGCGTCGGCGGCAGGCGCGCACCACGCGAAAACCCGGATCGCTGAGCGCGGGAGTTCCGGCGTCGCTGACCACCGCGATGGATTTGCCAGCGGCGAGTTGATCCGCGAGGCGCTCGGCCATTTCGGTTTCGTTGTGATCGTGGTACGCGACGAGTTCCTTGCGGAATCCGAGCCGCGTGAGAAGAGGACCGGTCGTCCGCGTGTCTTCGCAGGCTACGAGATCGACTGCGCCGAGAATCGCGCGAGCGCGGTCCGTGAGATCAGCGAGATTGCCGATGGGTGTCGCAACGACGTAGAGGTGACCAGGCTGCGGCGTGAGCGAAGAGTTTTCCATGAAGACGTTGCTAGAGTTCACCGGCTGGTTCGGGTGGCTACATAAAAAATCCAGCCGAAGGGCTGGATTGGCCGCGAGAAGCGCGCGGCACGCGGGGATTGTACGAGCAAAAATAGCCCGTTGGCCTGGGAGCTTAACTCAGCGTCCCATGCCGCCGCCCATACCTGGAATCTGACCTTCCCAATCGGCGGGACGGCTCCACGGAATGGAGCTATCACGCTTGGCGGACATGCAGCCGGAGGTGAGTACGATAAACACAATCAGGAGCAAACCGAACACGGATTTCTTGGGCGAGGTCATGGAATGAAGGTTTTAATACCGCTGAATCGGGCTACTGCAAGACGCCACACGAGGAATCGGGTGACACGCGCGGCGGAAGGACAGCGATTATTTTGAGAACCTAAGAAACTTGATGAGGTTCCGCGATCGTCGCCGCCCGCCAATGGAGATCGAGTAGGTGGCGCGACGAGCGCGCAACCTACAGCAGAGCCGTCACTCACATCGTGTATCGCGATTGATACCACGGAGTTTTCGCGCGTTTCTTCACGCCGCTCGTGCGGTTGGCCGCGAGATGCTCCAGGATTTTGAAGACTGGCTCGGCGGAAACGTCGGCGCCTAGTTCGGCGGCGAGTTCCTCGGCAGTGAACAATTTGCCTGGCGACGCTTGTAATGCAGCGGTGATCTTCTGCTTGAGAACGATGACACTGCCCGCGGCTTTCTTGCCGGCTTCAACGCCGGGTTGATGATAGGCGTTGATGCCAACCAGTGACGCGTAGAAACCCACTACGCGCTCATAGAGAGCGATCAGCATTCCGAGTGACCGCGGAGAAACGTCTGGCAGTGTGAGCGTCACCGAATGGCGGTCCTTTTCACTCAACGCGTCGCGAGTGCCGAGATAGAAGCCTTGCAGGTAATCGCCGGCGGTGATGCCGGGTTCGACCTCGAGCGTGGTCTTCGCGTCGCGATCTTTGAGGACCTCGATGAACGTCACGAAGAAGTTGTTCACGCCTTCGCGTAGCTGTTGGACGTACGCGTGTTGGTCGGTCGAACCCTTGTTGCCGTAAACCGCGATGCCCTGATTCACGACGTTGCCCTGAAGGTCGAATTCCTTGCCGAGCGATTCCATCACGAGCTGCTGAAGATAACGCGAGAAGAGCAGCAATCGGTCTTTGTACGGAAGTACGACCATGTCTTTTTTCCCGCGGCCGTCGGTGGCGAAATGCCACATTAGCGCGAGAAGGGCGGCGGGATTTTGCGCGGTGTTCGGGAAACGAGTGACGTCGTCCATCGCGGCGGCGCCATCGAGGATCGCCTGAATATCCAGACCTTGCAACGCAGCGGGAAGCAGGCCGACCGCGCTGAGTTCACTCGTGCGGCCGCCGACCCAATCCCACATCGCGAAGCGGGCAAGCCAACCTTCGTCGATCGCAGTCTTGTCCAACTTGGAACCGACACCCGTGATCGCGACGAAGTGTTGCGCGTGATTCAGGCCAGCGGTTTTGAACGCGGCGATGGCTTCGAGCATGCCGTTGCGCGTCTCTGCCGTGCCGCCGGATTTCGAAATGACGACGACGATCGTTTTCGCGAGCTGGTTGCGCAGCGTGCCGAGCACGTAATCGAAACCATCGGGATCGGTGTTGTCGAAAAACGAAACCGCGAGTTTGTCTTTGCGCGGACGTCCGAGCGCGTGCTGCACGAATTGTGGGCCGAGCGCGGAACCGCCGATGCCGATGACGAGGAGATTTTTGAATTTTCCTTTCGGACCAGCGATGGCGCCGGAATGAACTTTGGCGGCGAAATCTTTAATGGCGGCGAGCGTCGACGAGATTTCGGTGGCGAGTTCGGGCGTCGGCGCGAGGTGAGGAGCGCGGAGCCAGTAATGACCAACCATGCGGTTCTCGTCGGGATTCGCGATCGCGCCACCTTCGAGCGCGCCCATCGCGGTGTACGCCTCCTGTAAGCGCGGTTCCATCGAGGTGAGGAAGTCATCCGGGAAAGGGATGCGACTGATGTCGAGTGAAACACCGAGGTCGGCGTTTTGATAGAAATGAGTTTTGAAGCGGTTCCAGGTCATGGGGAGGGAAGTAGCGAGTAGCGGGTAGTGAGTAGCGAGTAGAGCGGAGAGAGCAGAAGGAGGTAGAGATCGTAGCTTGAGATGCTCGCTACTCGCTACTGCTCGATCAGAGATATTTATCCGTGACCGCGCCTTCGGAGGCGGAAGCCACGAGCTTGGCGTATTTGGCGAGGACTCCGCGCGTTTCGCGCGGTGGACGGATTTTATTGGCGGCCATGCGAGCGGCATAGTCAGCCTCGGGAATCAAAAGGTTCATCGTATTCTTGACGGCATCGATCTCGATGATGTCGCCATTGCGCACGATTCCGATCGGACCGCCGCAAGCGGCTTCTGGCGTGATGTGGCCGACGTCGAAACCGTGGCTGCCGCCGGAGAAACGTCCGTCGGTGATGAGCGCAACGTCTTTGATCAGCCCGCGACCAGCCACGGCGCTCGTGGGGGAAAGCATTTCGCGCATGCCGGGTCCGCCGACCGGACCCTCGTTGCGAATCACAACGACGTCACCTTTGACGACGCCGCCGCTGAGAACGCCCTTGAGCGCGTCCTCTTCGCTTTCGTAAACTTTCGCAGTGCCTTTGAAATAGAGGCCTTCCTTGCCGGTGATTTTTCCAATAGCGCCGCCGGGTGCGAGATTGCCGTGCAGCACGCGGAGATGCGTTTCCTTTTTGATCGGGTTATCCCACGGGCGAATGATGTCCTGTTCGTTTGGATATGCGCCGTAGTGCTTC
>CBRAFL010000321.1:0-6362 GCA_967755055.1 uncultured bacterium
ACTGCCGCGGCGATGCCCGCGATTTCATCTTCCGCCTGCAAGACGGAGCCGCCATGTTCCCAGATATCCCGCTGCAAATGCTGCATGATCTCTGTCGCCGGCGTGATGGGATAACCGCCGAAGAAAGTGCATCCCGCGAAAAGCGCGGCCTGCGCGCACAGTTCATTGCCGTCAGTGATCAACCTCTCGCCCGTCGTGGCCGCCGGAGAATCAAGCCGCATGTGATGACCGAGCGGATGCTCGCGCGTGTACTCGAGCCCGGCGAGGAACGCGCGTTCATTACCGAGGACAACGACGTCGCCCTTCTTCTCAAATTTTTTCCGTATACTCGCGAGCAAGCTGTCGGGCGGCAGTCCAAGCCAGCCGGCGAGCAAGCCGAGGACGACGTTGTTCTTCGCCAACAAAACTCCGGCGGATTTCATTGCCATCTCCTCCATCGGCACCGCGCACACAATCGTCGGGCACACGCCGTTCAACGGGAGTGCGGCGCGATCGACGCCCGATTTCTGTTCGAAGATGATGATCGTGTCCGACGAAACCGTCAGCTCGCTCCCGAACCGGAGGTAATCTTCCCAGTCAAGAATCACCGCCACATCGAGTGCACCGCCCGGATTGAGCACCGGTGTGGTCGCAACCCGAAGGCGGCAGGACGATTCTCCGCCGCGAATCTGTGAGCCGAAACTTTTCGTGAGAACGCCAAAATACCCCTCAAGCGCCATGGCGCCGATGAGTGATTCTCCGGCGGATACGACTCCATCTCCACCAGAGCCGGCCATTCCGATGATCAGGTCATTCATGGCTCGGCCGGTCCATCGTTACCGATGGAGGCAGTTGCACAACTGGAGATGACTTCTTCGACGAGCGCGATCTCCTCGGTGGTCGTCGGCTGGCGACAAACCCGGGAAAGACCGTCTTCCTCGTTACGGGCGAAAAATTGGGGCGCGAGTGCGCGGCATTGATCGCAATCGATACAGCTCGCATCGACGTAATAGCGGCCGGCGGTATTTCCGGGCAGGCGTTCGGTGAGAGTTGCCATGCGGTAATCCTACCATGGCGCGACCCTCCTCGCGCTGCGTCCGTTGGAGTTTGCTACGCATTTTTTGCTGGAGGGATCCCCCCACTGTTCCCGCGAAGTCCCGGCAGCGCTATCTCGGTGTCTCCACAACCAGATCACTGCAGCCTCGGCTGCAAAACTTGTTTTGCCCGTGACGGGAAGAAACAGCGGCGGAGGGACCGGCTCCGTCCGGTCCGTTGGTGGGCAAGTCGTCGCTGACGACCGCGCAGTTTGCTCCGTCGCGCAGGCACGGACGACACGGATGCGCCTGAGGCGCACAGGGGCTTGCTCGCCTGCGGCGAGTCGTCCCTCCATTGGCAGACCTGTTTCCTAAGACTCGGAAACCACGGATAACTCAGATTAACACGGATCTCCAGAGGAACGAACAGAGCCCCGGCTTACGGAAGATTTCGGACACCCTTCGATGTTTTCGTGGTACTTGGATTTCTGTCACAATGCATTGATCCGTGTCCGTCCGTAATATCCGTGGTCAAATTCCTACTCCCTGGGAAACCGGTTTGAAAGTAGCGCAGGCTTCCAGCCTGCATCCGTTGGGAAGGCAGGTAAGGATGCCTGCGCTACTCCGAACCGGTATCTTCCCGTCACGGGCAAAATGCGTTTTGCGGCCGGGCTGCATCGTTCCGGCTTCAAAGGGCCGGCCTAAACAGCTCCAGCAACCTGCTGTGCTTCCCAGCGTTCAATCGCCGCCTTCAGCTCTTCCACTCGCACAGGTATTGAAATGTAATCATCCATCCCTGCCGCCAGGCAGCGCTCGCGGTCGCCCTGCATCGCATTGCCGGTCATCGCAATCATGCGCGGGCGCGCGACAGGATTGGCCGCCCATTTTTTCGTGATGCGTCGCGCAGTTTCCTTGCCGTCCATGTCCGGCATCTGCACATCGAGAAAAATAAGATCGTACGTCTTCGATTCGAGCGCGGTCAGTATTTCAATATATCTCAGCCTGAGCGGCTGCATAACCGCAGCACCCACACAACCTGCGCAATGATGCACAACAAACGCGGAGTCTTCAGCCGCGGATTGCGTTAGCCTCAAGGTGAGTCTCACGTCGCCATGTCCGCTCCGATTGCCTTTACCACCGCCATGCACCTGCCCTTCTTCGCTGCCGCCACCGGCAACTCGATTCCCTTGTGGCTCGTTGCGCCTTTCGCGCTGCTGCTGCTGCTCATCGCTGTGATGCCTCTCACGCCGCCGCGCGTGAAACATTATTGGGATCACTATTACGCGCACGCCGCGATTGGCCTCGGGCTCCTCGTCATCGGCTTTTATCTCGTTCGGCTACCTGCGGGCGGCGAGGTCGTGACTCACACCCTCGGCGAATATTTTTCGTTCATCTGCCTGATCGGCTCATTGTTCGTGGTCGCGGGTGGCATTCACATCAAGGTGAAGGACGAGGCGACGCCTCTGGCCAACATCACGTTTCTCGCGATCGGCGCCATTGCCGCGAACATCATTGGTACGACCGGCGCATCGATGGTGCTGATCCGTCCCTGGATTCGAATGAACAAGATTCGCATCAGTTCGTATCACATCGTCTTTTTCATTTTCGTTGTCTCGAACGTCGGCGGCGCGCTGACGCCCATCGGCGATCCTCCGCTCTTCCTCGGCTACTTGCGTGGCGTACCATTTTTCTGGCTGGTCCAACACGTGATCGTTCAGTGGCTGTTCACGGTCGCGCTGATTCTCGGCGCATTCTATTGCTTCGACCTTCGCAGCTTTAAGCGCGCTCCGCGCATGGTTCAGGAGGAGATCAAACAACCCTCCGAAGGCATCCGCTTCGACGGCAAAATCAATTTGATCTTCCTCGCGGTGATCATCGCAGCCGTGTTCGTGCCCGATAAATTTTTCCTCCGCGAAATCATCATGCTCGCCTCCGCCGTCGCATCCTACCGGCTCACCCTTGCAACCGTGCATGCCGAAAATCATTTCAGCTTCGGTCCGATCAAGGAGGTCGCATTCCTCTTCGCCGGCATCTTCGCCACCATGATGCCCGCGCTCGGCTATATCGACGAGCATGGCCAGGAATTCGGGGTCAAGCGCCCGATTCACTATTACGTCTCCTCCGGCAGCCTGTCCGCTGTCCTCGACAACGCGCCGACCTACGCCACGTTTCTCCGCCTCGCCGAAACCACCGCCCAGAGCGAACACCCGGCAGACTTCCCGAAAAATCCAGCCAGTGAATCCGAAGTCGTGTCGGTGCTGCGCGCAACGCCGAAAGATGCTCGCTTGATTATCGCGGTGAGTCTTGGAGCGGTATTCTTCGGCGCAATGACCTACATCGGTAACGGACCGAACTTCATGGTGAAATCGATCGCCGACAGCACCGGAGTGCGGACGCCAAGCTTCTTCGGGTACGTATTCAAATACAGCTTACCGGTCCTTCTCCCGATTCTCCTTTTCGGCGGCTGGCTGTTCTTGTAGGTGGTGCGCTCGCCGCGCAACGATCCCGCACGCTAACGCGTGCGGCTACGTTTGGCCACAGTTCAATCCTCCGTAGCCGTGTCGGTTACGACGCGGTCAGTTTACGGCGCGGCTACCACCATCTCCGCAACCTCCAACAGCTCCATCGCCGCTGCCAGAGCCGGCTGGCGGCCATTGGCCACTGCGTCTTCGACACTCGCGAGCCGCGTCTTCACTGCGGGCGACGCATAAAAACGCGTCCGTAAACTTTCTCCGATCAACGCGTGCATCCATTCCACCGCCTGCGCGCGCCGTCGACGTTCGAGTGCGCCGCTCGCGCGGGCAGTCTTGAAAAAATCCTCCGTCATGCGCCAGACCTCATCGATCCCCTCGCCCGTGAGCGCCGACGCCAGCAACGCCTGCGTCGTCCACCCCGCCGTCGCCGGATGCAGATAGCGCAACACTCGCTGCATTTCGGCCTGAGCCGCGGTCGCGCGCGGTCGATTGTCCCCGTCGGCCTTGTTGATCACGAGCGTGTCAGCGAGCTCAATCACCCCTTTCTTGATCCCCTGCATCTCGTCCCCCGCTCCGGCGATCATCAACACGAGAAAAAAATCCACCATCGAACGCACCGCGATTTCATTCTGACCGACGCCCACCGTTTCAACGATCACGACATCAAACCAAGCCGCTTCACATACGAGAATTGCTTCGCGCGTCTTTCGCGTCACACCTCCGAGCGTTCCTCCGGACGGCGACGGTCGAATGAACGCCGCCGGTTCACGACAAAGTTTCTCCATGCGAATTTTGTCCGCCAGAATGCTGCCGCCGGAAACGCTGCTCGATGGATCAACCGCCAGCACCGCCACTCGCAACCCGCGCTTGATCAGATCGCAACCCAGCGCCTCGATGAAGGTGCTTTTTCCAGCGCCAGGAATACCCGTGATGCCGATGCGGAGCGAGCCGCCGGTGTGCGGGAGCAACGCCGCGAGCACCTGTTGCGCCAGCGCCTGATGCGCCGGCGCGTTGCTTTCGACGAGCGTGATCGCTCGCGCAACCACATTGGAATCCGCTCCGAAAACGCCGGTCACATAATCATCCACGGTAAGTGTTTTGCGCCGTGGTGGATTATTGGAGACGGTCGAAACACCCGCAGGCCGCGCTCCCTGCAACAACCACGTGGCAAACCCCGGCCCCGCATCATCGGGCACCCAGTCCGGCCGCGGTTGTGGACACCCGTCGTGTGTGGGTGGTGGATTTTTCATGATCAATAATGGTAGGCGAAGCTTGTGCGCCTCTGGAGCACGTCCCGGTGAGCCGCGCGTCCCCGGCTCGGCGGGGACGCCTCGCCCTACCCAATCAACACTTCACCGGCTCCAACCGCTCCATCAACAATTCCAAAATTTTCAGCGCCGATTGAGGGATCACCGTGCCGGGCCCGAAGATCGCACTCGCGCCATTCGCGAGCAGAAACTCGTAGTCCTGCGCCGGAATCACCCCACCGCAGATCAGCAGAATATCCTCGCGCCCGAGCGCGCGTAATTCGTCACGCAGTTGCGGCAACAACGTTTTGTGGCCCGCCGCGAGTGAACTCATCGCAACCGCGTGAACATCGTTCTCCACCGCCTGCCGCGCCGCTTCCGCCGGCGTCTGGAAAAGCGGTCCAATGTCGATGTCGAACCCAAGATCGGCCATGGCCGTCGCGACCACTTTCGCACCGCGATCGTGTCCGTCCTGTCCGAGTTTCGCGATGAGCATGCGTGGCCGGCGGCCTTCCCGTGATTCGAACAACGCCACCTTCTCCTTGATTTTCTCCATCGATTTATCCTCCCCAAATTCCTGCCGATAAACGCCCGAGATCGAACGAATCTGCGCCTGGTAACGACCAAACACGACTTCGAGTGCGTCGGAAATTTCTCCCAACGTTGCGCGGGCCTGGGCGGCGACGACCGCGAGTTCCAAAAGATTGCCGTCTCCATTTTTCGCACACGCCGTGAGCGCGGCGAGCGCGGCACGGCAGGCGGCCTCGTTGCGCGACGCCCGGAGTTCCGCGAGACGTTTCACCTGCGCGACTCGCACCGCCGTATTGTCCACCTCAAGAATATCCATCGGCGCTTCCTCGGCGAGCCGGTGCTTGTTGAGGCCGACAATCGTCTCCTTGCCGGAATCAATTTTCGCCTGGCGACGCGCCGCCGCTTCCTCAATACGCAACTTCGGAATCCCGGCTTCAATCGCCTTAGTCATTCCACCGAGGCGTTCCACTTCGGTGAGATGCTCGCGCGCTTTGACGAGCAATTCGTGCGTGAGATACTCGACATAATAACTGCCGCCCCACGGATCCACGACGTTGCAGATGCCCGTTTCCTGTTGGAGATGCAGCTGCGTGTTGCGCGCGATGCGGGCTGAAAAATCAGTCGGCAACGCGATCGCTTCATCGAGTGCGTTCGTGTGCAGGCTCTGCGTATGCCCGGTCGCGGATGCGAGCGCCTCGAGACACGTGCGCGCCACATTGTTGAACGGATCCTGCTCGGTCAGCGACCATCCGGAAGTTTGCGAGTGCGTGCGCAGCGCGGACGATTTCGGGTTCTTCGGATTGAACCGACCGACAATCTCCGCCCACAGCGTGCGCGCGGCGCGCATCTTCGCGACCTCCATGAAAAAGTTTTTTCCAATCGCCCAGAAAAACGACAGTCGCGGTGCAAACGCATCGACGCTCAAGCCCGCGTTCACACCCGTGCGCAGATACTCCAGCCCATCCGCGAGCGTGTAAGCCAGCTCGAGATCAGCCGTCGCACCCGCTTCCTGCATGTGATAACCCGAAATCGAGATACTGTTGAACTTTGGCATGTGCCTCGACGTGTACGTGAAGATGTCACCGATGATCTTCATC
>CBRAFL010000322.1:0-6174 GCA_967755055.1 uncultured bacterium
GCGACGGCGCGACCGAGCGAGCGATCGCGAGGGCGACCGCCCAGCTGGCCGAGCCGGGCCGTGCCTGCGGCACCGGAGGGGCGGGCGCCGCAGCCAGTGGTGGGAGGGCACCGGTCAGAATCTCGCGGGCGGTGGAATGGTGAATCCCGCCGGCGGTAAGGCACTCAAAGAGGGAGACACGTCACTTTACCTGACCGACTCGTCGGCCGCGACGTCCACCGCGATTCTCGATCACTGGATAAAATCGACCAGCCTCGGACTCGATCGCACGCGGTTCCGCTATTGGAACATGGATAACGAGCCGGAAATCTGGAACGGGACGCACGACGATGTGATGCCGACCCAGCTCTCAGCTGAGGCCTTCATGCAGCGGTATTTTGATTACGCCAAACAGGCACGCGCGCGATACCCGGAGATCAAGCTCGTCGGTCCGCTGCCGGCGAATGAATGGCAATGGTTCAACTGGGCCAGTGGATTCGTCACCGCGAGTGACGGCAAAAAGTACCCATGGCTTGAATACTTCATCAAGCGTGTCGGCGAGGAGCAGGCCCGGACGGGCCTCCGGCTGCTCGATGTTCTCGACATTCATCATTACCCGAGCCCCACCGATCCGGCGGCGATCGTGCAACTGCACCGAACGTTCTTCGACACGACTTACGCAAATCCGGATGCGAACGCCGTCCATTCCGTCAACGGCACGTGGGATGCGGCTATTACCCAGGAGTATATTTTCGGCCGCTGCCAGCAGTGGATGGATAAGTATCTCGGCGCGAATCATGGCGTGACGCTCGGTATGACCGAGACCGGAATCCAGATCTCGAATGCTCCGGTCGCGGCTGTCTGGTACGCGTCCACGATCGGCGAATTCATGAAGCACGGGGTCGAGGTGTTTACACCCTGGAGCTGGCAACCGGGCATGTGGGAGACGTTGCATCTGTATGCGAGATACAATTACGCGACCTCCGTCAGCGGTGTTTCCGATGATGAGACGACCGTTTCGGCGTACCCGACGGTCGATTCGGCCACCGGCAATGTCACCGTCGTGCTGGTGAACCGTTCGCTCAGTCAGACGAAGGCGACGTCGGTTTCGCTCACTGGCCTGTCGATTCCCGATCGCAGTTATTCGACGCTGCAACTGTCGGATCTCCCAGCGACTGAGACGTTCGTGTCCCACAGCAGCAACGCTCTCAAGTCGGGGGCGGTGAGCGTGGCCGGCAGCCAGTTCTCGATTTCTCTTCCGCCGCTTTCAGTAACTTCGGTGCTGCTGCATCCGCAGGCGGACGTGACAGCAACGCCGCCGCCGAGCAGCGCCTCGCGGCTTGTGAATCTGTCGGTGCGAGCTCGCAGCGGCAGTGGCGACGACGTGCTGATTGTCGGTCTGGTGATAGGCGGCATTGGATCGAAGCAGGTTTTGCTGCGCGGGATTGGGCCGTCGTTGAAGAAGCTCGGAGTGTCGACGGCGTTGACGGACTCGACCGTGACGCTTTTCGATTCGAAGAGTAACCAAATCGCCGCCAATGACGATTGGGGTGCTGACCTCCCGACGGCTTCAGCGCTCAGCACTTTGTTCTCCAACGTTGGTGCCTTCGCATTGGACACTACGAGTGCAGACGCCGCGCTGGCTCCGATCCTTACGCCCGGCGTCTACACGTTTCACATCCGCGGAAAAAGTGGCACCCAAGGCGTGGCGCTTGGAGAAGTGTATGACGCGGATATTGCTGGCGGTTCGCGATTGGTGAATGTCGCGGCACGCACTGGAGTAGGAGTGGACGCCGACGTATTGATAGCGGGATTCGTGATTGTTGGTCCGGCACCCAAGACCGTTTTGGTGAGAGGAGTCGGACCTGGTTTGACGCGCTTTGGAGTTTCCGGAGCCTTGGTGGATCCCGTGCTGCGAATTTACCGAGCAGGCGTCGACGTTCCCATCTTTCAAAATGACGATTGGGGGTCCACGGCGTACGCTGATCAAATTGCGGCAACCGCAGAACGGATCGGTGCGGGAAGTTTGGCGAGCAGTTCGAAAGATGCCGCGCTCCTGCTCACGTTGCCGCCTGGCGTGTATTCCGCGATCGTTTCCGGAGTGGGAAATTCGACCGGCATAGGAATGATCGAAGTATTCGAGGCCGATTAGCCGCTCAGCAACGCACCACTCCCGACATAAAGGCTGAAATTTTATCGGTGATGAAAGTGATCGGAGTGGTCATACAGATGACCCTCGTCGAAGAGGAGAGCCCAACAGTCGTCGCGATGGCTCGGCCCATTTCTGTCTTCCAGAGTCGCGCATCGCTCGGCTGACCTGTTGTGTTAGCAAAATGAAACGCCTGCTCAGCCTTTGCCTTCTACTCCATTTCTCGGCGACACTTGCTTTGGCGATTCAAAGCGCGAGCGCAGTCCACAACTGGTATTTTGATTTTCGCAGCGGCGAGACGGTTGACCGAGTGCGAGGCGTGAAGGCGAATGAAAAAAACGAGACACTCGTGATCGAGCGGGCGTTTGGTCGATATGTAGGCAACGACGCCTTCGTTTTGGATTCTGATGTTGAGTCAGATTCTGGAGTTCATCTCATTTCCGGAAGGGCGCGTTGGGAACAGGTCGGAGACCATTTCGAAGCGGAGATTAGAGCTGGAGCGGCGGCGTATCACGGAATTATTCACACGCAGCCCATGAGGAAACTTTTGGCATCCTGCGGGATCGTCGCCGATAGAAAAGAAGAGCCGTTTCGCTCGTGGGAGAAGCTTCCGTCTCGAGCGCTGTTGGCGATCAAGTGGCACCGCGAGAAGACAGGACCTGCATGGCATTGGGTTGTTTTCGCGCGCGACGAAAGTGGGTTTTTTGTTTTGGATTCGAAGCGCGGCTTGCGCACGAATCGGCGGACGGATTTTGGACGTATGAACCCCAAATGGTTTATTCGGCTGACTGAGAAATCAGACTAACCCGCCGTCACAGCGCAGCGCGACGGCTCGACCGTTTCCTGTTTTCGAGAGTCGCTCATCGCGTGGCAGACCTGTAACATTGATCTAGGTAAAATACCATGAACACAGAATGCATTGCTCCGGTTCTTCAGGTTGCTGATGTCGACGCTGCGTTGAAGCACTACACGGATGTACTGGGATTTTCGGAAGACTTTCGCGTCGGCGATTACGCCGGAGTGAAGCTCGGCAAAGTGGCGGTGCATCTGTCGAAACACGGAGCGGGCGAATATGCGAAGCCCGTTGGAGGCAGTGTCGCCTACATCTTCTGCGACGAAGTGGATGGCTACTTCGCTGATGTTAAGAAGAGAGGCGCCAAAGTGAAGTATCCGCCCCAAAATGCTGCTTATGGGATGAGAGAGTTTATGATCGCTGATCTTGACGGGCATCATCTCGCGTTCGGCTGTGACGTCAAAAAAGCCTAACCGGTCGCTTTGTTCGCACCGCCGAGCGAGAGCTCCAGCATCCAGGGACAAAAGAAATAATCGGTGATGCGGACGATGCGCTGGTTGACCACTTCAAGCCGGACGGGGGTGCGGGCTTTCCAGGTGCCGGCCACGCGTTCGAGCACGATGACCGTCGGCTCGCCATCCACTTCGCTGACCGCCAACTGCCAGGGCTCGAACCACGTTTCGTAGCGGCCGAAATAGGGCGAACCGGCCAAGCCGCCTGCATACCGGGCAACAACTTCCAGTCTGGCATCTGCGCTGATTAATTCGCGTACGCCGTTCCAATCCCGACGATTGAATCGTTCGACATAGAGATTCAACAGCTGCACCAACTCCGGGTTGGCCGTGGGTTGGATTTTTCGCGGCGCCGGCGTGGCCTTGATTTTCGACCGCCCTCGATGGAGTGCGGCCTTGACGCCTCCGACGGTGGAATCGACCAGTTCGCCGATCTCCTCCAGCGAATGATCGAAGACGTCCTTGAGCAGAACACACGCCCGTTCCATCGGCGGCAGGGCGATCACGAGATGTTCCAAGGCGCTCCCCAAGCCGAGTGCGGCGGTCGGGCCAGGCTCGACGAAGTCCGGGCTGGCGGCCCCGGTATCAGCTTCCAGTTGCACGCCGCGTTTCCGGAGGAAATCGATGCAGCGGTTGTGCGCGATCCGGAACAGCCAGGGCTTCAGCGCGCGGGCGTCGTCAAATTTTTCCAGCTTACGGTAGGCGTCGAACAGGGCCTCCTGCACGACGTCCTCACCGTCCATCACGGAGCCGGTCATGCGGGCGCAGTACCGGTGGAGGCTCGGGCGCAGCTGGGTGGTCGTCTCGATAAACGCGAGGTAGCGGGCTTCGAACGGTCCCGACTGGTTGGGTTGTTCCGGCTGGTTCATGGAGGCTGCGGTGTCGGGCGGAACTAGTCGGCGACGCCGCCCATGGTCAAGTTGGCGGTGGTGCCTGTCATCGCGCTCGCCCGGTCCGACGCGAGGAAGACGGCCATGGCTGTCACCTCCTCAAGGCGCATGACGCGTCGGGCGTGCCCCCAGCTGGCAAGGTAGGTTTCGAACTGTTCCCAGCTCATCCCCGCCGGCCTGCCTTTCAGCTCGAACAGGCCTTTGATCATCGGCGTCTCCGGCAGGCCATGCGGTCGCAGACCGACCACGCGGATACCCTGCGGCGCGAGTTCGGCCGACAAATCGCGGGTGAGGGCCTCTTTGGCGGCCATGGCTGGGCCATAGCCGCCGTTCAACGGAGTGCCGGTCCGCCCCGGAATGGCGCTGATCGTCATGATCACTCCCGATTTGTTTGGAATCATCCGCCGGGCGGCGAGACGGGCAGTCAGGAAGTAGGACCGCGTGTAGGCCGCGATTGGCAGGGAGAACTGCTCGGCGTCCAGCTCAGTGAAGGGCACGCCCAAGATCTTCGCATTCGGGGTCCCGATCGCGTTGAACGAGATGTCGACGCGGCCCGCCTGTGCGATGACGGACTGCAGGTGCTGGTCGATGGCCTGTTCATCGAGAGCGTCGACCTCGGCTGCGGCGGCCGATCCGCCGGCCTGGTTGATTTCATGGGTAACGGCCTCGACCGGCGCCAAGTGGTGGCCGGTGAGAAAAACCTTCGCGCCCTCGTGGGCAAAAGCGCGGGCGATCGCGCCGCCGATGGCGCCGGCGGCACCGTAGACGACGGCAATTTTGTTCTGCAGCAACCGTGTGGATTCCTTTGGATTCATCCTGCTATTACGAAGCCCGCGGCCGCGGGGATACGCGGAATATTCACCACCAGGACACAAAGGCACGAAGTTCAGGCTGAGGGGAGTGGGGCGCATTCCTTCTTTCCAACGGTGCGTTCCTTGCGCCCTCCGCGTTTAAAACGTTTCCTCCGGCTCGTCATCCAGAGCGAAGCGAAGGGTTCAAGGCGTCCGACGCGGTGCAAACAATGCAGTTGAGAGCTGAGTCCGCCAGAGGCGGATAAACCTAGATTCCGCAGTTGAGAGCAAAACCAAACAGTGTGCCTACTTTCGATCGCGCGTTTTTTCGAAAGTCCCTCTGAAGATCGGTCCCTCAGCTCTCAACTCCTCGGAAACAGCTGCTTCGATGGAGGGACGACTCGCCGGAGGCGAGCAAGCCCCTGTGCGCCTCAGGCGCATCCGTGTCGTCCGGCGTCCGCGAAGCGGAATCACCTGACCAACGGAACGGACCGGACGGAGCCGGTCCCTCCGCCGCGGTTTCTTCCCGTCACGGGCAAAACGCGTTTTGCGGCCGAGGCTGCATCGTTCCGGATTAATAGAGATACTGCGTCAGTAGGTTCTCGAGATACTCCTGTTTACCGGAGCGCGGCGTGGGTTCGCCGAGTTTCGTGAGAACGAGTTTCTCGAGGGACTTGAAGTCGGTTTTGCCTTTTTCGATGTCGCGGCCGAAGCCGGAATCGTAGCTCGAGTAGCGATCCGCGACGAAGCGTTCGAACTTGCCCTCGGCGAGGATGCGGCGCGCGAGTTTAAACGCCAGCGCGTAAGTATCCATGCCGCCGATATGCGCGAGGAAGAGGTCCTCGGGATCAATCGACGGACGACGGAGCTTCGCGTCGAAGTTGAGACCGCCCGTGCCGAGGCCGCCGGCTTTCAGGATCGAGATCATCGCCAGCGTGAGTTCCTTCACGTCGGTGTTGAACTGGTCGGTGTCCCAGCCGAGGAGCGGGTCGCCGGTGTTGGCATCGATCGAGCCGAGCATGCCGGCGGCGGCGGCGACCTCGATCTCGTGCTGGAACGA
>CBRAFL010000323.1:0-6169 GCA_967755055.1 uncultured bacterium
AGATGAACCGGGATCGCGTCGCTGCTGAACGCATCGAGCGCGAGGATGTCGAAGGCCTGCGGGTGATTCTCCGCGAGTTCGCGTTCCATCGAGAGACGGGCGTCGCCGGTGACGATATCGATCTTTGCGGGGCAGCGCGCGAGGTACGTAAACTGAGACCGGGCGAGGCGTTCGACGTGAGGGTCGATTTCGTAGATCCGCACGGAGTCGCCGACGCGGCCGTAGCTGGCAATGGTACCCGTCCCGAGTCCGACCAGCCCGATGTGCCGACGCGGCAACGGCGGAAGATTTCCGATCGCCAGGCCAATCCCGCTGCTCTCCGCGTAATAGGTGGTGGGCCAGCTAGCCTGTGAGTTGCCGGTGAACTGCAGGCCATGCGAGGTGACGCCGTGAACGAGAGTGTAGTAGTGAATATCAGGATCAGTGGGGTTATGTTCGAAGACCTTCAGCACGCCGTAAAATCCGCGAGAGGTACTGATGGCTGCGACGTCGTCTTTGCGAATCTGCGCGACAAAGAGGATTCCGAGCACCACGGAGAAAAGCATGAGAAAATTTCCCGTGCGCATTTGCCACTCGCGGATCAAGCCACGTCGGCCGACAGCGCCGAGAAGGAACCCGGCGAGTAGGACCACGATGAAGGCCCAGTGCTCTTGATAGAAGGCAGCGAGCTTTTCAGAGAACGTCGCGAACGAGCTCTCGCCGGCTTTCGCCGTCGCTTGCAAAGCGGGAATGACAATCGTGGCGGCGAGCGCGCCGGTGGCCGTGCTGACGGCGAGGATACGACTGCGATGGTAGAACGCGAGGACGCCGACGAGATAGCTCAGCAGCCACAAGCCGAGTTGCAGTTCGAGATAGCGGTCGAAGACAAGTGGTGCGACCACAGCGACGAGGAACGCTCCGGCGGCGCCGCCCGCGGCGATGTGCAGGTAGAACGAGGTCAATTGCGCGGGCGGAGGGCGGACGCGAACCAGTTCTCCGTGACAAACCATGCACGCTGCGAACAACGCGCCCGAGTAACCGACGATTTGTTGGGCGAGTCGCGCGTTGTGACCGGCGAACAGCAGATAGAGATCAACGAGCGCACCGAGTGCGAACAGTGCGCCGAAGAAACCGCGCGAGTACCAGCGCGGGTGATCGAAACACAAAATGAAGCTCAATAGATACAGCGCGAGTGGCAGGACCCAGAGAAACGGAATGACTGCCAGGTCCTGCGATAATTTGTTGGTAGTTGCCAGCAGGAGAATCGAAGCGACGGCGGCGAGACTGAACCAAAGCAGACGTGTGAGAGGAGCGGTGCGCGGAAGGGGAATCGGCTCCGTGATCGGAACGGTGGAAGCGGGCGTCGATTGCCAGACGCGCCATGCGCTCCAGGTGGCGCTGAGGGCGAAAAGGCCGAGTCCGGCGGACCAAAGTCCGGCTTGGTCGTGACGGGAAAGGATCGGCTCGAAATAAAACGGATAAGCCAGCAGCGCGAGGAGTGAGCCGGCGTTGGATAACGCGTAGAGTCGGTACGGAGATCGACCGGGATGCGTGCGACTGAACCATTGCTGCATCAGCGGACCCGTCGCTGAGAGGACAAAATAAGGAAGGCCGACTGTTGCAGCGAGCAGGAGAAGAATTCGCGAAATGGGTTCTTCGTCACCGTGCGGCTTCCATCGCAGTGCGGGAGTAATCGGCAGGAGGAGGACGGCGATCGCGAGTAAAGCAACGTGGAGGAGCACTTGTTTCCGAGGCGAGAGCTTGCTCGTGGAAAGATGCGCGTAGATGTAGCCGCCGAGCAGAAGGGTTTGGAAAAACAGCAGGCACGTTGCCCACACTCCGGGACCACCGCCGAACCACGGAAGAATGAATTTTCCTACGAGTGGCTGAACTGCGAAGAGCAAAAACGCGCCAAGGAAAATCGAAAGAGCGAATGGCAGCATGCGTGAGAGGGCGGCCCAGCCAGACACCAACGAACTCGCCGGGTGCGCACAAACAATTGGCAAACCGCGGTGGAACGAAATGGCTGGACCGTCGTTCAGACGCACGTGCGGAGGAGAAAGTTGCGGCGATTGCACCGAAACCGGCCAAAAAAACGTCGCACCCGGCGAGCGGGTGCGACGTTTCAAAGCCAAGTTCGGGATCGTTCGTTGCGCGACGAGCGACGATTGAAAGAGCTTTCAGCCCAGAGTCGTGGATGTGTGCGCGGTTTCGGTGTGCCGCCGGAGGGCGCGAAGGCCAACCGCGCCGAGAATCAATGCCGCCGCGGTGAGCGCGTAAGTGGAAGGCTCCGGAACAGGCGTGAAGGTGACGGATAGATTACCCACGAAGTCCGACGCGTTTTCCTCGAGCGCGAATCCGCCGGGTGCGCTGAAGTGGAATTGCACGCGGGTATTATTGATGACGAATGGCGCGATGGATGAGGACGAGATTCCGAAATCGTCATCCACACTTCCCGTGCCGTTCGGCGTGTTGACGATCGTGAACGGGATCGTCGTGAGCTGAGTAGAAAAGGCGGTCGGCCCAGTCAGCTCGAGCGACAGGTTGAAATGCGCGTCCGAGGCGGTCGTGTGGAGAAGATTGCGACCGTTGGTGACCTTGAAGATATCGGTGGCGACGAGCCCTGGGCCGACATCCGTGAATGTTTGCTGGGTAAATTCGATCTTCGTCGGGCTGTCCGAAACATGTTCGGGAACGCCGGAAATAAAGTAAGCGGAGCTACCGTCCGGCGCGTTGAAGATTGAGTCGTTGGGCCCGGGGGAGTCGGTAAACATGCCGGTGATTTTTCCGCTCAGCAGGATTTGCGCGTGCGCTGCGGAAGTCAGGAGCATGACCGCGATCGCGGCTCGAGTGAGATTGGATTTTAATGGGGAATACGTCATGATGTGTCTTGGGATTATGGTATGTTTGTTCGTTTCCGGGAGAGCCCGGGCAACGCAAAGCATACGCGCTCAAAATTTTCTGACCATCGATTGCGCCGGCTTTCCATGCGGCTTCGCTCATCGGGCGACCCGCCGTAAGAAAAACGAAATTTCTCCGATAGTTTGCGCGGGTCCTGTCCCAGTCGTTTAATCTTCGCGGAACTTTTCCGTCGCAGGTGCGTTGAGTCTTTTTGCCCCACGTCGCGATCGCGGCGTTTCGTTTAGCTTTACCCCTGACCTCCAATGACAAGACGTTATTTTATCAAAACGACCGCTGCCGTGACCGCCGGGACGGTGATGGGATCTTACATTCGCGCCGAAGAAAATAAACCCGCGCCGCATTCGCAGCCGCGAATACCTCGGTGGCGCGGATTCAATCTCACCGAGCTGACGGGCGGGCAGCGCGGCAAGGCGTTTGTGAAATCGGATTTCGAGTGGATGGCCGAATGGGGTTTTGATTTCGCGCGCTTGCCGTTATCGTATTGGGCGTGGGCAGACGTGAACGATTGGAAGGCGATTGATGAAAAGGCACTAGCGCCGATCGACCAAGCCATCGAATGGGGCAAAGAGTACGGCATTCACCTTAACCTGAATTTTCACCGCATCCCTGGATATTGTGTGAATGGCCGGGAGCGTGAACCTCACCAATTGTTCGACAGCTCACGGGATTCGATGGAGCGCGCCCTCGATGCAGCGGTGCATCACTGGAGATTTTTCGCGGAGCGCTACCGCACGGTTCGGGCGAAACAGCTCAGCTTCGATTTGCTCAACGAACCGCCGTTTATGAAGGATCAATCACGCTACGTCGAAATCGTGCGTGCGTTGGTGACTGCAATTCGTGCGCCGAATCCGCAGCGGCTGATTGTCGTGGACGGAGCGGACATCGGGCAGACGCCGGTTCCGGGGATCGTTGACTTGGGGCTGGTCCAAAGCACGCGCGGTTACCTGCCCAAAATGGTCAGTCATTACACCGCGACCTGGGTGCCGAAGAACGAATTTGAATCATTCGAGCAGCCACGCTGGCCGATGGTCGATTCTCACGGCGTTAAATGGGATCGAGAAAAACTTCGAGCCGAGCTCATCCAGCCGTGGCAGCCGCTCGTAAAACAAGGAGTACCGATCCACGTGGGCGAGTGGGGTTGCTTCACGAAAACGCCGCACGATGTCACGCTCGCCTGGATGGCCGATTTGCTTTCGCTGTGGAAAGAATCGGGCTGGGGCTGGTCGATGTGGAACCTGCGCGGTGGCTTCGGAATTATTGACAGCGAGCGCGACGATGTCGTTTACGAATCGTTTCGCGGTCACCAACTCGATCGCAAGATGCTTGAACTGTTGCTGGCGAATTGAAGAGAGCGTCGAGAAATGTTGCTCGAACCGGAACTGCGACGAGCACTGCTTCAATCCTCGATCACATCGTAGACCATTCCGAATGGATCTTTGAAATAGAGCGAGCCGCCGCGATCCTCCAAAATTTCGCAGCCGTTTTGTTCGAGATGCGTTTTGGCTGCGGCGGCATTGATAACCGTGAACGACGGAATCGGTGGACGTATTTTCGCACCTTTATTGATGTAGAAAAGAAAACGTCCCGTATCGTATTCGAGCTGCAAATTCGTCTTGGCCAACAGCCGAAACCCCATCACTCCGCTATAGAACGCCTCGGCCTTTCTTAGGTCGGGAAGTTGCACAGCCACGCAGTTGTTGGAGCGAAATTTCATATTTAAAAACAGAAAAGCTGGGAGTTCGAAATCGGCGCGACGACGAAAGGGTCGTTCGTGTAACGCGGCACGCGCACTGTCCAATTCTAGAATGGGAAGTTCCCCGATGTAGGGGTGGGGTGATCAGCGGGACATTTGCAAACGGTTTAACGGTTCTCTGCATGCGACTCAAAAACACCTGCTTAGAGCGCGGTCTTAATCTTCGCTGCGCCGAGTGTGATATGAAAAAAGTTTTCGGCTCTTCGTTGAGCCACGGTTTCGTTGCACGGAGCTTCTTCCAACGCGAAAACTCACGTGTGGTCTCCGCGAAAAGCGCGGAGCAAGTGTCGTTATTTTAGCCCGCGTGAGATGCGATTCAGCGGCTGCGGCGCTCGGCACGGCAGGTGCGGAACTTTCGAGCGAGCAAAGGGACCATCGCTTGATGCAAGCCGACGAGCTGCCTGTTCTCTACGTCAAGACCGGATGCCCTTGGTGTCAGGAAGTCATCGAATTCATGGACAGCCATGGCGTCAGTCACCGCGAAGTAAACGTGACGGAAGAGCCTGGCGCGCTGGAGGAGATGCAGCAGAAATCTGGTCAGACGCGTGCGCCGACTTTGGACTGGCGCGGAAAAATTCTCGCGGACTTCGGCGTGGATGAACTCGTGCCGTTTTTGAGAAAGCAGAACGTGAAGCTCGAGGATAGTTGAACGTCGCATTATTTGGCGAGTAGCGGCAGGCCTCCGCGCCGGCTGATCCGATTTTCGAATTTTGAATTTCGAACTTCGACTATCGAAAACAGCCGGCGCGGAGGCTTACGCTGCATCGGTATGTGACCTTGCAAGGTGCACCACCTCGGGCCGTCGCTGTGCAATTTGCGCCGTAATTTTAGGGCGCTCCGATTCGGCCAATCCCGCTACTCGACTGACTCACAAAGGTTTGTCGAAATGGACATGGTTGGCACGTCGTGAGCACGTCATCTGGCGTTTCATCGCCGGCTGGTAGGCAACAATTAACCCCCACTCACTATGCTTAAATGGGCTCTAATCTTTCTCGTCGTGGCGATTGTCGCCGGGATCCTTGGGTTCACGGGAATTGCGGGCGCGTCCACCGATATTGCGCGGACGCTCTTCTTTATCTTCCTCGTTCTGTTGGTCGTATCTGCTCTCGTTGGTGCGTTTAAAGGCCGTCCTCCCGTGTAGCGATGCGGTTGTAAAAATGGGCGCGGCAGGCCGATGCCTGCCGCGCTTCTTACGGCTGATCTTGAAGCGATCAGCCGATGATGTGGCTGCGTAAAAATTGGAACCGCTACTCGCGTGGGTTGCAGGCGAGGATGCGCGTTGCGGGTGTATCCGCCGCTGGATGACGTTAAGCAACATGCGCGCAGCTTCCATCGAAGCGGCCGCGCACCGTGGTAAACGCGTTGCCGACCGGGTCCGTGCGCAGTCACGCGCATGGCTACGAGAGTACAGGTCGACATGTTTATTTCCGGAAGATTTTCGCGACGATGAAAATGACGAGGGCACCGAGCAGGCCGCCACCGAAAAGCAAATACAGCAGAGACCAGCCGATCGCG
>CBRAFL010000324.1:0-6167 GCA_967755055.1 uncultured bacterium
CTCTTATGATGGATCACAGACAACTCGGCGGCTCAGGCTTCAAGGTTCCGGTTTTGACTTTCGGAACGGGCCCATTTGGTGGCAGCGAATTTTTCAAAGCGTGGGGCGCGAGTGGCGTAGTGGAGGCCACGCGCCTCGTGGACATCTGCCTTGAAGCGGGGGTGAACATGTTCGACTCGGCGGACATTTATTCGGACGGCAAAGCCGAAACGATTCTCGGTCAGGCGATCAAAGGGCGGCGCGATCAAGTGCTGATCTCGACGAAAGGCACGTTTCGCTTGGGACCCGGACCGAATGACGTCGGGTCATCGCGGCATCATTTGCTCGCCGCGGTGGAGTCGAGTCTGCGGCGACTCGGCACGGACTACATCGATCTGTATCAGTTGCACGGGTTCGACGCGCTCACGCCCATTGAGGAGACCTTGGGAACGCTCGACGATCTCGTGCGCAGTGGAAAAATCCGCTATGTCGGCTGTTCGAATTTCTCGGGCTGGCATCTCATGAAATCGCTCGCCGTATCCGAGAAGTACGGACTGACACGTTACGTTGCGAACCAGGCTTACTATTCGATGGTTGGTCGCGAGTACGAATGGGAACTCATGCCGCTCGGAGTTGATCAGAAGGTGGGCGCGGTGGTGTGGAGTCCGCTGGGTTGGGGGCGGCTGACGGGGAAAGTGCGCCGTGGCCAGCCGATGCCGGCGGTCACGCGGTTGAGTAATAAGAAGAATGTCGACGCCGGTCCGCCGGTGGACACTGAATACCTCTATCGCGTGGTCGATGCGATCGATGCCGTGGCGAAGGAAACGGGAAAGACCGTGCCGCAGATCGCGCTCAACTGGTTGCTGCAGCGACCAACGGTTTCGACCGTCATCATCGGGGCGCGCAACGAGGAGCAGCTGCGGCAGAATCTTGGCGCGGTCGGGTGGAATCTCACCCCGGCGCAGGTCGCGCAACTCGACGCCGCCAGTGCGACAACGCCGGTTTATCCGTACTGGCACCAGCGCGGTTTCAAGGAGCGCAATCCGTTTCCGACGGGTTGATCAGTGTTGCGAGCGGCGCGATCACACGTGGCGGCAGGCCTCCGTGCCTGCTGTGATTGAAGATCTGAAGGAAGATCTCGGACGACACGGAGGTCGTCCCTCCGCCTTGCTGCTAACCATGGACTGTTCGGTCGCGTTTTCGATCTCGGACACAGGCACGGAGGCCTGTGCTACACGCGGAACTGAGCGCGGTGTTTTAGTTTTTCTAATTTCCTGAGGCGGCGATTGCCGATTGCGATTTCGAGGCGCCAAACTGAGCGAACGCCGTTTTCAAATGTGGCACCAGCCGCTTCGTGAATTCGACGGAATCCGGCGCTGACAAGTGCGACCATTCCGGACATTCGAAGCTCGCGAGTTCGGGAAAATCCTCGAAGTAGATGCCGGGAGCGCCGGACTCTTTGATTAATCGCGTCCAAATGCCGGCGCGCGGCGTGGCGAGATCTTCGAGTGCTTTGAGTTTTCCCGACATCGGAAAACGGACGAAGACGACCTTGCCGCCGCGCGCGCGAATTTTTGCCACGGCGTCGGCGGTGTTGCCGAACCGCGCCTCCACCGCCTGGCCCATGCGAGCGAGAAACGCCTCTCGCGGGACGAAGCTCGGCGGGGGCGGCGGCGTGAACAACGGAATCCAGCCTTCTTTTATTCTGGTCTGCAATGGACCGGGTTGGGCGCATTGCTCCGTCATCCGGCACCGGCGATCGCGATCGACCGATTGGAAATAGGGTGGCAGCGCGGGCCCTATCTGTGCGTCCGCGCGATTCGGAATCGGCAGCTTTTTCAAGAGCATCGGTAGCGTCAGATCTTCCTGTTTCAGAAATGCGATGTGCTCTTCCGTTAACATGCCGAGGTAATGACTCGCGCGCTGAGCTGGAGTCCATGTGCGATAACGCTTCAACGGCTGCTCGGCGTTTTCCAACAGGGGGCCACCCGGCACAAAAAACATCGCTGGTACGATGCTGCAAATTACAGTGCCGCCAAAATGGGGATCAGCGGCGAGGTCCGCGAGAATCGGATACGCGCAGCTGCCAGGAATCGCGAGTTGGATGGGACGCTGGCCCAGCCCGGACTCAAGCTGGTTGAGATCCAGGTCAAAGAAAGGGCGCGAATCTCCTATGATTACGATCGAGTCGCGCTGCACCTTCTCGCGTTGTTGCGCCCACAAATCGCCTGTGTCGTTCAGGGTGGGAGCGTAGCCAAGCGCCCGGACGTGCAACTCCCACGCGGCGCTCGCCACGGTCGTGAGAATCGCGGCGGCGATCAACATGCCGCGGAACGGCAGGTCAGGTATTACGCGCTCAAAATTGGAAGTAGATGAATGCACTGCCGTTTCCTTGAGTTAGAATAATCGCGCAGATCATCGTCGTCCATATGGACGTCACCAGCCACCTGGGCACACGCGCGACAGCGGCTTCGATCGAGGTCTCGCGCAGCGACCAATGAGCAACGAGCAAGCAAGCCGTCACGATGCCGACCTGAAGAATTTCGCGGGTGCTGAGGATCGCATCGCCGCCGTGGAGCGCGCCGGTCATTGCACGGATCAGGCGCGATGCCGTCGTGAAGTCGGCGGCGCGAAAGAAAACCCAGGCCAGACAAACTGCGGCGTACGTGCCGAGGCCGAGCACGAATTTTCCGGCAAACGTTTCGGTCCAAGTGGCGTTCTTATAAACCGCGCGAAACACGCGTTCGATTACGAGGCCGAGCCCGTGAATCAAGCCCCAGACCACAAACGTCCAAGCCGCACCGTGCCAGAGTCCGCCGATGAACATCACGATCATCAGATTGATTGCGGCGCGCATCGCGCCAGACCGGTTGCCTCCAAGCGGAATATAAAGGTAGTCGCGCAAAAACGTGGACAACGAGATGTGCCAGCGACGCCAGAAATCCGAGAACCCCACGGCGGCGTAGGGGAAGCGGAAGTTGTCCTTGAGATTAAACCCAAGACAGAGCGCAGCGCCGATCGCACAGATCGAATATCCGGCGAAGTCGAAAAAGATCTGGCCAGCGAAGGCCAACGCTCCGGTCCACGCGTCGAGCGATTGCAGCGGTCCGCCATAGTTGAAAACGGATTCGGCGGAACTCGACAGCAGGGTGTCGGCGAGCACCACTTTTTCGAAAAGCCCGAGTGTCATCAGCAGCAGGCCCCAATAAAAACGTCCCTTGCGTGGTGCGGGCGGCGCGTCGCATTGGGGAAGAAAGTCCGCTGCGCGCACGATCGGGCCGGCGACCAGTTGGGGAAAAAAAGAAACGGCGAGCAGGAAGTCGCGCAGCGAACGCGTCGGCTGAGTCGCGCCGCGATATACATCCAAGGTGTAGGACAAAGAGTGAAACGTGTAGAAGGAAATGCCGATGGGCAGGAGGATATCCAGGTGCGGCGGTTGATAGGTGACGCCGGCGCGAGCCAGCAGCCATTGGAAGTTTTCGAGGAGGAAATTTCCATACTTGAAAAATCCCAGCATGCTCAGATTCACGGTCACGCTCGTCACCAGCCAGCCGCGTCGACTCCGCGGGGTCTCAGCGCGAGCGATGCGGGCGCCGAGATAAAAATCCATCGCGGTGGTGGCGAACAGGAGGAGGGCGAAGGGCGGATTCCAGGCGCCGTAGAAAAGGTAGCTCGCGATCAGAAGCACATTTTTGCGGGCGTTCCAGGAGTGGAGGTTCCAGTAGATGGCCAGCACCACCGTGAAAAACACGACGAAGGTCAGTGAGTTGAAGAGCATTTCGGCGTGGGCGGGAGCAGGCCCCGTTCGTCTTTGTAGTCAATACGTTTGAAGCTGAGGATGATAGTGGCGCGAACAAAAACCCCGGACTTTGTATTCAAATTCCTAATGAGGCCGGGGTGGCTGACCACGTGACGTGGCGGGGTGAAGGGCGGAGAAAGATGAGTTTAGCTCGGGTGATTGCTTCTGAGGGACTGCTCGAAGCTGGGGCAAAAGAACGCGGACAGACAGAAGCGGAGGTGGGGATGCGGGGACCTCGCCACGTGGGTCGATAAGCCACGTCAAACTAATTTCTGGAGGCGACGATTCCTGGCTTCGGATTCGTTTCGGCGGCTTGAGCGAGCGCCGTTTTCAAATGCGGGACGAGCCGCTTGGTGAATTCGACGGAATCCGATGCCGACAAGTGCGACCATTCCGGGCAGTCGAAGCCTGCAAGCTCGGGGAAATCTTCGAAATAAACGCCGGGAGCGCCGGATTCCTTGAGCAGGCGAGTCCAGATTCCGGTGCGAGGTGTGGCGCGATCCTCGAGTTCCTTGAGTTTTCCCGACAGCGGAAAACGAACGAACACGACATTGCCGCCACGAGCTCGAATTTTTGCGACGACTTCGGCCGTTTTGCCGAACCGTGCTTCCACGATCTTTCCCATGCGTGCGAGAAACGCGTCCTTTGGGACGTAGCTGGGTGGTTGGGGTGGACCAAATCGCGCGATCCAGCCCTCTCTTATTTTGGTCTGCAACGGACCGGGCTTGGCGCATAGTTCTGTCATGCGAGCCCGCCGATCGCGATCGACCGACGCGAAATACGGCGGTATCTCGCCCGGAAGGCGTACGTCTGAGCGGTTGGGAATCGGCAGGGTCTCCAACAGCGCCGGCAGGGTTAGATCGCGTTGTTTCAAAAACGCGAGGCGCTCTTCCACTAGCATTCCGAGTTGGTGACTTGCGCGTTGAGCGGGCGTCCAGGTGCGAAAACGTTTCAGGGCATTCTCGGAGCGTTCGATCAACGGGCCGCCGGGAGCAAAAAACATCCGCGGAACGATGCTGCAAATCACGGTGCCCGCGAAATGCGGATCATTGGCCAGGTCTGCAAGGATCGGATATCCACAGCTGCCCGGCATTGAGAGCTGGAGGGGACGCTGACCGAAACCAGCCTCAAGCTGGTCGAGATCCATATCGAAGAACGGGCGGGAATCGCCGATGATGACGATCGAGTCGCCCTGCACCCGTTCGCGTTCCTGCGCCCAGAGATCGCTGGTATCGTTGAGTGTGGGAGCGTAGCCGAGTGCACGGGAGCGAAGTTCCCAGCCGATCGTCGCCGCGGTCGTCACGAGCACGACGGCGATCAGCATCCTGCGAAACGGCAGGTCAGGAATCGCGCGCTCGAATTCAGGGGTGGACGAAGGCATGGCCGTTTCTTTTAGGTTAAAGAAGGAGACCGTGCCTCGCTCAACGGTCTGCGACCGGAGAAATTGAAGCGGCGATTTGATCGGCCGCGCTACCGACGCCCACGCCTATTTTAAAGATTCGGCTGAAGGGAATCACGAGCGGAGGAAAATGTTGGTGAAACCCCAGATGGCAACGCTTTGCTTTTCGGGGAATCTTCGCTGCACACCATGGGACTTTCGCACATAGTTTGACGGCGATGCTAAAGGCTTCAGTTCGGGCAATAGTTCAAATGCGGGCATCCCGCCTGCTGGTCCGCGATCTCCCGAACTCCGGTCTCCGATCCCGGCAGGCAGGGACGCCTGCCGCTACATGCATGACGCGTTCTCCAGCCAGCCGTAATGGCGCTTGCTGGCCAGACGAAATGGACTAAGTGGTATGGCATGAAGATGACTTTGGATATTGATGCCAGGAAGGTGGAGGAGGCGATGGCTGCGTATGGTGTGGCGACCAAGACGGAGGTCATTGACCTCGCGTTGAAAGAATTGCTGCGGAAAAAAGCGGTCGATCGTCTGATGGGCTCGATCGGCAAGTTTCCCAAGATGGTGACAAACGAGGAACTGGAAGCTCCGGAAAAACGGCATCTCGCTCGTGCGCGCCGTCGTTGACACTTCGTTTTGGATCGACGCGTGGCGCGGCGATGTGAACGAGGCGGAGAAACAATCCGTCGCAGAGCTGTGGCGCGGCGGCGGAAATATACTGCCGCAGATCGTCTGGCTGGAACTGCTCGTCGGCCTGCGCAGTCCCGAGGAACGCGACTACCTGTTTGATTTGAAGACAGTCAGCCAGTGGGTGCCGCTGTCGGAGGGCGACGGCTCCGAGGCGGAGAAGCTGGCGGATTTGCTCCGCAAGAAGGGCGTGGTGCTTGCGGCGACTGATCTTTTGGTTTTAACCGTGGCCCACCGCTTGCGCCTGCCGCTCCTGCATCACGACGAGGATTTCAGCCGTGTGCTAAAACTGCCGGACTTCGC
>CBRAFL010000325.1:0-6156 GCA_967755055.1 uncultured bacterium
AGCTGAGAGTAAAACCTAACGAACCCGGACGACACGGATGCGCCGGAGGCGCACAGGGGCTTGCTCGCCTCAGGCGAGTCGTCCCTCCCTCCGATCGGACTTTTAAATCCTTCGTGTCCTTCGCGAGACACGCTTCGAACGATTAATGGCCGTTCGTTCGTTCGCACCTTGGCAAGTCACTCCTACATCGTCATGTTGCGCTTACACCCATGAACCCTCGCCCCGAATCGCCCCGCTCTTCCGGTGGGGCGCAGGATTGGAGCGTGATCATCGATCAACAGGGAAGAAGTGGCACGGTGATGTATCGGGAAGCTGGCGGCAGTATCCCGCTGAGTTGGGAGTTCGGCGGCAATGACGTCGTGGCCGTGATCTATTTCGCGGACGAATCCGCCTGGCGCCTGCAGTATCCGTGGGCGGCGGAACGGCGGACCGAAATCTTGCGACGCGTCGCCGACGAAGTCATTCGACAGCGAGCGCCCGGCTGTCGCGCGGAAATCGACGAGCGATCAGATTCGATCAACATCCGTCAAAGTTCGCCGCCTCCGCCTCCGATCTCACAACGTGACCAGCATCTAGCCTTTCGCGCACGGCGAGCGAAACTCATGACGATTCTCGCCGTTATTGTACTCGTCGTTGCCGCCGCGGCTGTGGGTTTCAAGCGCCTGTTCAGCGTCCGAGCCTCAACCGGTACTCCGCTCGGCCTTTCCATCCGCACGCCGGAGCACATCGCCACCCTCATCCAAACGCTCGAGCCGTACGTTCCGTCCCTTCATCGCAACCCGGACAAGGACCGTTATCGTCTGGCGTTGCTTTTGACTCCGGCGGAGGGGCGCTCGCCGGGAACAATGATTTCCATCGCGAAGCAACGGCGCGCGCAGGAATTCAACCTGACGAAGCTGCTCGGCTGCGACGGAACCACCGTCTGGTTCAGCCTGAATGGCATCGGTGGCGTGAACCTCAAGTCCGGCAAACTCATTGGCGAAGCAGAGCTCCGCCGCGCGAACCCGTCGCTGGATGAATCTTGGGATGATCAACGGCGGATGGAATTCGATCAACGGCTGCGAGTCACGATGGCGGATCGAAAAGGCGTTTACGAAGTCACGCCGGAAACGCTTCAAGCCCTCCCGGCCAGTCCTCGCGCGGCGAAGTTTCCGTTCGATTCAAAACCGCAGGACTTCCTCAGCTCAGGTGTCCGACCCTCGCCGACCGAGTGGCTCGGCGTCCTTTCCGCGAAGGCGGCGGCGGGCGGCCACAAACCCAAGTCATGGTTGTCGCGACTCAACCGCGCCGAAGATGCGAAGGAGCTGCGCAGCTTCTATCGGTCGTCACTCGGCCCGGAACTGGACCGGGGAAATCGGGAGATCCTTTCCCAGGAGCGCGTTTCCACTGACGAATATTTCAACGCCGCCTTCGTGCGGACCGGTGCCGACGCGGAGCCGCTACGGCTTTCGGGACCGGATGGTTTTTTGATGATTTATACTTCCCAGCCCGGCTTGAGCGGAACGTTGGTGCTGGCCCGTGTGGATTCTGGAGGAAAAATCATTTGGAAAACAGACACCGGCATCGATCGATTCAAGCTGTCGCAAATCCTGCCGGACGCGCGTTTCATCGCCTTCATCGGCACCCGTCCGCCCGTGCCAGACAAGGTGTCCGAGGCGATCCTGGTGGTCGTCGACAACCAATCGGGCGCGGCGTCGACCGTCTCACTGTGGCAATAAAACGGATACGCGCATGTCGATTGGTAAAAGTAGCGGCAGGCCTCCGTGCCTGCCGGATTTTGGCGTTGAACTTCGGCAGGCGCAGAGGCCTGCCGCTACTTCGCTTGCGCTGGTTGTTCCTCTCCGATGAAAAGGCGGAAGAGGCCCTCATTTACCACTACCCTTTCCGACATGGCCACGACCATTGATCATCTTCGCGTTGACCACCGGGTGACCGTCCTCCGCGACTTCACCGATGCGGCGGGTGTCACGCTGCGAGCAGGCGAAAGCGGGATTTTGCGCGGACAGGCCTTCGACCAAATCCGTCTCGAAATCCAGCTGGAGATCGAACGAGAGAAGGGGAAAGTCGCGTTGCGGTTTCTCCTCAAGGCGCCCGGCGGCCCGCGCATCGGCCACATGAAGGAGTACTTTGAGCTCGGCGATTACATCCCGGTCCCCGGCAGCGAACCCCTCCGCCATGATCCGTCGGCGCGAAAGATGATTGTGCTGGCTCAAGAAACCGGGGCTGTGCAAACCAGCGGACCAGATTGGTGGCGGCGAGCGCGGAGCATGGAAGGGCCTGACCGCCTCGAAGCGGTGGAAGAGCAGATTCAGCGGGACGCCCAACACATCGGTGCCGCCGCATCCATTGCGGAAATGTACGCGCAGCGCATGCGCGCTTTTCAACGCGCGGGTAACGAACCGCGGGCCGTGGCCGCATTCAAACTCGCGGCGCAATGGATGTGGACTTACGCGAGTTGGGCCACCAGTGGCGGTGAAGGCGCAGCGCTCTCGCTTGAACGCGACCAATTTCACGCGGCGCTCGTCCGCGAATTTGGCTATGACCCAACCGAGGACCGTCACTGATCCGCGCCATTTCCGTTTTCATGAAAGCACTTCTCCCGATCGTTGGCATACTGATCACAGTCCTCTCCACTCTGACCGCGCTCGTATGCTGTATGGCCATGGGAGCGAATTCCACGGCGGCGCAAATTCTCGCGCTCAAACTTTGGATGGGCGGTCTTTCCCTGGTCGGGCTGGCCGGCGTGGTGGCGAGCATCGTTTTACTGCGCTCAGGCCAACACGGCTGGGCGGCGGGCGCCGCGTTTTTCCCGACGGTCGTCATCGTGATCATCTCCCTCATTGCGCTCCTCAAATGAGCAGGCGCAGAGGACTGCAGCTACGAGTTAGGCAACGGCGGCGGCCCGTCGAGCCGCCGCACTCCACAAGCAGGGTTCACTTCAGCTCTAAGCTCTAAGCTTCCACTCACACTCAACTCTCAGCCATCAACTCTCAACTCACTCAGCTACCCATGAGTTCCCCCAACGCCATTTTTCGCGCCAACCCCGGCCTGATGGTTGCAGTTATCCTGTGTCTCGCAATTCCCCTGGTACTGACGCTCGTGGCTTCGATCATGCGGGGCGCGGGCGCATCGCTGCGGCCGATTGTTTTCCTGGCGATCCTGATGTTGCCGGTCGCGCTCACTCTGCTGATCGGGTCGCTCGTCACTGCGCGCACGGTGGAGGCCCAACCGGAGTCGACTCTCAGCCTGCCTGTGCGTGACGGCCATTTTGCCGATCGCCAAAAACTTTTCGGTGCGGACCTTCGCGACGATGAGATGCGTGATGCCAAGGCGATCTTCCCGGAATTTTTCGCGGAAGCCGAAGTGGCTGAACTCGGCCTCGTGGGCACCGGCGAGACCGCGCTCGTGGCCCAATTCCCCATGGCCGAGTCGGCGAAACGCGCGGCGGCATCTCTGTGGCGGACATTTCAGATGACCAACACCAGCGGCGATGAGGAACGTGGCTGGCGCGGGAAACGTCGGCAGAATTCCGATTACATCGAAATGCTGCGCACCGGACGTCACCTGTTTTTCTGGACCGGGCTGACGAAGGAAGCGGCGTCCGCGCACCGCGCCGCGAGCACGCTGCCGATCGCTGCGTCGGAATCGCGCCCCGCGTCGCTTTTTCCCGCGCTGCAGCCGCTCGCCACCTTTTTCCAGCCCACCGGCATGAAGGCGATTGGAATCCTGCTCCTGGTCGCTCTCTACACCGGTTGGTTTTTCAAAGGCGCAGCATGGGCGGGAAGTTCACCGGCGTTGCCGGGCATCTCCGCCGTGCCGGCGGGCGAACTCGCGGCGCGGCTCGAATCGATCAACACGCTGGAGGTTCCTTTCCGGATCGAGCGCGGCGCGCGACCGACCGAGTATTTCGCCACCTGGCGCTACGCCGATGCCAAATGGATCGATCTCGCCCGGGCGCACGGCTTGCGGCGCACCTTTCGGATCCGGCTCGTCCTCGACGAGGCCGGCCGCACCGTCCGGGCCACCGATTATGTGGCCGGCTATGATTGGTCGGCGGGGCGCGGAGGAGCGCGGATCGAATGGAAGGCCGGCCTCGGCCTCGTTTTCTTTCAAGTGGAGCAGCACCGCGTGTTCGGTCTGCAACTCGACGAACGCGGCGGTTTCAAACCCGAGCTGTCCTACGCCTACAAATTCAACCTGAACGAAATGAAATCGCCGCTCATCGCGGCGACGACCGGCGCCGGTTGGACCTGGCGGCCCACCGTCTGGCAAGGCCCCGTCTGGCTGCGGTGGCTCACGGAATGAAATGCACTCGAGGAGTTGAGAGCTGAGTGAGTCGCCCCCTTCTGTTCGGCCGCCGGTCGCGCTTCTCTGCCTCAACCTCCCCTGCCGCCCGCGTGGGATCCCTTTCGATACAACGACTCAGTCCCCTTTTGCACGCCTTCGTTCTTCATGTCCTTCGCAGTAAAATCTGCACGGCTGCCAGCAACTAAAAGGTGGAGTCCGATCTCGTCACCGGACTTGCTCACGCCAAGCTCACGCCGCCCGCTTGTTCCATATGTCTGCAAAGCTCGTTCTCCTAATCTCGGCTGTTGTGATCGGGATCGGTTGCTACCTCCTCTGGACGCGGCGGGTATGGTCGTGCTCCCGGATGAGCCGCCCGATCATTTCTTAGGTTCGTAGGTCAGCGCGCTTGCGCGCGATCCATCTCGATCGCCAATCCTCCCGCTGCTCACGCAGCGGGCTACATGGTCGTACTGATCGAACGGAGGGACGACCTCCGTGTCGTCCGGGATCGATGTCCGCACTGATCGCAGTCCAGACGTTTGGCCTGCCGCCGTTACCCTCTTCTTCAGGCGCCGGGAATGATCTCGAGAGCGTTGATCTCCGGGTTCTCGACTTTTGACGTGAAGGTGATGTCGAGCGAACCGTCGGTGACCTCGACGACGACGGTCTCGATGTAGGCGCGAAGGGCGCCGCCGGACTGCTTCCAGACATCGAAATCTTTAAACTCGCGATCCTCGACCTTGAACGAAAAGACGCGCTGACCGGGTCCGTCGATGCCCTCGTAGGTCTCGGCAAAATGCAATTTCACCGTGTATTTTCCATTGGGCAGTTTCCAGTGGAACGCACTCATGCTGTAGCGCTCGGCGCAATACAGCGACGGGGTCTTGGTATTCGCGATGGCAAGACCGGGGCGTTCGATGGTTTCTCCGTCGACGAATCCAGTGTCGGCTCGCCAGACATTTCCGGCCTCGTCCGTGAGCGGCGAGGTGACGCCCGTCTTGATGCGAATAATCTCCGTGACGCCGGTTTCAGCCCGGGCAAGCAGTGCGCAGCCCAGAAGCAGCGCGGTGGAAAAACAAATCGACAGGGTATGCTTCATGAATCGAGGTATGGGGTGAAACCGAACAGCGTGGAGCGTGAACCTCGGTCTGTTCCAGGCGACTTCGTTGATGCTCACACAATAGGACAAATCGCCGAAGGGTCACTGTTTTGACTCTCGACCACCAATCCGATGGATCGCGGCCATCAACGCGAATGCAGGTACCAAGGTTCGCACTACGCGCGGCGGTTTCGGATTTTGTCGTGATATGAGCGGTGCGGGCTGAAGCTGACCGCTCAGCCGGCACGATTCAGTTGAGAGCTGAGAGTCTAGAGCTGAGAGCCTGAGATGCGGCGCTTTTGCGCCAGAAACTCGGGAATGTTTCGGCTCACGTTCGGTCTGTATCTCGGCTCTAGCCTCTAAACTGCATCGTTTCCGCTGAGGGTTCAGAGCTGGGAGACCACCGACTTCTCATCTGGCAGCGGGATTCGTCGGCAGCCCCGCCCACGCTTCGATTTCGCGACCATCGTCTTCGTCTGTTCCCACGCTTCGGCCCATTGTTGTCTCGGCAGCTCGTGTCCTGCACCGAGACGGGTTTGTCCACCGTCCGCCGGCTCGAGCCAGTGGTGATCGAGACGAGCGTGGTGGCGCAGCGCTTCCGCGGCGGTGAATCCTTGCACGATCAGTTGTTTGGCCCGGGCAGGATTTTCGCGAAAGAAAGTTTTGCGTCTCGCTTCGCCGATTCGCTCGCGACCAGAAACGCCTTGGTTCCGGCGTCGCAGCTACGAAAAGTCGTCCACCCTGTCCGAAACGGCCCAGCTGCTTCGTCG
>CBRAFL010000326.1:0-6138 GCA_967755055.1 uncultured bacterium
GGACTTCGGCTGCGGTTGATTGGATTCCCCTCTAGCAAGAGGGGTGGCGCGAAGCAACGGGGTGTGTTGGCTTGTTCGGCTCAAGCGCAACCACGACTCAGCGACTTTACGCCGCAATCGCGGAAAACGCTTTACTCAACGGCCCAGACATGGGCGCGCTGTGCTCTGCCCTCATGAGTTTGCTCATCCGCCACGCCCGCGTCCTCACCCTCGCCCAATCCAAAACTGATTCCGCACTGACCGCGGGCGCCCGCGCACGGCGCGGCAAAGCGTTGCGCGAACTCGGAATCATTCCGCGCGGAGACGTTCTCATTATCGACGGGAAAATCTCCGCCGTCGGACCCGAACTCGCTGCACCGTCCGATATTGAAGTCCTTGAAGCGGATGGCCGCGTCTTGATGCCAGGATTCATCGACTGCCACACGCACGCCTGCTGGGCCGGAGACCGGCTCGACGAATGGGAGCAACAATTAAGCGGCGTCGCTTCCGTGGAAATCGTGAAACGCGGGGGTGGTTTTCACGCGACGGTTCGCGCCGTGCGTGAAGCGACCCGCAAGCAGCTCGCCGCCGCGTTGCGCGTACGACTCGACCAAATGCTGCGAAGCGGAACGACGACGATCGAAGTGAAAAGCGGCTACGGCCTCAACACGGAGGCCGAGCTGAAAATGCTGCACGCGATCCAACGCGCGGCGCAAGAATGGCCGGGAACCGTTGTGCCCACCGCATTGCTTGGCCAGGGAATCGAGGGCGACGTGGCCGCTCACACGCGCATGGTGGTGCGCGAAATGTTGCCTGCGATCTGGCACGAGTTTCCCGGGATCACGATCGATGCGTGTTGTGAAGAAAACGGCTGGCCCGTCGAGGCGTGCGTGCGACTCTTCGACCGCGCCAGTAAACACGGCCTTCCGATTCGCGTTCACGCTGATCAGACGAGTTCGCTCGGGATGATTCCAGAAGCATTGCGGCTGCATGCGCGCAGCGTCGACCACCTCGAAAACGCCACCAAGGCCGATATGATCGCACTCGCCGCGAGCGACACGTTTGGCGTGATCACACCCGCAACCAGCTTTCACACCGGCGGTCGATACGCGCGCGGTGGAGCATTTGTGGACAGTGGCGGGCTGATTGCGCTGGCGACCGATTACAATCCGGCGACTGCGCCCACCCACTCGATGCCGTTCGTAATTGCGCTGGCAGTACGCTGCTGCGGGTTGACGACTGCGGAAGCCATTACGGCAAGCACGGTCAACGCCGCCTCGGTGCTCGGGTTCACCGACCGCGGTACGATCGAGCCGGGCCAACGCGCAGACGTGATCCTTCTTCGGCACCGTGACGAACGTCTCCTCGCTCACGAACTCGGCGGCAACCCCGTCGAGTGGGTTGTCAGCGGCGGGAAACGTGTCTGAGTTCGAGGCGGGTGCAGCGACTCCATCTCGTCATCAGTAAGTAGACCCGGGTCTCCGACCCGCTCGTTCACGCGTAGTCTTCGGCCTCCCGTAGCTGCGAGCGTGAGCGAGTGGTTCTTCGTCCACTCGCTCACGCTCGCAGCCACGTCGTTCCGGATCGTTAGAGACATGGGGCAAAGCCCCCTGCATCACTGAATCCGCCGACCGGCCGCAGACTCAGCGATCACCCGCGCGAGCCAGCGGCGTCGAGTAGCCTCCTGCTTTGGACTTATTATTTTGTGCGTCAGCAGACGCTGATACCATGGCGCTTGTGCGGTGAAAAACGTCCACGCCGCTTTGTTGGCGCGAAACTCCTTCTCATATCCAGCGGAAAGCGTCTGTGCACTCTGCTCGAACGAATAAACTCCGGTCTTCTTTTCCGTGCGTGCGGCGAAGGCCTTCAGTCCAGCGGGGTGCATCTTCCCCGCCTTCGTGAGACGCGCAATGTGATCCACATTGGTGCGGCTCCAAATGCTCTTCGCTTTGCGCGGTGTGAATCGATGCGTGTAACTGACATCGTCGATCTTGCGGATCACCCCGTCGATCCAGCCAAAGCAGAGCGCTTCGTCCACGGCTTCGGCGTACGTCAGCCCGCCGCGGCCTGAATTTTTTCGATAGAAACCCACCTGCAACTCCGCTACGCGATCGTGATTCTTCTGCAGCCAACGACGAAACTCGGCTGCGGATGCAAAGAAAATGACGTTCATGGTGAAGCGAAACCGACACTGGAATCAAACGCACCGACGGCAGAATTCAAGACGTTGAAACAAGCGCGTTTCGGTGCACCGCACGGACAAGTTTAAACCTAAGCTCCAGGCTATTCAATCAAGCGTCGACCGTATCCACGCAGTCGTGACCGCAAAACGCATTTTACCCACGATAGATAAAGGTGGCCAACGTCCCCTCGCCTTTACAGCGATTCGCTTTGAACCAAACTAACAAAAACTTCCAGCCCGCATCGCAATGCTTGCGCGGATCAGCGTTTCACATCACTGGAACCCTGCAACTTGCCCGGATTTACTTCCGGACCCGCGCGCGCCGAATGGTCCAGATGATGAACAACATCGTCGAGGCTCAACCGATTAATCCACTGGCCGCAGATCTTGCATTTCTCGAGATGAACGCGCTCGTTGGACTGCGAGGCTTCGGTTTGCGGACGTGTATTCATGCCGTAAAATTCTGCGTGAGCGGTCAGAACCGCAAGCGCGCAGATGCATAAATCGACGCGCGTCGGGCAATTTCTTACGGCTGATCGCGGTGATTACCAAATTTTATTCGCCAAACTTAATGACCGCATGGCGTGGATTAGAAACAACGTGATCGACGTTTCGGCAAACGGTGCGGTCTGCCTCCAGCCCACCACGGCCCACAGCCGGCAGCTGCGAAAACAGCGCCGCTGCCGGGCATATTTTCGATAAACCTGAAACTCCGATTGGCCCGCTGTGTTCTACGGTCAACGTAGCCTTATTCGCTCTGCTCTCCATGAAAACCCTCCTCACACTGATCCTTTGGACAATGCTCCTCGTCCTCTGTTGGCCGCTCGCCCTGCTGGTGTTGATGCTGTGGCCCGTGGTTTGGCTACTTTCGATTCCGTTTCGAATTGTCGGCGCGGCGCTGAATGCGGTGATCGCACTCGTGAACGCCCTCCTCTTTCTGCCAGCCCGAGTACTTGGATATCGAAGCCACTAGACCGAATTCGGCGGCATGCTCCCACGGCTGATGCATACAGATTGCTGCAAGTCTCGAAGGCGACGGTGGGAACCGGCCGAGCCGGCGCACACCCTTAACATTGACGATCGCACCAGAGATCAGATCCGGAGTTAACCGTATTTATCGGCCCAAAACCGGCGGTTCAACTGCTGTGGGTAGCGTAGCGACTCGCCACGCCGTCACGCATTGTCGTCGGTTTTGATCGGAGCACCTCCAATTCCTTCAACAACACCCTGCCCGCTTCCTCTTCGTGGCCGTCCTTAAATCGGATCAAGTACGGCTTTCCTGAGACGCTTGATTTCGTGCCGCAGAGGCGAATGAAACTCTCCGCGCTGGTGATTTCCGATCTCTGCTTCGACCACTTCATCCGTAAATGGGCCTCCGCTTCCGTCGGCGTATGCGCATCGCCGTTGCGGATAAACGACGCTCCGTCCAGCCCGCCAATGAAGTGGAGTAGCGACTCGATTTCATCCATCGGAGCGGCCGATGCGGTGACGGCGACCGCCATTGCGAAAAACGCGAAGAAAAATCTGAGGGGGCGCGGGAGGTAAGTTCCGACTCCGATTTTTTTCATGATCGAGAGGATGCCTTGATCAACCGCCAGGCCCAAACACAAAGCGCAGCCGCCGCTAGCGTGATGAGAACAAATGAAGGGCTCCGCGCCAAATGCACGCCCTCCTCAGCGACCCGCCAGAGATGTACCAGCGCGAGCAGGCCAAAAATGATTCCGGTGGTGACGACGTAAGCTTTCATAAAAAAACGTTCTCAATCGTCGCCCTGCGCGAAAGCACAGCGATTCCCGCCACTCCCACGGTGGGCTACAAACCGGCCTTCGAGGATTTGATAACTGAGAGGTAGCAGGAACGCGAAACCCAGAAGCGAATCCCACTTCCTCTCCGCTAAACTTCCGCCGTTGTCGGATCGATCATTGCTCTCACTTCGGAAACACGATTGGCCGGAAAGCCTCCCTGCCTCGCGTGCTCGCGCACCGTCGCCTCATCAGGGGAGATGTACACGCAATAAATTTTGTCGTCGGTCACATAGCTTTCGACCCACTGAATTTGAGGTCCGAGGTTCTTGAGAACGCCACAGGATTTTTGAGAGATACCCTGCAGCTGTTCCGGCGTGAGCTTACCCGCTCCCGCGATTTCGCGTTCGATGACGTATTTTGGCATATGCGTTGGGGGTGAACTAAAACTTTTTCTTCGCCGAACATTACAGTCCGTTCGCAGTTCTGCCAGCAGAGTTCGTTGGAATTTTCTTCATGTAAACGATATCCGCCTTCGCCTCAGACACGCGCCACCCGCGGTTCAAATAGAACGAATAGGCTCTCTTCTTCGGGTCCGGCCACGTCCAAAGCCAGAACTCCTCCCGACCCACTGAAGCCATCCACGTTTCGACCTCGGCCAGTAGCTGCGATCCGATTCCCCGCCTTTCGTACTGCGGCAAAACCGCGATGACTGAAAGCTCACCGGTCGTACCATCTCCGATCGCAAAGCCAGCGATCTCTCCTTCGTCCTCACACACCCATCCGCGATGCGTCGTGCGCAGGACCTCCGCAGTGGACTCTTCCGTGATGCCCATTCGACGGAGATCGTCTCGTGAAAGCGGATTCTCGCGCGTCGCAGCACGCAGATCGAAAATCTCGGGCAGATCCTCGGACTCGATCAGGCGAATTTTCATCGGTTGCGAATCCTCAGACGACATGTCGGCTAAACGTTTTGGTAAAGGCGCTGCACTGATTCTCTGCTGAGTACGATGATCGTGAAAATACCCAAAACGGTACCGAAAGGCACGAACATGCATAACACTGCAGCCACGACGAAACTGAACATTCGCTTGCGACGCTGCGCCAGGAAACGTCCGGAAATAAACGTGCAGATGGCTGCAGCCCAACCGACGAGAATGAACATTCCTCCCATTATGATAAAGAGGTAGCCAAATGCCGCCGGCGGCGGCGACCCTCTGTGTCCCTCGGTCATAAACTCCGGCTTCAGCACCATCATTATACCCAGTGCCACGTGAATGAGCGGAAAACACGCGAAGACCGCACCAAGCGCTGCAACCACATAGTGAAATGTCGCGAGGAGCTTAAGCTGCTCTTCGTCTTTACCGCGGATTAGGGGAGGCGAATTCGAGGGTTCCATATAATACACTCGACGGTAGCGATAAGCCGATCGCAGGCGAGCACGCGGAATCACAGAATAAACAGAGATGCTGCGGAGAGGAAGCGCTCGCCCCGCCTCAAACGCGCGCCCGGCGGTCACGCGCTACCTTTGACACCGGCCATCATTCTATTCACTCACGCCAATCCCAAAATCTTGATCTTATAGTGAAGCGCGCGGCGGCTTAGGCCGAGGAGCTTTGCGGCTTCGTCGCGGCGGGGTGTTACTTTTTCCAGCGTGTGGCGAATCATCATCGCTTCCACCTCCGCGAGACTCATGCCGGGCCTCACCGTCAGAAGCGGTTCGCCAGGATTTGCCGCCACCACTTTCGGAAGCGATGGCGCGTGCTCCACGTCGATCGTCGACGAACGAACTGTGACGATCAGCCGCTCGATCAGATTGCGCAGCTGTCGGATGTTTCCCGGCCACGGATGCCGCGCAACTTGCTCGAGAAATTCCGGTGTGAACTGCTTCCGCCGGCGATCGTGTCGTGCGCAAAAGTGACGATTAAAAGACTCCACCAACGCCGGAATGTCTTCAACGCGCTCTCGCAGCGGCGGCAATAAAAGCTCCACGATATTAAGGCGATAAAGCAGGTCCGAGCGAAAACGGCCTTCGTTCGCGAGTCGCGTCAGGTCGCGATTCGTCGCCGCGACCACGCGCACGTCCGCGCGCACCGTCGCCGGACTGCCAACCGGCCGGTACACGCCGTCTTCCAGCACGCGCAAGAGATCCCCCTGCCCTTTCGCCGACAGATCGCCGATCTCATCGAGAAAAAGCGTTCCGGCCGTCGCGACTTTGAACGCGCCCGGTCGATC
>CBRAFL010000327.1:0-6089 GCA_967755055.1 uncultured bacterium
ACGTTTCCGAACCTTGGCCCAAGCCGAGAACAGCCCCAGCGTCAGCAAGGTCAGCAGCGTATTGACAATCCAGATGCGGAAGTATTCCCGCGCATCGCCGTGAAACTGAAAGTTCGCCGCGACCGGCCCGTTCGACGCATTGAGCACCGGCGGGGCGTCTACGACAGCTGGTTCCGACACCACTGGAGGCTCCGTCGACAGGGCCTCCGCGGGAAGCGAATCGCTGGTATCCATCGTTTAGCAGACAACGTCGGCAATACGGCTTCCCTGCAAACTCAATTTCCGAGAAGCCACTTGTGCTCGGCTTACGAATCGCACCAGAAGGTGTGGATCAACATGCGCAGCTTTTAAGAGCTAAGACTAACGGTTGTGTGTCGCGCACAGTTGTCTTCCGCGACCTTCAAAAGCAATGCCTCACGAACCTTTATTCGAGCAGAGGCGAGCCGAGTGCGATCAGAGAACCGTGACCCAATCCGCCGCCACAAGCGGAGAGTGTCACCGCGTCACGCGGCAATCTTCAGCGCGATGATTTTGCCCCCATCGAGCGCGAGGTAGTAGCGCAGATCGATCGGGCTGCCTTCGAAGTTGCCTGAAATTTTCCCACCGAGCACCGGCTCGCCGTCTTGCGTCGTCAGCTCGGTTACGTCGAGTACGGCTTGATATCTGCGGCTGACGCCCTCGAACCAGTCCTGAATGGCCGGCCTGCCGAGGTGTTTCTGCCCTTCATCGCGAACGACCGCATCGTCAGCAAAGCACGCAGCAAAGGCGGCACTGTCGTGAGCATTGTGCGCCGCGACCATCGCGGCGAGGATCGGAGGAAGGGTAAGTGTAGAAGCCATGCCGAACTGTAGCACAGGCTGCTGACAACCCTATGTCATCAGGGATTTTTCGGTACTGCAGAGCGTGGTCCGAACGAGTGAAATGCCGCTCGTCTGTCATCGTTGCGACGATAACGTCGCCCCTGCGAGACATGCATAGAGAACTCATTACCTGCGCTGCACTGATCGCAATTTTCGGGGTCTTTGCGAAAATCGCATCGCCGCAACTCCGCATCAAATGGCAGCGTTTTCAGCGTGGCCTCTCCCGTCTGGCGCGCCATAAGACCGTGAGCTGGGTCGGAGCGGGCTCGTTGGTTCTGATCGTGCGTGCCGCGCTCCTGCCGATCTGGCCGATTCCAACGCCCGTCATCTACGACGAATATAGCTATATCCTCCAAGCTGATACTTTCGCGCACGGACGACTGACCAATCCGCCGCATCTACTTTGGCAATTTTTCGAAAGTAGTTACATCCTTCAGCAGCCCACCTATGCATCACGGTTTCCGCCGGCACCGGCGCTGGCGATGGCAGCGGGGCAGGTGGTCTTCGGGCATCCTTGGTTTGGAGTTTGGCTGAGCGCGGGAGTCCTGGCCGCGGTGCTTTGCTGGGCGCTTCAAGGTTGGCTGCCGCCCGGCTGGGCACTTTTGGGGACCTTTATCGGTTTGGATCTTTGCCTCTTCAGTTACTGGATGAACAGCTATTGGGGCGGAGCGGTCACCGCCATCGGAGGCGCACTTGTCACGGGAGCCTGGGTTCGCATCGCGCGAACGAAGCAGTGGCGTTATGCGTGGCATTTCGGAATTGGCGCGGTGCTCGTTATTTTGGCGCGGCCGTTCGAGGGCGTGATTTTCCTGGTTCCCGCACTCATCATGCTGGGCGTGCGTACCCGCGCCGCGCGCGTTTGGGTGCCGATCGTGCTTATCGGAGGAGTTGGCGCTTCGTGGTTTGCCTACGACAACTTTCGCGTGACTGGCCATCCGTTGCGTCTGCCGTATCGGCAATATTACGAGCAGTACGAAACCGTGCCGCCTTTCTGGTTCGTGCCGATTTCCACGACGCCACGGACCTTTCTGCATTTCGATCTTGAAGCGAGAATGATCGAAACCTACGTCCGCGTGCGGAGCTGGCATTTGCTGGTGGATCGCCCGATGGATTGGCTCATTCTGCTGCGGTACTATTTGGGCAACTTGATTTGGTCGCTGCCGCTGCTAGCGTTCGCGCCGTTATTATGGCGTTCGCGGCGGATCCGATTTGCGACAATTCTGACGCTGGTGATCGTGGCCGCATCTTTCGCTGAGGTGTGGTGGTATCCGCACTACGGCGCGCCTTTTCTGACAGCGTTCCTCGTCCTGGTCGTGCAATCGATGCGTTACTTGCAGCAATGGAAATATGCCGGGCGGGAGACGGGCCGTTTCCTGGTGAGCGCGATACCTGTTGCTGTTCTGCTCGTAATCGTCGCATCAGAGGCAAAGGCGATCGCGACGCATCGGACCGCAGATCAACTCCAGGCGAGAAGGCCGCAAAATATAAATGTGGAGCAGCAATTGCTGGCACAGCGGCCTGGGCGCCATGTTATTTTTGTGCGATACGGCTATGCGCCCAGTGCCCATCAGGAATGGATTTATAATCCCGCGGACATCGATGCCGCTCCGGTCATCTGGGCTCGCGATCTCGGCGAGACCGAGAACGAGCGGCTGCGCCGCTACTATGCGGGACGGTCCTTCTGGTTATTTCAACCCGAAGAATCGATGAGGCTCAATCCGTACGAGGGCGTGATTTCGAAATGATCGTTAGCAAGAAGGCAAACCAAGCGCAGCGCTTGCATGAAAGAGGCAATCAACAAGGGCGGTGTAGGCATCGGCAGAGAAATAGGGTCAGAAAATGGAAAAAATGAATTCAGCATTCGAATTTCGTTTTTCAATGCCTGGTTATTTTTCTGCCCCCATATTTCTGACCAATTATAACAAACGGCGGGTTCATTAGGCAGGTGCGCGGTAAATCGCTGCATTTTGCCACTGGTCAAGCGCGGCCGGCGTCTCAACCGTGCGAGTCTCATGAGTCGCGAGATGTGTTACCGCTGTTTCTGGCCGAAGCCACTGTGCTGGTGCGCGTCGATCACGCCGATGCCGACGCGCACGAAATTCGTGTTCCTCATGCACCCGTATGAGTTCAAGCGCGTGAAAGCCGCCACCGGTCGACTCACGCATCTCTGTCTCGCCGACAGCGAGATTCACATGGGCATCGGGTTCGATGAGCACGAGACCGTGCAGGCGCTGATCAACGATCCGAATAATTTCCCGGTGCTGCTGTATCCAAAGACCGGAGCTCGCGATCTCTCCAAAGGGGAATTGCACTCTGCCGATTTCCACGGCCGACGACTCGTCGTCTTCTTGCTCGATGCCACGTGGCGGCTCGTGCGGCACATCTGGCGGGCCAGCCCGAGCCTCCAGCGCTTGCCGCGAATCATGTTCTCGAACGCCGCGCCCAGCCGGTGGGTGATCAAACAACAACCAGAAGCTGGCTGCCTCTCCACCCTCGAAGCCACGCATGAACTACTCCTCGCCCTCGAACGTTCCGGACTCGATCACTACCCGTTGCCGGAGCAACTCCTCGGACTTTTTCAACGCATGCAAGATGTCCAGCTTCGTTGCATCGCCGAGCACGGTCGCCCGGGAATTCGTCGTCACGCGCAGCGCATATCCGACCTTCCAGCACATCCCGAGACGGCAGCCGCGAAGCGTCGGCGAATCTTTCCGATCACAGTGGCGGTGAGTTCCCAGGTGCACTCCCCGGCGTCTTCCCCCACATGATTGCGGCTCGAAATAACCGCCCCTGTTTTCATCGGCGGCAATTCGCGCTTCGCCGAACCTGCCTTTTCTTCGGAATTCTTTGCGTAACCTTCGTCGCACGCGGCGAAAGCACTTTGGTGCAAAACGCGAGGGACGCAGACTTCGTGCTCTCCGCCGAGACCGGCGCCGCCACTCTTTGCATCGAGACTAACACCGACTCCGCCGTAGCGCGCGCGGCCGGCGATCTTGCGTCCGATATCGAACACGTCTCCGGCCACAAGCCCGTCGTCGCGCGGGATCCAAAAGCATTATCCGGCGACGTCGTTCTCGTCGGTGTACTCGGCCAGAGCGCCTTGCTCGATGAGCTGGTCACAAGCGGAAAGCTGGAGCTAAAACAACTCGCTGGCGCGTGGGAGAGTTTCGTCATCGCGGTCGTGCCCCATCCATTTCCGAACGTTCGCCAGGCGCTCGTGATCGCCGGCAGTGATCGCCGCGGCGCGATCTACGGACTCTACGAAATCTCCGCGCAGATCGGCGTGTCGCCATGGCAATGGTGGGCCGACGTGCCGCCACCGAAAAAATCGACCCTCACGATTCCCGCCGCCACCCGCCGCTTCGGCCCGCCCTCGGTGAAATATCGCGGCATCTTCATCAACGACGAGGACTGGGGCCTCCAACCGTGGGCCGCGAAAACGTTTGAGCCCGCGTCCGGCGGCATCGGCCCGAAAACCTACGCGAAAGTTTTCGAGCTCCTGCTCCGCCTTCGCGCCAACACGCTTTGGCCCGGGATGCACCCGACCACCAAGCCGTTCAACGCGTTTCCTGAAAACAAACAAATCGCCGACGACTATGCCATCGTCATGGGCTCGTCGCACGCCGAACCGATGCTTCGCAACAACGTCGGTGAATGGCCTCACGACCGCGCCGCCGATTACAACTACATCACGAATCGCGAGGGCGTCCTTCGGTATTGGGAGCAGCGCGTCGCGGAAAACGGTCGTTTCGAGAATATCTACACACTGGGCATGCGCGGTATCCACGATTCTGACATGCAGGGTCCAAAGACCGACGCCGAGCGCATCCGCACGCTCGAGCAAATCTTCGCCGATCAACGCACACTCATCGAAAAATACTCGACAAGGCGCGTTCCGCCTGACGGGCAGGCCGAGGTAGGGCGCGTTATCCCTAACGCGCCGTCTGCGGAAACCACAGCTGCCGATAAAGCACGGCGGATTAGGGATAATCCGCCCTACCTTCATACGCTGACGGACGTGCCCCAGATGTTTTGCGCGTACAAGGAGGTTCTCGCTCTTTACCGGCAGGGCCTGCGCGTGCCCGACGATGTCACCATCGTCTGGCCCGACGATAATTTTGGCTACGTCCGCAATTTCGCGTCAGCCGCCGAGCGCACGCGCTCCGGCGGCTTCGGCGTGTACTATCATCTCTCGTACCTCGGTCGTCCCCTTTCTTACCTCTGGCTCTGTACAACTCCCCCCGCGCTCGTCTGGGAAGAGATGCACAAAGCCTATGAGCACGGCGCCGATCGCATCTGGATCGCTAACGTCGGTGACATCAAACCCGCTGAGATCCCCACCGAATTTTTTCTCCAGATGGCGTGGGATATCGACCGCTGGCGTCCAGAGAACCTAAACAACTTTCTGCCAGAGTGGGCCGCGCGGGAATTCGGCTCCGCGCACGCCGCCGAAATCGCGTCACTGCTCGCTGACTACTACGTTCTCAATTTCCAACGCAAACCCGAGCATCTCCAGTGGTGGCTCCCGCGTGAGCCGCGCGTTCCCAGCCCGCTCACCGACGCCGAAGTGCAGACGCGCCTTGACGCCTTCGCGCAACTCCGCGCGCGCGCCGATGCTCTGCGCGCGAAAATTCCCGCTGCGCAGCAAGACGCGTTTTACGAACTCGTCTATTATCCGATCGTCGGCTCCTCACTCGCCAACGAACGCACCTTCGAAGGCGAACGCGGCCACCTCGATCTTGCGCACGCCGCCGATGCCCGACTCATCACGGAAACCCGTTTCTTTAACGAGGAACTCGCCCGCGGAAAATGGCGCGGGATCATGTCGCTCGAACCGGCAGACGATCAATGGTTCTCGATGCGCCCCAGCCGATGGACTCCTCCCGCCGCTGCGCGCCCACTTGTGTCATCGCCCGCACCAGGCACATTTATCTCTCTCGACGCCGCGCGCTTCACGGCGAACACGCCGCGCGGGAATGTCGCGTGGCAAATCATCTCCGGGCTAGGTCACACCGGCGCCGCTGTCACGGTGCTACCCACGACATTCTCACCGCTCGATCTCGCTGACGCCACGAAATCCGCTCCGCGACTCGATTACGCGTTGACGGTTTCGGCCGCCGGCAAGTTTCCGCTGCGTATCCATTTATTGCCGACGCATCCGATCGACGGCCAGGTTCTCCGCCTTGCATACGCGCTGGATGATCGTCCGCCAGAGTTGGTCGAATACCA
>CBRAFL010000328.1:0-6072 GCA_967755055.1 uncultured bacterium
CGATGGCGTTTTTATCGGCGAGGCGAAAGGAGGCGCACACGGGCTCAAAATTGTCTTTGCGAACGAGAGCTTTTGCACGATGACCGGCCGGTCCGCCGCGGAGCTGGTCGGCACCTGCCACGGCAGCCTGCACGCGGAGAAATCCGACGTGATCAAAACCTCCAGCTGGCAACGGCACGCGCGCGCGGGTCGAGCGCTCACCGGCGAAGGATATGTCGTGCAGAAAAACGGCGGCACGATCTACGCCGCGTGGAGTTTCAGTCCCATCGCCACCACCCGCGGGCCCATCAAGCATGTCGTCGCGATCTATCGCGACACGACGGAAAAACGCCGGTTGCAAGAAGCGTTGGTCCATTCGCAACGACTGGACGCAGTCGGCCGACTGGCGGGCGGCGTGGCGCATGATTTCAACAATCTCCTCTCGGTCATCAACGGCTATTGCGAAATGCTCGCCGCCAAGGTGCTCGATCGGCCGCAAGCGTTGAGGGAGGTAAACGAGATTCACAAATCCGGCCAGCGCGCGGCCTTGCTCACACGTCAATTACTCGCCTTCGGCCGTCGTCAGCCGATGGACGCACGTGTCACCAACTTCAATCGCATCGTGCGGGACAACGCCGAGATCATGGCGCGTCTTGTCGGCGATGCGGGGCAGCTGGAAATCGATCTCGAGAAAAATCTCGGCAACGTGCGTGCCGACCCGACGCAGTTTCAACAAGTGCTGCTGAATCTCGTAATCAACGCCCGCGATGCGTTGCGCGATCGCGGCTGCATCACGATCAGCACAAGCAATCGGGAAATTAAACCCGGGCGCAGTCGCACCGCGGATTTGCCGCCGGGCGACTACGTTTGCCTCACCGTAAAAGACAACGGCACCGGCATGGATGCGGAGACGCAGATGCATTTGTTCGAACCGTTCTTCACCACGAAAGCCGAAGGTAAAGGTACCGGGCTCGGGCTCGCGCTGGTTTATGGAATTGTGCAGGAGAGCAACGGTCATGTCAGCTGTCGCAGTGCGGTGCTTGCGGGGGCAACGTTTGAAATTCTCCTCCCGCGTGTTCACGAACCCGAGGAAGCGGCCACTCGTGGAATGCCGCTGGCGTCGCTGCCAGCCACGCGCGGACATGAGACCCTCTTGTTGATCGAGAAGGACGATGTGGTCCGCAAGATGGTGGCGGGAATGCTGACTGCTGATGGCTATCGCGTGCTCGCCGCCGAGACGCCGGACGACGCACAGAAGCTCGCGGCCGACTCCGATCGGCCGGTTCAATTGCTCATCGCAGATTTGAAAGGCGGAGCGGAAACCCTCGCTCGCGAGCTTCACGCGAAAATTCCTGATCTGCGTTTATTGAGCATCGGAAACCAGGACATCCCCGATCCCGTGGACTGGATTGTCGGCACTCAGCAGTCCGGCCTGGCGAAACCCTTCGCGCTAAGCGAAATTTCGCGGAGCGTACGCGCGTTATTGGATACGTGAGCACGGTGTCGGTATTTGTAGCCACGAGCGTGAGTGAGTGTGTGTGAAAAGCCCCAATCACACACCCCGTCGCTTCGCGCCACCCCTCTCAAGAGGGGATTTTCAACGCCGTAAGCAGCCGAAGTCCCCTCTCGAGAGGGGTGCCCGAAGGGCGGGGTGTGTTGGTTTGGGTGGCTTTTCACGTACGCTCCCGAGCGAGTGGAAATCGTCTCCCTTCACTCGCTCGATTCCATGAAGATTTTCCTCACCGGCGCCTCCGGTCTAGTCGGTTCCGCCTTCGCATCGGCCGCGGCGCGCCGGCGACATCATGTCATCGGCGTGGTCGGCGCGTTCACCGGCGAGCTGAAGGGCGTCACCGAGCGGCTCACGCTCGATCTCACGCAACTTGACGCCGTCACTCGCAGCGTGCTCCAGGTGTTTCCTGACGTGATCGTGAATTGCGCAGCGATCTCCGAGCCCGCGGTCTGCGAGACAGATTCCATTCGATCCGACGCGATGAACGTGGCGCTGCCGGAAAAGCTCGCGCAACTCGCACAACATTTAGGCGCACGACTGCTGCACATCTCATCCGAACAGGTATTCGATGGCGCGCGCATGACGCCCTACACGGATCAGGACTCGGTCTCGCCCATCAATCTTTACGGCCGACAAAAAGTGGCGAGCGAACACGTGGTCATGGCGGCGGCACCACAATTGGCGGCGATCGTTCGCGCGCCACTCCTGATGGGAAATAGTCCGGGCGGCCGACGAGGACTGCACGAGCGCTTGTTGACGGACTGGTGCGCCGGCCGCACGGCTCGGCTTTACACCGACGAGTTTCGTCAGCCCTGCACCGCTGAAAATCTCGCGGAGGTTTTGCTCGAGTTGGCTGAGCGAGCGGACACCAACGGGATTTTTCACTGGGCCGGAACCGAGCTGTTGTCGCGCTACGATCTCGGTGTTCGCATTCGAACGCATTTCAAACTGGCGGAACGCGACGCACCGATCACCGCGATCACCCGAACCGACCAACCGGAAATTGCGCGAACGCGGCAGGCGTGCCTGGCGCTCGATCTCGCGCCGTTGACCGCTCGATTGAAAACATGTCCGCAGACGATCACCGAACAACTCGCCAGTCTTCAAGTGCCAGCGCCGTGTCGCGAGTGGTATCGAGAATTGTAGGCTGCGCGCTCGCCGCGCCACGGCTCGTCCCAGTTGCGTGGCGAGCGCGCAACCTATGTGAAGCCCGTTACACCGGAAAAATTGGATTTCGTCTTTGGGCCCGATTTGGATTTTCTCGTCGCGGATGAGTCTTGAAGTGTTACCTATTCGCACCGCTGGCGCCGCCGAGAACATGGCGGTGGATTTCTTAATGCTCCAACGTTACCCGCGCGAGCAGGTGTCACGCTTTCGGCATTACGGCTGGCGCGCGCCAGCGTTTACGTTCGGCTACAGTCAAAAAATCGCGTTCGTCCGCGGTGCGTTGCCGCCCGGAGAAACCTTCGATCTGTGTCGCCGTCCGACAGGCGGTGGAATTGTCGATCATCGCGACGACTGGACGTATTCACTCGTGATTCCGCGTGGCCATCCGCTGGAAGACGTGCGCGCCACGCAAAGTTATCGCGAGGTGCACGAATGTCTCGCGGCAGCGTTGCAACGGCAGCGAATTCCCGCCGTGACGAAGAACGCAGCGGCGAACGAGCCAGCCGAAATCACGGAAGAGCACAAGCCGGCCCGTGAACATCGCGACGTCCCGCCAACAGTGAGCGGTGGACCGGGAGTGTGTTTTGAACGCGCCGAACTTTACGACGTCGTTCACCTGGACACGGGCGAAAAAATCGCGGGTGCCGCGCAAAAACGAAACAAGCGTGGATTGCTTTTTCAAGGTTCGCTCTGGCGGCCGGCGCTGCGAATCACAGTCGATGAGGAAAAACTGCGCGAGGATTTCGTCGACCTTTTGGCGAATGCGCTCGGCACAACTTCCACCGCGGTAGCGTGGCCGGAGTTCGACGAAGACGAAGTCTCCGGACTCATCGAGAATTATTCGGCGGCGGAGTGGAACGAGTCGCGTTGAGGGAGTGTGCACGGACCGTCCGATGTAGCGGCAGGCCTCCGCGCCTGCTGTATCCGAAGATCGGAGATAGAAGATCGAGGGGGAAAAGGAGCTCGGAAACGGACGACACGGAGGTCATCTCTCCAGTCTCGGAATACGGACAGGCACGGAGGCCTGCCGCTACACAGAAGCCGCGCTGAACTACTTTCCCGGCGGCGTCGGAGCGGGAGCAGGCGTAGTCGAAGCCGGCACTGACGCAGCTGGTGCCGCCGGTTCGGGCTTCGGCTCCCAGAAATAGTGCCCATCTTGCAGCCGCTTCCAGCGGATGAAAATCGCCGCGCTTCCGAGGACAATCAGGACGATGAGGAAAATCACACGCCGTTTTTGACGGGCGGCTTCCTTGTCTTCGTACGGATCTTCGAGCGAGCGCTTCGCTCCCGGCGGAAGCGTCGCCGTTTCCGTCAGCGCGGAGCCGAACGGGATATTGATCTTCACGCGACCGTTCACCGCCCAGCCGTTGCCATCGAGAATCGGACCGAGCGTCCGCTGACGGAGCTTAAGCCACGCGATGGCCATCGACGGAAGCGAGATGACAAGAATGATGCCCACGATCACGAGGGGCAACTGCCAGACGGCGAGCCGGGCAAGTCCGGTGGCGATGGCGCCGAGCGCTCCGCCGATGGCGCCAACGGCCACACCGAGGGCAGCGACCGTGCCGACATCGATTTTCTTCGGCGCGGCGGCCGGCGCGGGCTTGTCTGCGTGCACGGTTTTTTCCGCGACGACTGCCAATTTGCTGGTCGACTCAGCGTCAGCGGCGGCGGCGCGTTTGGCGACGTAGTCCTCGACCATCCGGATGAATTTTTTATAGGGCGACCAGAACGCCTGCCGGATGCTGATGGGATTTTCGACGATGGTAACAATGGTGGCATCCCAATCGCGCCCCTGCCGGTCGTAAAATACGCCGTGGCGTCCGACGAAAAGATAGTCGCTGTCACCCTGCGTGAAACACGCGGCGATCTGCATCGCCGGGACTCCGGCGCGCGTGCAGCTGCAGTAGGCCACGTAGACTTTGCTCATCGCCGCGAGTGGGCTCGGGCCGTCGACGCGGATGCACAGTTCCGTCGAGCGGCTGTCGAGGTACAACATGCCGGCCTGAAAAATGGCGAGACGATCGGGCGAATAGAAATCCGCGAAATTGACGAAATTACACAGCAGCGAACGCAAATCGCGGTAGTAACGCGCAAGTCGTTCCACATCGCTGATCGCCTTGTACTCCGGCTCGAGTTCGCGATCGGCGGCCACGAGGGCGTCGAGTGCGCTCCGGCCGGTTCCGGCGAGAATTTCTTTCACGCGTTGGAGTCCGAGCTTTTCAACCGCGCTGCCCGTTTTGCTCCCCAACCACGTCTCGTACGCAGCGAACCGCGCATTGAGCTCCGACCACTGATCAAACGTCAGCGTACTCTGGTCTGCTCCGAAAACCGGGCCAACCGCGGTGCCATGCAGCGTGACGAGCGCGTCGCCCCACGCCGGATTCACTCCGTGGAGCAACGGCAGCGGCTGATCGGGCTCAATGCGCGCGAGGGGAAAACTGGCGACATCCGCCGCAGCGCGATCGAGCGGCTTGGCAGAAATCGCGAGATAGTCCGCCTCGCTCCGATTCAACGCGGCAATGGCGCGCGGCTCGAACGTGGCGAGGCGCTGGCGCACGAAATAATCTTCGACCTTCGCGCGCACTGCTTTGATCGCGTTTACCGCTGCTTCCGTTTCGTCGCCCAAAATTGCGATCTCCTTCATTGCGCTCTGCTGCACCCACGAATGATAGGCGGTGAGCTCGGCGAAGAAGGTATTGATCTGTTCCGCAGTCACGCCCACCGAGCCCGTGCGATCTCCGGTCCCACCACAGCAACTGATGATATCCTTGATCAATGCTTGAACGGCCGAGTCCTCCGTGGCCTCGGGAGGAATCACGCCGTCGCCATTGAGCGCACTCGTGGAAAATATTTTCGCCGTGTCTGCTGCTTCCGCCACGGTGATGAACGTCGCGGTTTTCCGACCCAGATTCGCGAGGATTTGTCGCGCGGAGGAAACCAGCACTTTCCCTTCCGGCGTGGAATCGTCGATCGAAGCCAGCGGCAAACTCTCCCGACCCAAAAGAAGTTCTCCCGGATCTTTGAGACGGGACGCGGCCCACTCCACGGCCTCGATCAACTCGGGTACACGGATGCGACCGTCGTTATCCGAATCAATGCGCGCGAGTGTCTTGTCGTCGAGCTCGAGGCCCTTCACGGGGCAACTGAGCGCGACCCAAAGTTTCTGATCGAGGTCGCGTAGCGCGAGAAGATCGGCAGGTGTTTCCAGCGAGACTTGATCGAGACCGCCGGTTCGGAAAAACTTCCAGGTGTGCGCGGTGGATTGAGCGGCGGTGGACGACATGGCAGTAGGGGGACTGACGTTTCTTAAACGCATTAATACTGCGCACAATCCTTATCCCGTCTGACCCGGTTTAGTTAGTTCCCGCACTCAGCTGTGTGATGGAAGCAACGGACGGAGTGCTGCGCTCCGG
>CBRAFL010000329.1:0-6054 GCA_967755055.1 uncultured bacterium
GGTACGCGGACGTTCGTGTTGGGCACTGAGCGAGCGGCTTCGGGCCTCCTGCGCCAGGCGGATATCAAAGTCAAAGGACCGGCTGGTACGCAGGGCAGACCGAAATCCGGCAGGAGAATTTTATGACATCAAAAACGGCGAAACAACCTGGCGCTCCCCGCACTCGTGGGCACGCCGCCAAACTCTGGCAACTGCGTTTGTACGTGACCGGCCAGACGACCAAATCGCAAGCGGCGTTCTCGAACCTGAAGACCTTTTGCGAGGCTCACCTCAAAGGACTGTATCGCATCAAGGTGATCGATTTGGCGAAACAGCCCCAACTGGCAAGAGGCGACCAGATCCTGGCGATTCCCACGGTGGTGCGAAAATTGCCGAAGCCCGTGCGCGTCCTCATCGGTGATCTTTCCGACACTGCCCGCGTGCTCGTCGGCCTGGATTTGCGCGCCATCCATTAACCGAGACGACTACCCTGAAAACAAATAAAACCAGCCCCGTCACAAAGGCCTTTGTGAAGTCTCCACCCCCCCGCCGCCCCAGCAAATATGTTTTGCGACTTTTCGTGGCGGGAGCCACCGCCCGGTCGCGGCAGGCCGTCCTGCGTGTGCGTGAACTGTGCGAGACCGAGCTGAAGGGAAACTGCCGGCTGGAGGTGATCGACATTTATCAGCAACCCGAGATGGCACGTGACCACCAGATCGTTGCGACCCCGACGCTCATCAAGGAATTTCCCCGGCCCGTGCGCCGCTTCATTGGGAATCTGTTGAACACGGATGGGCTGTTCGAAGACCTGGGCTTATCCGCTCACAGCAAGATCGCAGTTTGAAAACCACCCGGAAAAAGTCCTCCGCCCGCGCGGTGCAGTCTCGCGAACTCAACGGACTTCGTGCGCGTTTGGCCGTCGCGGACGAAACGCTTCGCGCGATCCGCAGTGGAGAAGTGGATACGGTGATGGTCGCAGGCCGGCGGGGCCGCCAGGTATTCACACTGGAAGGCGCTGAGCGCGCCTACCGCGTGCTGATCGAGTCCATGAACGAGGGCGCGCTGACGCTCATGGCGAATAAGACGATTCTTTACGCCAACGAGTGCTTTGCGCGAATGGTTCAATGGCCGCTCGAGCAGGTGATGGGCGGCTCTTTTGGCAGCTTTCTTTCCGACGAAGACCGGGCGACGCTTCGACCGCTTTTGAAGCGACCGGGCAAGTTTGGCTCGAAACTCCAATTGTTTCTCAACGGCCGCGATGGTTCGCGGATGCCGGTGCAAATCTCCATTCACCCGCTGGCTAAAAATGATTCGAACCGTGCGACGATCGGCATGGTGGTGACGGACATGACGGCGGCGCGGCGCAACGAGGAAATGTTGCGGGCGTTGACTCACCGCGTGGTGCATGCGCAGGAAGCCGAACGTGGGCGCGTGGCGCTCGAACTGCACGACCACATCACGCAGCTGCTGGTTGCCGTCGTCTTTCGCAGCCAGGCGTTGATGGACAAACTTCCAGCGAGTGACGTCGCCTCGAAGCACGAGGCGATGGCGCTCCGCGAAATGCTCGGGAGAACCGCCGAGGAAGTGGAGCGCATCTCACGCAATCTGCGCCCCAGTGTGCTGGACCAACTCGGCCTCGACGCCGTCATGCGCGAGACGTGCACGGAGTTCGCGGCGCGGACCGGTGTCGCGGTTAAACTATCCTGCGCGGAACTGACCGCGCGGCTGGCTGCCGACACCGAACTGGCGCTTTACCGGATTCTCCAGGAAGCGTTGGCCAACGTGGAGCGCTACGCTCGGGCACGCCACGTGACGGTGCGGCTGAGTCTCGAGGGCGCTTTCGTTCAACTGGTGATCAACGACGACGGGATCGGCTTCAACCCGCAACCTCGCTCAATCCAACAAAAAGGAAAAAACGGCCTCGGGCTCCTCGGTATGCGCGAACGCGCAACCTCGGTGGGCGGCTCGCTGACGATCGAAACCAGTCGCCGTAGCGGCACCGAAATCGAAGTGCGAATTCCCATACCACCCGGTGTGACAGCGGTTGGCTGAACTTGCTCACGAACGAATTTATGTCCGTCGTCAGCCACAGTTTTTCCGGAAGCGCATCGCCTTGGTCAAAGAAAACCCGATCCAAGGAGAGGCAGCGTCCTTGGTGGTGGGCTCGACAGCCTGCGGACTTTGAGGCTAGCTCAAGGCCAAGTCGGTGCCGATTCCATGCGGCGGCGGCGTGATTGTACCATGAAAAAGCCTGTCCCTCGTCAGTCTTCAAAACGTCCTTCCGTCCGTGGCGCGGCAGAGCTCGTATCCAAATCGCCGGTGCAGAGGTTGCGGATGGCGGATCACGTGACTCCGATCGTGGGCATTGGTGCGTCCGCGGGAGGACTGGAGGCGTTGGTCCAATTCCTCGAACACGTGCCGCGGAACAGCGGGATGGCGTTTGTGATCATCCAACACCTCGATCCGACGCAGAAGGGCATGATGCCTGAGCTGCTCCAGCGCGCCACCCCGATGAAAGTGGTGCAGGTCAAGGACCGCACCCGGGTCCGGCCGGACTGCGTGTATGTGATTCCGCCCAATAGCGACATGTCCCTTCTCCACGGGACGCTGCATTTGCTGGCCCCCACCGCTTCCCGCGGACTGAGGCTGCCGATCGATTTCTTTTTCCGTTCGCTCGCCGAGGATCAACACGAGCACGGCATTGGCGTCATCCTGTCGGGCATGGGCAGCGATGGCACGGTGGGTCTCAAGGCCATCAAGGATAATGCCGGGGTGGTGCTCGTTCAGGATCCGACGACCGCAAAATTCGACGCGATGCCGCGCAGCGCGATCGAGGCGGGGTTGGCGGATTTTGTCGGTCCGGCCGAGGAGTTGCCCGGCAAACTCGCCGGTTATCTTCGGCATCGGCCGTTGATCGCGAAGTCCAAGACTACCGTGGAAGAAAAGGCCAGCAGCGCCCTGGAGAAAATTGTGATCTTGTTGCGCTCACATAGCGGCCACGACTTCACGCTGTATCGCCGGAGCACGCTGTACCGGCGGGTCGAACGCCGCATGGGCATCCATCAGGTGGCGAGGATCGACGCCTACGTGCGGTATTTGCAGGAGAATCCCCAGGAGGTCGGAATTCTTTTCAAGGAGTTGCTCATCGGAGTGACGAATTTTTTCCGCGACCCCCCCGCGTGGCAGCGGCTGGCGGAGAAGGCGATCCCCGCATTGCTGGCGGGGCGGCCGACGGGCGGCGTGATGCGGGCGTGGGTGGCGGCGTGTTCGACGGGCGAGGAGGCCTACTCGCTCGCCATGGTGTTCACTGAGGCGCTGGCCCAGATCAAGTCCACGCATGGTTTTTCCCTGCAGATTTACGCCACCGACCTGGACAAGGACGCGATTGAAAAAGCCCGTCAGGGGTTATTCCCGGAGAACATCGCTGCGGACGTGTCGGCCGCGCGCCTGGCGCGGTTTTTTGTCAAGGAGCAGGGCGGCTACCGGGTAAACAAAGAGATCCGGTCGATGGTCGTTTTCGCGCCGCAGAACCTGATCATGGATCCGCCGTTCACCAAACTGGATATCTTGTGCTGCCGGAACCTGCTGATTTATCTGACTCCGGAATTGCAGAAAAAACTGTTTCCACTTTTCCACTACAGCCTGAATCCCAATGGGGTGTTGTTTCTCGGCAGCGCGGAGAGCATCGGAGGATTCGCGAATCTGTTTACGCCGTTGGCGCTCAAGGAGCGGATTTTTCAACGCACGGCCTCCACCTTGTCGGGCAACCCGGTCGATTTTCCCTCCGTATTTTTGCCGCTTCCGGCGGACTCGCCGGATGCGCCGCCGGAAGCGCGCCGCGCCGCCTCCAGCCTCCAGTCGGTCGCGGATCAGATGCTTCAGGCGCGCTTTGCCCCGCCGGCCGTGCTCGTCAACGACGACGGCGATATTCTCTACATCAGCGGCCGCACCGGAAAATATCTGGAGCCCGCGGCCGGCAAGGCCAACTGGAACGTCATCGCGATGGCCCGCGAGGGGCTGCGCGATGATCTGACCAGCGCCCTCCAAAAAGTTCACCGGAAAAAAGGGGCGGTCACGGTCCGTGGCATCAAGGTCGGGCACGAGGCTGACGCGCGTTCAGTGGATATCATGGTGCAGGCGCTCGAAGAACCCAAGGAGCTGTTCGGCATGGTGCTGATCGTGTTTTCCGAGTCGGTCATCCGGCACGAATTGAGCCTCGCGGCCGGGACCGCAAAAGCGCCCGCGCACAACGCCTGGCAGCGGGAACTGGAGCGGCAAATCAAGCACGCCCGCGAAGAGGTGCAGGCAGGCCGTGAGGAGATGCAGACTTCGCAGGAAGAGCTGAAGTCGATGAACGAGGAGCTGCAGTCGACCAATGAGGAAATGCAGTCGACCAATGAGGAACTCATGACTTCCAAGGAAGAGATGCAGTCGCTCAATGAGGAACTGCAGACGGTCAATGCCGAGTTGCAGGCGAAGCTCGACGAGTTGTCCGGAGCGAACAACGACATGAAGAACCTGCTGAACAGCACCGACATTGCCACGGTGTTTCTCGACAACAATCTGTGTGTGCGTCGCTTCACTCTTCAGGCGAAGGCGATCATCAAGTTCATCCCGAGCGATGTGGGCCGGCCGATCACCGATCTGGCGTCGGACCTGCTTTATCCGGGACTGGTCACGGACGCGCGCGAGGTGCTGCGGACGCTGGTCTTTTCCGAACGATCCATCACCACCAAGGACGGACGCTGGTTCACGGCGCGCGTGATGCCTTATCGCACCGTGGATAACAAGATTGATGGCGTGGTGATTACTTTCGCGGACATCACCGCGGCCAAGAAAATGGAGGCAAAATTGCGCGAGAAACACAGTGATCTGGCGACGCGTTCCGCGAAGCAGGATCTTGCATTGGGTCGAGCGCTGGGACGCCTGGAGATCACGGACGCGCAGCAGCAGCTCCGCGTGGCGAAAGCTAAACCGAGTCGGAGACGTGGCGGTAACGCAGCGAAACCAAAACGATGAAAAAGCATTCCAGCAAAGCGGGAGTTGACGTCGAGTTGCGCCGACGGGCCGAGCAACGGTTGCGCAAGCTGCGGGCGAAGACGCCTCGCGTCGAATCCAAATCGGATGAGACGCGGATTCTGCAGGAACTTCAGATTCACCAAATCGAACTGGAGCTGCAAAACGAGGAACTCAAACAATCCAAAATCGAAGTCGATGCGGGGCTGGAGAAATTCACGGACCTCTATGATTTTGCGCCCGTCGGCTATTTTTCCCTCAACGAACAAGGGCTGATTCTCGAGGTAAATCTGACCGGAGCGACGTTGCTCGGCACGGAAAGGTCCCGCTTAACCCGCCGCCGTTTTCAGCCTTTCGTCGCGCCGCGGAGTCGCCCGGCTTTTGAGGCATTTCTCGAAAAAATATTTTCTGGATTCGACAAACAGGTTTTCGAAGCGTCGCTCCTGCACGGTGGGAGCAAAGTTTTCTCGGCCGACTTGCAGGCCAAGTCCGCCGTCACCGTCAACGGCGCCCGAAAATGGTGCCGGGTGGCGATCATTGACTGTTCGGCGCGCAAACTGGCGGAGGACGCGCAACACCGGATCGACATTCTCGCGGCGTCGAATCGTCGGTTGGAAGAGGAAATCATCCGGCGTGAGGCGATTGAAATCGATCTCAAGACCAGCGAGCAACGAGCTCGTCAGCTGTTGGAGGAATCCAGCCGGCTTCAGCAGGAATTACGCGATATGACGCATCGCAATTTGATGATGCAGGAACGCCAGCGAAAGAAGATCAGCCGCGCGTTGCACGACGAAATCAGCCAGCTTCTCGTCGGCATCAATATCCATTTGGCGAGCTTCGCCAAGGACGCGGCGCTCAATCCCAAGGGCATTCGGAAGGCGATCGCTCCGGTGAGACGGCTCGTGAAAAAATCAGTGCGGATCGTGCATCAGTTCGCCCGCGAACTCCGACCGGCGATGTTGGATGATCTCGGGTTGATCCCGACGTTGCGCTCTTACATCGATGAACTCCCCAAGCCAAACGGGCGACGCATCGAGTTTGCAGCGTTCGACGGCGTCG
>CBRAFL010000330.1:0-6010 GCA_967755055.1 uncultured bacterium
GCCGTACGCACTGAGAGCCACGCCGAGAAAAACGGAGGGAAGAAGTTTTCTCATGACGGACCGGACGTTCTATACGGCTGGAAGTTGCGTGAAGCGACGAGATCGACGGCGTTTTCTCATGCGACGCTGATGCGCGATAGAGGGCGTCGCGGCTTAGCGTGCGCTCAGCTGGCGATACCTGCCTTGCGGCGTCGCTCGGCGAGGTCGGCGGACATCTGGAGGGTGACGCCTTTGTTCAGCCCGCAGGCGGCGACGGAAGCCACGCAGCCGACGAAGAACAAGCCGACGATGATGCTGGAGCAGGTGCGGAAGCCAGCGATGGCGTTGGGCGCGTCGGGCATGTGAGTATCATAGCCGAAGAAGCCCGCGAGAATCCAGAGCAAGCAGGCGGAACCGAGGGCGAGGCCGGACTTGAGCGAGAAGCCGATTGTGGCGAAGACCATGCCCGTGAAACGACGGCCAGTTTGCCATTCGGAATAATCCGCGGCGTCGGCATACATGGCCCACATGATGGCGCAAGTCGGCGCATAGACGATGGAGCCGGTGATGGCGAGGGCCGCCATGCCCCAGGTGGCGTCGGGCGGCAGCAGATACATTGCGAAGGCGTTCAGGGTCGCGAGCGAGAAGCAGACGAGAGCGACGCTCTTCCGGCCGAATTTCTGGGACAAGCCCGCGGAAAGCATGATGAAGAGAATGGTGGTGCCAGTACCGAGCATGTTGATGATGCTGTTGAAGACGTCGGCGGCATTGGCGGCAGTTTCACGGGTGCCGTGAACGATGTAGCCCAGCCAGTCGGCGACGCTGCCGGTGGACGCGAGCTCCGGCGTGGTCAGGCCGAATTTCTGGACCCAGTCAAACATCGCTGCCTTGTCGGCGTAGTGATGATAGTAGTTGTAGTGGGCGCCACCGCGAAAGGTGAGCATCGCGAAGTGGAAGCCGGTGTAGATGAAGAGGGCGATCCAAGGGCTGTTCTTCAGCAGATCGAGGAAGTCCTGTTTGGGGGAAGAGTGGGTTGCAGTGACAGGTTGGATACGCTCCTTGGTCGTGAAGAACGTAACGAGGAAGAGGATGAAGCAGAGGACCGCCCAGATCGTCATGGTTGTCTGCCAGCCGTGCTGACGGTCGTGGCCCTGAGCGAATTTGGCGACGAGCGGGAGGGTCAGACCGCCGACGATGAATTGGGCGATGTTGGCCGAAACGAAGCGGTAGGAGTTGAGCTTGGTGCGCTCGTTGAGGTCGGCCGTCATGACGCCGCCCAGAGCGGAATACGGCATGTTGTTCATCGAATAGAGCGTCATTAGCACGGTGTTCGTGATGCCGGCGTAGGCGATCAACGCGCCCATGCTCCAGCCTTGTGGTGTGGTGTAAGCCAGGATCATGACCACAGCCCAGGGCAGCGAAGTCCAGAGAACCCACGGACGGAATTTGCCCCAACGCGTGTTGGTGCGATCGGCGATGACGCCCATGATCGGGTCGAAGGCGGCGTCCCACAGGCGGGGCCACAACAGGATTGCGGCGGCTGCAGAGGAGGACAGGCCGAAGACGTCGGTGTAAAAGCTCGTTTGGAAGAGCACCATCGACATGAACACGAAGTTCGCAGCGGCGTCGCCGGCGCTGAACCCGGCCTTTTCAATGAAAGTCAGTTTGGCGTTGGGAGTGATGGCAGTGGACATGGCGTGAAGTTGAAGGGGTGGAGAGAGGGTAGCCGTGTTGGTTACAACGCGGGGTGAAGAGACACGGACCGCACGCTAACGCGTTCGGCTACGAATTGCGCTGTAGCGCGTATCTGCGTAGTGGTTTTCGTCGCAGTGAAAAAGGTGGAGGGCTGCGCTTCGTCGCAGCTGGAGTCGATACGAACAGCGCTGACGGAGCAGCGCCCTCCAACGAGGCGGCGGAAGGAAAAGATTTGCAACCGCACGTGATGAAATGCGGCAACGGGAATTGGCGGACGGCAGGGCGACACGGACCGCACGCTAACGCGTGCGGCTACGCGCTGGCGGCGGGGGAAACCTGAAGTGCGAGGGGGAGCCATGAGAGAAAACTATTCCGACAGCCAAAGGAATGAGGTCACGCCGCGCGGATAAAAACGGCTGCCGCAGGAGATGCCCGTGTCGCTGCGGATCTGGTCGCACATCGCGTTGGCGCCACAACCGGGCGTGCGTTGCCAGTCGGCGTGAACGCGGTCCGCCGCGCGGGCCGCGTCGTTGAGCGCTTCGGGAAAGAGTTGGCGAATCACGTGCTGCGCCAGGGCCGTTTTGCTGAACCAGGTATTGGTGCTCGTGCTGCTCATCTTCCAGGCGCCACTCGTTGCGTCGAGACAGATGCCGGGTTGAAGCGCCTGCGTGATATGAAGGCGCAACTGGGCGAAGAGAGCGGCAAAACGACCGTTGGGAGCAATCGCCTCGTAGTAGCGGAGGAATAGCGGGTAGACGAAACCCTCGACCGCGGGGAGAATGCGCGAGCGGTTGTTTTTTTCGAATACGGCAGGAAAGAAACCCGTGTCGGATTCGAATTTGGACGTGAGCGTGCTCGCGAGCAGATTGGCGGTGGCTTCAGCGTCAGCCGCGGATTTTTTATCGCGAAGGAGCGCGAACGCTTTTTCCAGCAGGACCCAGGTGGCGAGCGTTTTGACCGCGAGATAAAGGTTGTTGCGCGCCTGACCGAGGCTGACGTCGAGGCTGTCGTACGTCGTGATTTCCGCGCCGAGGCCACAGCGCGATGTATCCTGTTTCAGGATGCCGTCACGCTTGCGTGGGTCGGGATCATCGCGGCGGCGAAGGCTCTCGGCGCACGCGAGAAGCGTCTTTTTTTGCGAGCGCAACCAGGCGACGTCTCCGGTGTGTTGAGCGTACGTCACGGCGCAGAGCGCCCAGTTCAAGAGCTGCTCCATCGTCATGTGACTGAAGCAGCCTTCGATGCCGTCGCATTCGTAGCTGGAGTGGCCAGCGGGGGTGAAAAAATTATTCACGCCCATGTCGTGGGTGAACGACAGCCCGAGTTGATCGCGGTAGGAATAGCGACGAACGAAAACATCCAGCGCGTTGCGAATGCTCCAAGGATGCCACGCGAGCTCGAAAAACAAGTGGTCCACCGTGAGATCAAACGTGTTGATCATTCGGTATTCGCCTTCGTTCACGACCCAGAGTGGTTTGTCATCGGACCAGAGCAGCTGCGTGCTGCCCAGATAGCTGTGCGTGGACTGCGCGATGAGAAATTTTTGGTCGGCGTCGAGCCGACTCTTTGCGAGTTCGCGATCGCGAGCTGCCGCCAATTTGCTGTAGCGGGCGTGATGCGTGAGGCCGTGGACGAGCACGTCTTCGAGATCGTGGAACACGCGGGTGTACGCGTAGCTCGCCGTCACACCGGTTGTGACGACGCCGCCAAAATAAAATCCGAGTGTGAGGGGAAAACGTTTTCGTCGACCGGCCGGTACGGTGAAAACCAACGCGGTTTCACCGGCGATAACGAGCAGCCCTCGATAATCGGCGAATTTTGGCGCGAGCACATCGAAGCCCTGTCGCATCGCAACGCCGCGCGCGGGCGTAGTCGCATAGCCAAACTCCGTGCCGCTTGCGAAACCGAGGAGCGATTTACTTGTGTCGGTGAGCGGTCGAAGCGTTTCACAGCCATCGCCCACGCCGAAGATGAGTTCAACGGGTTCTGTCCCCTCACGATTATCGTATTCGATCCAGCCTGTGATCAGCGGCGCGAGGTGAAAGCGCGCGGCGGGTTTGGTGAGCGTCGCAGGATCAGCGACCTCGCCAAACGGTGAGAGCAACGAGAATCCGAAACGCGCCTTGTCCGCCCGCCACGTGTCGCTGGCCCAATCCAGCTGGCGTTGATAATCAGTTGGCCGCAGTGAACGAAAACCGCTGGGCGGCTGGACGATGGTCGTATCTCCCGTGAATGCCGTTTCCTGCGATTTGGGCGGCGTCAGGAAGGGGAGCAACTGCCACTGGGCGTGCGCGAGGTTGCGATAGCCGACGTAGATATTTTGTTGAGCGGGTCCACGTAGCGCGTGGCCAAAGCCGCCGGGTGCATCGACCAAGCCAACAGTGAAACTAGCAAACGCCCCGAACGGCGAATGCTGGGTGTGAAAAGATTCTTCAGCCACGAGAGATGAAAGGGGCCCGCGTTGCGGTGAAGACAGAGGGGTAAAAGTACGTTATGGGGTGAACCGTCTCCACAGAACTACCGGTGAGAAACGATGCTCAGGTCGTCGCCGTGGGTACGCCATCAGCCGAAAACTCTAACTATAGACTTGAGCGGGGCGATTGAACAGCTACGCAATGGTTCACCCCTATGAACGAACGCCGCGTGACCCTTGCTGTCGTGGCCGCCAAAGCTGGCGTGCACGTTACGACGGTTTCCATGGCGCTGCGCAACGACCCGCGTCTCCCCGAGACCACTCGTACGCGGCTCCAGAAACTTGCGAATGAAATGGGTTACGCGCCCGATCCTTTCCTCCGCGCGCTGGTCGCTTACCGCGGCAAACTCACGCCGCGGACGAATCCGCCGACGCTTGCTTACGTGACGAATTGGGCGACGCGGTGGGGCTGGAAAAAAGCGACCGCCCATGCGGATTTCTATGCGGGCGCGGAAGCGAAGGCCAAGGAGCTCGGGTTTCATCTGGATCACTTTTGGCTGCGTGAATCAGGAATGACGCAGACCCGGCTGAGTGGGATTTTGCACGCGCGTGGCATTCACGGCATTGTCGTCGCATCGCACGGTCGCGAAATGGGCGATGCGATGCAGATCGATTGGGAAAATTTCAGCGCTATCAAGATCGACTATTTTCCGCATCAACCAGCGTTGCATAACGTCACGAACAATCAGTGCGACATCGTTCGGCTTGCGATGCAAAAAGTCCTCGCGGCGGGCTACCGACGGATCGGTTTTGTGATGCATCGCGGATGGGATCACGCGGTGGATCACCTCTGGAAAGCAGGGTTTCTTTGCGAGCAGGACACGATTTCGCCGGCTGATCGCATCCCGGCTTATATTTTTCCGGACGCCGAGCCCGTCGAGCGGTGGTGGAATGAAAGTCACGCCCCCGTCGAGGTGGACGCCGTCCCATTTAAAAAGTGGCTGAAAGAACATCAGCCGCAGGTGGTGATCAGCAAAGCGTCGTTCGTATTGCCTGCGTTTAAAACGCTCGGCTTGCGCGTGCCGCGGGACATCGCGTTGGTGGATGTGTTTCTCGAAGACACGACGGGCGCAACAGCCGGAGTGCGGCAGAATCATCGCACGGTCGGAGGGCTGGCCGTTGAAACGCTGGCTGGCCAGCTGCAGCATGGGAAGCGCGGCGTGCCGGAAATTCCGACCACGACCTACGTCGAAGGGACTTGGTTTCCCGGAGAAACGTGCCCGGTCCTCGACGCTCCCGTGGTGAAGTCCGCCGCGGCTGTATTCAGAAAATAGGTTCGGTGCCATGAACAACGAGAGGCGGGTGACACTCGCCGATATTGCCAGTAAGGCCGGCGTCCATGTGACGACGGTGTCGCTCGCGTTGCGCAATCACCCTCGTCTGCCGCAAAGCACGCGCGAGAGAATCAAGCGGCTGGCTCAGGAAATGGGCTACTCGCCCGATCCGTTGCTGCGCGCGCTGATCGCGTATCGCCGTCACAGCACCACCACGCGTACGACGCCGACGCTCGCATACGTGACCAACTGGCAGACGCGCTGGGGTTGGAAAAAAGTCCCGGCGCATTTGCAGTTTTTTTCGGGCGCTCAGGCGAAGGCGAAAGAGCTCGGCTATCAACTCGAACATTTCTGGCTGCACGAAGACGGCTTCACGCAAAAACGGCTGGGCGGGATTCTGTACACGCGCGGGATCAACGGCCTGATTATCGCTTCGCACAGCCGTGAAATGGGCGATGAGTTGCAACTTGAATGGCAGAACTTCAGCGCGGTGAAGATCGATTATTTTCCGCACCAGCCCCTGTTGCACAATGTGACGAACAATCAGTGCAACATCATCCGGCTCGCGATGCGAAAGGTTCTCGCGGCC
>CBRAFL010000331.1:0-6003 GCA_967755055.1 uncultured bacterium
CGAGCTTCCCCATTTCCACGAGATACTCTGCCAGCCGACTCGTCGCAACGGCCGGACTTTGTTGATCAACCACCTCAAAAACGAGAACTGACTGCTCCTCGAACCCGCTGATTTCAGGAATCTGATAAGCGAGTGGTTTTAACCACGGCGGCACATTCCCTCGTCGCAGTTCTTGAATCAGCACACTCGTGCGATTGGAGAACTGCTTGACCAGATAAAGCCGTGCAAACTCTTCGAAAAAAGGATCCCACGAAGGGACGACCAGATATCTGACGCCGCGCGCGTCGATCACAGCCCTCGCTTCATCGATCGTATTCGCGCCGGTGATATTCAGAGTGAGGCCAAACCCGGTTCGATTTTCGAAGGCAAATGTTCCCAGTCCGCGCAGTCCGCCGTAAAAACCCAAAGTCGTCGACTGATGCGGCGGTGCAAAAACGATGGCCCCCTCGTCGCCCGCACGCTTGGCCAGCCAATGCGCCAGGTGTCGCTCGACCAACTCCTCGGTCTCCATCCGGGTCAGCTTCATCGTGGCGTCAGCGGATTTTTGCGGTAACAGCTGAATAACTCCCGGAATCGTGAAGAGCACCGCGACACCTGCCCAGAGCCAACGCGTGGACTTCGGAACCGTTGCCCGGTGCCCAGCGAGCACGGCTACCATCAAGACCAGAAGCGCACCGTCGCACATGCTCCACCAACTCAACCGCTGACAGGCGAAACCCAGCGCGATCAACACTGGCCCCAAGGCGATGGCCAACGAAGTCCGAGAGTCCGATTTCGTCGAGCGCTGTATCATCATCCATCCCGCCAGGACTAGGATCGTCAGCGGCAGAAAGGTCGCCCAAATTTTGGCGTTCAACCCATCGCGAGTAAGCCAGGCCCAAAAGCTCACCGCGACCACGCCTCCCGGCTGGTCGGTCAGTCTCACCGCAGGAAGATCCAAGATCAGAAATCCCGGGCTATTCGTCAGTTTCATGGCCACAGGGACGGATGCGATCGCGACCGCTGAAAGAAGCACCACGCAAATATCGCCGAGCCGCCACGAATTTTTCCCGCGCACTCCCCGCTCGCTCCACGTTGTTATCCGCGCCAGCACTACGCCACCACCCAGCCATGCGAGACCGTAAACCGGGTGAATCGTTTCAAGATTCCACGCGCCCAAATGCCCTGGAGCATACTCGATTAAGTACGCCAAAAAAATCGTCGTCGCTCCACTCGTTGCCCACACCTGCCACGAGGCTGCAAGGTCGATGTCGCGCGAGGCCTCGTCCGACTTTCTCCGTGACATGCATGCCGCAATCAGCCCGCCGAACAAAATTCCAGTGATGATCGGCACCTGAGTCGGAACGTCGATCCACAGCCCAAGGCCACCTGCGACACCTGCCAGTGCAAACCAGCGATTCCGCTGCGCTTCGCCGCCAATTCCGGCGATCAACACCAGAATGCTGAAAAACCCAAAACCGCGTGCCAGCGCATGATTGTCGGGCACGCCCGGCAAAAATCCTGCGGCCAATGGAAATAGTGCAACCAATCCAACGGAGAGCAGCGCAGCCGCGAAAACGCCGAATCGCCAGGCGACGAAAACGGCTGCGCCGATCAGCAACAATCCATGCAGAATGGGATTTGCATAGAGAGCAGCACATTCCACCGAGCGTCCGATCGGCCGACCGGAAATGGCGTGATCAATCGCGGCGACCAAGCCGAGCCACCAGCGAGCCGGCGAGGTCGCATTCACATCTCGACCGAGCGGAGCGTTGTCGTACTCAACGTGACGCACACGCCATTCGCCGTGCGCGAACATCTGCTGAGTCTGTGCGATTAAATTAAAACTGTTCTCGTTGCGCTCCGGCACGATCAATTCCCGCTGTCCGTGGGCGTAGCCGGTCGGCGATTTTGGATCGATGGCGTCAACCGCTTCGGCGCGGCCCGCGAGTTGAGAAACATATTCGACTCGCTCGACTCGCTTCACGCTGGCCCACACAAGAAAGCCACACGCGATGAGAGGAAAAATAATCCAGAGTCGAGAAGCGATCCGGGGAAACAGGGTCATTCAGAACGAGTCTGAGCCGCTTCAAGGAAGGTCGCGATCGTTGAACCACAAAGACACAAAGGCACAGAGAAGACGCGTCCGTTGAGGTTGGATCTCTGTGGCTCTGTGCCTTTGTGGTTCAAGCTTGTTGCGGTCTAAATTTCGTCCGGCGACATGATCCTTGGGATGATGATATAGGAGTCTTCGCCGATTAGAGTGGCAAGGAAAGTCACGGTGACTTGAACGAATCGAATTCGGCACCGGTGGTGGTGCACGCTCGCAGTACGCATCGAACCGTTGCGTGGCGAGCACGCCACCTGCTGGACTAGCGGCGTGAAAAATTCAGGCCGTCGAAGCGGGGCATCTCTTTCTTGACTGAGCTGTTTGGGGTGCCCTCCTTGGGCTATGCTTCCCCGCGCACCTTCCGACCGAACGGCAGCGCGGAGTTTCGCAAAGGTTCTGATCGGGACATGTCTAACGGCGGTCGTTTTTCTCAATGGAGCACGGGGAGAGGCAACAGACTCGACAAAGGGAATAAGCGCCCGCGCGCTAGCCTCGAGGTCTGGTCCGCGCGGAGCCACGATGTTTACCGAACTCGCTCCTGCCCAAACCGGCATCGTCACGACGAACAATTATTCGGACCCGAAGATGTGGTCAGAACTCTATCGTGAATTTGACGTGGGCGAAATTGGAACGGGCGTCGCGATTGGAGATTACGACGGCGACGGCCGGCCGGATATCTTCGTGGTCAGCAAAACGGAAAGTTGCCGGCTTTTTCGGAATCTCGGGAATTTCAAATTCGAAGATGTGACCGACAAGGCGGGCGTCGGTGACACAGGCCAGGCCGCTCTCATTTGGAAACAAGGCGTGACGTTTGCCGATGTGAACAACGACGGGCGCCTGGATATTTATGTCTGCCGGTTCAGTGCGCCGAACCTCCTCTATATCAATCAGGGCGATGGCACCTTCAAAGAAATGGCCCACCTGTACGGGCTCGACGTGAAAGATGCGTCGGTGATGGCAGCCTTCGTCGACTACGATCGCGACGGCTGGCTCGACGTGTTTATTCAAACCAATCTTCTCAACTCCAACGAACATCCGAACGGTCAAAAAAATTATCTATTCCGCAACAATCGCGATGGAACATTCGCGAACGTTACCGACCGGGCGGGGATCTCAGGCGAAGCGCAGGGCCATTCCGCGACGTGGTGGGATTTCGACAACGACGACTGGCCTGATCTCTACGTCGCCAACGATTTCGCCGCCCCCGACAAACTCTACCGAAATAACCGTGATGGCACGTTTACGAACGTGATTGATCAAATCATCCCGCATATGCCGTTTTCGGCGATGGGGTCGGATTTGGGAGACGTGAATAACGACGGGCTGATCGACTTTCTGGTCTGTGATATGGCTGCGACCACGCACGAAAAAGATCAGCGTGGCATGGCGGATTCGCGGGGGCGCACGATTGAAAACGAAAAAAATCCAGCCCTCGCGCCGCAGTACGAGCGGAACGCGCTTTTCCTCAACACGGGCATGGGGCGATGTCTCGAAGCAGCATTTCTCACGGGGCTCGCTGCGACCGACTGGACCTGGTCGCCACGGTTCGAAGATTTGGACAACGATGGCCGTATCGACCTTTTCGTGACGAATGGCATGCATCGCGAATCGACCAACGTCGACTTGCTCGCGCGCCAAATGAGCGCAGAGAGCGCCGCTGGGCGACTCAGGATCATGCGCGAAAGCCCGGTTCTCGCAGAACCGAACCTCGCGCTGCGTTCTACTGGTCAGCAGAACGGCGACGTGGAATTCGAAAACGTGAGCGCGGCTTGGGGACTTAACCAGCGAGGGGTGAGTTTTGGCGCCGCGTTTGGCGACCTCGACGGCGACGGTGATCTCGACCTCGTTTACGCGAATTATCAGAAGGGCGTAACCGTTCTTCGCAACGATTCGGATAGGGGGCATCGCATCCTGATCGATCTGTGTGGAACGTCTTCCAACCGTTTTGGAGTGGGAGCGACGGTGCGAATTGAAACGAAATCCGGCACTCAAGTCCGTCAGCTCGTGCTCGCTCGAGGGATTTTGTCCAGTAGCGAACCCAACCTGCATTTCGGTTTGGGCGACGACACGCTGATCACACAGCTCACCGTGACATGGCCCAGCGGATTGATCCAAACGTTCTCCGATGTCGCCGTTGACCAACGCCTGACCATCACCGAGCCGTCGGGTGCGGCTCCGCGGCTCGAGACCACGGCGAAACAAAAGGACAACGGCCAATTTCTCGATGTGAGTCAGACCTCGAGCCTGTCGTTGGATTCTCGCGAAGAGGTGGTGGACGAAACGGCGCAGCAACGATTGCTTCCCGTTCGACTCAATCGCCGCGGTCCCAGCTTGGCTGTCGGAGATCTCAATGGCGACGGATGGGACGATGTGGTGCTCGGTGGAACAACACTGACGCCAGCTCGAATCCTGCTTGGCGCACCCGACGGGCGTTTCTCAGCGATTAAAACGGCGGCGATCCTACCGGCTGGCGCAGTCGATGATGGACCTGTTCTTCTCTTCGACGCAGACGGCGATGGAGCGATTGATCTGCTCATCACCAAAGGCGGAAACGCGCTTCCGGCGGGCGCTCCAGAATATCAGCCCCGACTCTTCTTGAATGACGGTCATGCCGCCTTTCGACCGGCCGTTAACGATTCGCTGCCAGCCCTAGCGATCAACGCCGGCGCGGTGGTCGCTGCTGATTTCAACCGGGACGACCGGCTCGACGTGTTCATCGGTGGACGAGTGAGCACCGGTCAATATCCGCTCGCCCCGCAGAGTGCACTGCTCGCGAATCGTGGCGGTAAGTTCGAGGACGTGACGGATCGCCTGGCGCCCGGTTTACGCGAAGTCGGCATGGTCACCGCCGCGTTGTGGTCAGACGTCGATGGCGATGGCTGGCCTGATCTCCTGGTGACGTTGGAATGGGGATACGTGCGTTATTTCCACAATCGCAACGGAGAAGGTTTCGACGATTGGACGGAGAAGGCGGGTTTTGCCAGCGCCGGAACCGGCTGGTGGACCTCCATCGCCGCCGCGGATTTCAACGGTGATGGCCAACCCGACTATGTCGTCGGTAACGTCGGACTAAATACGCAGTACCACGCCACGCCGGAACATCCCGCACTCCTCTTTTATGGAGATTTCAGAGGTGATGGCGAAGAGCTTCAAACGATCGAAGCCTACTATGAAGGCGATCGCCTCTTCCCGTGGCGCAACCGCAGGGATCTGGGGGCGGCGATTCCGTCGGTGCTGAAGCGATTCCAAAAAAACAATGCCTACGCGCGTGCGACCTTGGGCGAGATCGTCGGCGAAGATAAATTGGCTTCAGCTCAACGGTACGCCGCGACGGAATTGCGCAGCGGAATTTTTCTCAGCTCGCCGGACGGCACATTCCGATTCGAACCCCTACCCCGAATCGCGCAGATCGCGCCGATCCAAGGCATGGTTGCCGGTGATCTCGACGGCGATGGCTACGCTGATATTTACGCGGTACAAAATTCATACGCACCCATTCCTTCGGTCGGCCGCTTCGACGGAGGCCTCAGTCAATTTTTGCGAGGCAATGGGCACGGACATTTTACTCCGGTGCCCGCGGCAGAAACTCATCTGGTTGTCCCGGGAGACGCCAAGGCGCTCACGGCGCTCGATCTCAATCACGACGGCTGGCCGGATTTTGTGATCTCGCGCAACAACAGCACCACGCTCGCCTACCGCAACGGCAGTATTTCGAGGCATCACTCCGTGTCCATCCAGCTGCGAGAGTCGGGCGGCAACCCCACCGCCATTGGCGCGCGGGTCACAATGGAGCTCGCCGATGGTTCATCTCAGACCACTGAGATTCATGCCGGCTCGGGCTACATGAGCCAGTCCACCGCTGCCTGCTTCTTCGGTTTCCAGGACGGCAATCCTCCAAAAGCACTGCGCGTGCG
>CBRAFL010000332.1:0-5983 GCA_967755055.1 uncultured bacterium
AGGGGCCTTGAACTTTTGGTTATAAACGCCTCCCCCGTGTGGTGCCGTATTGCCGCTGAGAGTGCAGTTAGCCAAAAACAGCGTCCCGTCAAAATTATAGATGCCGCCGCCAGTTTTTGCGGAGTTGCCGCTGATGGTACTATTGACGATCGACGACGGTCCATCCTGGTTTACGATCGCGCCACCATAGCCGTCGCCCGCCGAGTTGCCGCTGAACGTACTATTTTTCACGTTGAGCTCGCCCCCGTTATTGAGGATGGCGCCGCCGCGTGTGGACACGTTATTGCTGAACGTGCTGTTGGCGATCACGACAACCGCACTGCCGATGGAAGCAGAGCTATGGATCGCGCCGCCGCTGATGCCAGCCGTATTGTCGCTGAAAATACAGTCGTTGATCGTAACGTTGGAAACACCAGCATCATAGCCGTCATTGTAAATGCCTGCACCATGGTCCGCAGAATTATTGCTGATGACACAACGATTGAGCGTCAGCTGGGACTGGGTGCTGCGAATGGCGCCTCCCCTCCCATTAAGGCCGCCTCCCCCCAAACCTATCCCGTGGGTGATGGTAATGTCTGAAATGGTGACCGTGTGATCGGCTATATCAAAAGCCCGGCCAACTTGATTCGCGTCAATTGTCAGCTTCGCCGCTCCCGGCCCGAGAATCGTGACCGCTTTGTCGATCACAAGGTCAGACGGCAAAACCGGCTGACCAGTACCGGCAACGAGCGTGATGGTTCCGGTTAATCCGGTTGCGTCGATGGTATCGCCATCAGACGCGGTGACCAGTGCGGCCCGCAGCGAGCCCGGGGCGGGCGCGTCGGGTCCGGTGTCGGAAGTGTTCGTGACGAGAAGAGTGGCCGCATCAATTGCCGGGACACAGACGGCCACGCTGAGCAGCGTGATGATGCTGGCGATGATTCTTACGTGTCCGACGATTCGAGGGAGGGTGGATTCGGGAGGTGTTTTCATGATCGGGCTGACTACGGAGCGGGAGCGATTGGTGGGATGGATTTGAATTTGCAGGAGTGATTGGTTCGAAGCGCACGCTCCCCATGGGAGTAGTTAAATTTCCGGCACGGATGACACGTTCCCCAAAAATAGTTTTGATTCCGCCAAGTTACCTGGAAAAACCAGGCGCAATTTTCGCGAGTGCCGGTGTCGGGAGGTGCGGGAGCAGTGGGCGCAATGAACGCGATTCACCGCCGCGCGTCTCAGTTCGTTCTCGTCGGACGAGCTCCTCGAGAGAACGAGAACGACGAACGAGCAGTGCGGATCAGCGACTGCAACGCGACGGACTCGAGGTGATGAGACTTCTCAAGCTGAGAAGCCATGCCATCTCGTGCCGACGAGATGCCTGCGTTACTTTCCGGCGGACGCTTCCGCTACCGTTCTCTCCCACGCCAGCGCCTTCTCTGGCTGGTTCCATTCCCGATAAAGCTGCGCGATCGCCGCGGCTGTAGCAGCGATTTCGGTACGGTCCGCCGGTGGCATGACGGCCACGTTCTTGGTCAAACCGGCGTGCGCGTCGAGCAGCAGTGGCTCGGCGTCTCCGTAACGCTTCAGCGCAAGCAATGCCTGGCCGAGCTGGCTCTCGATGAAGGCCGTCTGCCACATGCTTTTCATCTTTGCTGATGCACCCACGAAGGAGCGGCGAAGCACCGCCTCGGCCTCGTTGAACTTCCCCTGTCGAAGAAGTGCGGTGCCGAAAAAGCGCTGTGCTTGAATCGTGTAGGCCTGGAATGGCCCCAACACTCGCTCGCACGTCGAGACGGCTACTGCGCCAAGGCGACTCGCGTCGTCTAATTTGCCCTCGTCAACATAAACACCGACTAACTTTCCCAACGAATTCAGCGAGAACGCGTGCTCGGCACCCAGGACACGTTTGTTCAGCTCCCAGGTCTGTGCGTGCAGTTCTTCTGCTTCCGCCAGTCTGCCGAGATTGCGATAGGCGGTTGCGAGGTTGCTCATTGAGACACCGACGTTTTGGTGATCTGGCCCGAGCTTGCGCTTTTGCGTGTCAAGAATTTGGCGGTCAAGCAGTGCCGCGTCCGCGAATTTGCCCCGAGCGGAATATATGTTCGCCAGCATCGTCAAGGAAATGAGCGTGTCGGGGTGATCCGGCCCAAGCACGCGTTTCTGCCCCTCCAGCGCGAGATCGCAAAATTTCTCGGCTTCGGCTAAGTTTCCAAATTTGAGATACATGTTCGCCAGATTATTCGTTACAACCAGTGTATTCGGGTGATCGGGGCCTAGGATTCGGCGCGTCAAATCCAATACTTCGAGATGCAGCCTCGTGCCCTCCTGGTCCTTTCCAAGGTTGAGATAAGCGCCCGCAAGATTGTTCATCGCCGCCCCTGTGTCCGGATGATTCATGCCTGACACGCGCCGCCGAAGTTGCAGCGCTTCGGCAAACATGGTCTCGGCCTCGGCCCACTTAGCCTGCTTCGAGAATATGAGCCCAAGAGCGTTGATCGAGCTGATCGTTTCGGAATGTTCGGCGCCCAGCACTCGCCGCTGAACCTTCAGCACCTCGGCACAGATCTTTTCGGCCTCGGTGAATTTTCCCTGGTGCCTGAGTGTATCCGCTAGATTCGTTCCGGCGAGGAGCGTTTTGGGATCATCCGCGCCGAGATGTTGCCTGTACAGCTCTCGAAGGCGCTCCCAATGGAGGTGGGCTGCAGCGTATTCGCCGAGGGACAGGTAGGTGGTCGCGAGTGTATCGCGAAGATCGGCCTCGACCATCGGCTGGTTGTTGAAACGGCCGTCGATCGCCTTGGCGGCGCGATCGAGAACCGTGCGCAACTTCAGATCGCGGTCGGGTTGGTTGTCGGGCGCGGCCTGCGCGAGCAGGTCTTTGCGCAGAAACTCACTCACTGCCTTGCTGGAAGCCGCCTCCGCCGCCGTTTCCGCTCGAGCATGCGCGAGTCGCAGCGCCACGAGCGGCCCGCCAATGGCGAGGCTGAGGATCGAAACCGCCGCAAGACCGGTTGACACTGCCGTGGCGGGGTGACGCCGGCACCAGCGGATCGTTTTTTCCGCGAAGCTCACCGGTCGCGCCGTGATGGGTTCGCCGCGCAGATAATGATCGAGATCCGCGCGTAGTGCCAAAGCGGATGCGTAACGACGTGCGGGCATTTTCTCGAGGCACTTCAGGCAAATCGTTTCGAGATCGCGGGGAATATCGGGACGCAGCAGGTGCGGCGCCGGCGGATCACTCGCGACGAGCTGCGCGAAAATGACCGCCGTCGAGTCGCCGACAAATGGCGGCCGGCCCGTGAGGCATTCATAAAGCACCGCGCCAAGTCCGTACACATCGGACGACGGCGAAGCGCGGTCTGCTCCTGCGAGCAATTCCGGGGCGAGATAAGCGGCCGTGCCTGCGACCTGGCCCGGCAGGGTGAGATCGCCACCACCTTCAAGCGGGGCCGCGAGTCCGAAGTCGGAGAGGTGCGGCTCGCCATTAGCGCTGAGGAGGACGTTGGACGGCTTGATGTCGCGATGCAGGATCTCGTTCGCATGAGCGTGAGCGAGCGCGTCGGCGAGTTTGCGCACCCACTCCGCGCATTCGCGTGGTGAGGGCAGGCCGTGCGCGAGGCGTTGCCTCAGATCGCCGCCCTCCATCAAATCCATCGACAACCAAGCCTGGCGCTCGGTGGCATTCATCGTGTGAACCGCGACGATGTTGGGATGCCGCAGCCGGGCGGCCGCTTGTCCTTCCCGGATCAAGCGCTGGGCGAGCCGCCGATCCGCGCCCGTCGCGATGAGCTTCAGTGCGACGAGGCGATCGAGGTGCTGATCCCGCGCGAGCCAGACTACAGCAGACGCGCCAGATCCAAGTTTTCGCAACACCACGAAACCGGTCGGGACTTGAGGAACCATGTCGCCATCGTCTAACGCAAATTCCTCCCGCTGTCCGATGGTGACGTGAGCACTCATGCCCGACAGCGCCGTGGAAAAAGCGCAGCGTCGGCACATGCCAGCGACGATGTCGGTCGCACATGTTGGGCAGGTTGAATTCAAATTAAAAAAACCCGACGAGGAACTGCTCGTTCACACTCACGAGCTTGAACAAAAAACTTGGATTCGACGTAAGCTGAAGTCCGAGTGGATTGGCGCGGATGAGCGAAGATTGGCGGTTAACTTCAGTGCTTGCGCGATTCACGCCTGCCGTGACACCAGCCGCAGCAGGTGGCGCAACTCGGATTCGACTTCGCGCTGGTCGGCCAGAGTGGCGGCTACCTCGGCCCGAATCACTTCGCCAAAGCGGTGGGATAGGCGATGCACGGACACGGCGACCTTGTTGGGCGACAATTTTAACCGATCGGCGATGCGTTCGTAGTCACCGGGACCGGGCGGCGTCATCAGAAATGGCCGCAGTTGTTCGAAGTGTTCGCTCTTGTCGGCCTTGAGCTGCTCGTCCGCAAGTCGATTGAGCGCGGTCTCGAGCACACAATTCGCCCAGATCTGTTCATAGAGTTCGGCCGGACTGGATTCGTCGAGCAGCAGCCGCTCCAGCTCTTGTTCGCATTCTTGGGAATGGATCGGAATTACTTGTTCGCCACCACCGCGCTTTTGGGCCTGCGCCTCGCGCCGCCGATTGCTGAGGAACAGACGGACGCTATTGCGCAAAAATCCCCGGAAACTGCCGCGGTCCTCATTTGCACGTTTCAGCCAGTCCCGGCGCAACATGTCGGCAAAGAAATCCTGGGCTGCATCCTCCGCCTCGGCCACAGGTACGCCCGTTGCGCGGATATAGACATAGACCGGACGCCAGTACGTCCGACAAAGGCGATCGAGCGCGGGTTTGCCCCCCGCCGACGCCGCCACGACCAGGCTCCATTCCGTCGACGCAAATCCATCTGGCGGCATTTGCCCGTCTGAAATGCGCGGACTGGATCCATTTGGCATCGGTGGGACGCTGGGTATCGAAAGGATAAACGCAATCCTGTGAAGTAGTCGGCGCGATGGGTCGTCAACCCGGTGCGGATTTCGACTCCAGCATCCCGCCTTGCACTCGGCGCGGCTGATGGCCGCGGGCGCGCCCATGTGCAGCACCTTGGGCCAGCCACCCCGTGATCACGTCCGCCCGCGGGCCGGGGCGATCTCGATGAGCCCCAGTTTCCTCGGCGGAACGACCCGTGCCTTGGAATTTGCCGCCTCGACACTGTCAGCCAACGACAGGTCGCGGCTGCTGCCTTGGGCCAGCTGATCAATGGCCTGCAACCAGTGCTCGAGGGCGCGGCCGTCGGGACGGCCTTCCTGTTCCCAGACGGAATAAGCGACCCGCGAAACCTGCTCGTCGGTGAGCGGTGCGTCCGCGGGTGATGGCGCCGATGTATTTTGTGGTGACTTCATTTTGATAAAATAGGAGGTCGTGAGCTAGGAGTTTGTCGGACTTTGGGCCGATAAGCTTACGAGTCGCTGAGACATGCCGTTCCATGCGAGCGCTGCCTCCCAACAAACTCCTAAACGGCACTTCATGCCCCACAAAGTCCCGACCTCTGGACTTTTCTGCAGCGCGCAGCGCTGCCTTAGCAGCCTGTTGGGAAAGAATCGTCGCTGGCAGGACCACATTTTCGTCATAATGGGGATGTACAATGGATAAGTCCGACAGGCTGCTCGCTCAACGAAACTCAAGGCCGATCGGCAGCGTGTCGCCGAGTGCACGCGCCTCGTCGGCCGCTTCGAGAACCACCACTTCGCGCACCATTCGCAGCCAGCGCTCCGGTGCGTCGGCGGCTCCGAGTGCAGCGAGCGTGCGCGTGCGCAGTGTCGCGTCGACGTCACGCGTGCGGTCGCCCGTCAGCCGCGCCAGCTGCGCGGCGGCGAACGCGGCGCCGTCGATCGCGCGCCAATTCGATTCCAGCAGCAACGACAGCCATGCCTCCGCACGGTCCACGTCGACGGTGCGGTGGCCGCTGCCATAGAGCGGCACCCGGGCGCCGAGACGGCCGAGCGACCAGGCCCACGGGCCGCCCGA
>CBRAFL010000333.1:0-5957 GCA_967755055.1 uncultured bacterium
GAGGATATTATTGAAATCGTGTGCAATGCCTCCAGCGAGCATGCCAAGTGCTTCCATTTTTTGAGCCTGCCGAAATTGTTCCGCGAGCCGCTGTCGCTCGATGAACTGCCCGAGTTGCGTGCCGATCGCGCGCAACATGGCCAGCTGCTTATCATCGTGCTGCGGCGCCCGCACGGTAAAGAATCCCACGACGCCGAGAATATCGTTGCGCAGACGGATGGGGAATCCAATCCAGCCGCGCAGCCCGCTGCGCTGGGCCAGTGTGGAAAACTCCCCGTCGGCCGCACCACTCGCCAAGTCGGATATCCAGTCCGGCACGCCGGAAGCCCAGATGCGCCCCGGCAGTCCGGTGCCGCGGCGCAAGGTCGTCTTACGGCGCGCATCGGCGAAGTTGTTTAACTCCGGCGATGGAGCGTGCCAGGTTTCAACACAGCGCAACTCGCTCGCAGCGCGATCGACCAGCCACATTTCGCCAAAATCCCATTTTAATCCCCCGCCCAGAACAGCGAGAATCTTTCCATAGGTTTGTGTCAGCGAACCGCCTTCCGCCAGAATCGCCGTCACGTCATATTCGAGCTTGAGCCGCAGTTCCGCCAATTTGCTCTCGGTGATGTCTCCCAAGCTGCCTTCGTAGCCCAGCACGCGACCGGATGGATCACGAATCACATGGGCGTTTTCCTTCACCCAGACCATGCTGCCGTCCTTGCGGCGGGCTTGGTAGGAGAATCCGAAGACAATCCCCTGCTCTTCGGCGAGCCGTTTGAAATCATCCCGCCGTGCAGGATCAGCGTAATGCTGCTGCTCGATATCGGTGCGTTGTTGGATGAGCTCTTCCGGCGAGTCGAAGCCGAGGATTCGTGCCATCGCCGGATTGACGGTGAGGAAGCGCCCGTCGGCCGTGGATTGATAGATTCCTTCGATCGCATTTTGAAAGAGCGACTGGAACCGGTCACGCGCCCGGCGTAGTTCCATCTCGGTCCGTTTCGACTCCGTGATGTCCTGCGCGATGCCGACGTAATGCGTCACCTGACCGCGGGCGTCGCGCACCGGAAATCCCCGGTCCCAGATCCAACACGCGGCGCCGGACGGCCGAATAATCCGATATTCGTGCCCGAAAGGTCGCAACGTCTTCGATGCCTCCAAGCCGGCGAGCACTCGCGGTAAATCCTCCGGATGGATCGCCTCGTGAAACGAGTTTGGGCTTTCGCTCAAGCTCAGCCGCGAACGTCCCCAAACTGTTTCGTAGGCAGGGCTGACATAGGTAATCTCGCGCGGTGAAGCAGTGGACACCCAGAAAACTTCGTCGATGGCCTCAGTGATCAAACGGAATCGCTCTTCACTCGAGTGCAGCTCCGCTTCAGTACGCTTGCGGTCGGTGATATCCGTCCACACGCCAATAAACTCGGCGGGATTTCCTTCCGCGTCGCGGACGAGCCGGCGTTGATCATCCACCCAGCGGACGGTGCCATCCTTGTGTCGCAGCCGGTATTCATTGCGACTGGTGCCACGCGCGAGGGTTTCGCCAATGCTCGCGAGCGCGCCCGCCGAGTCTTCCGGATGAAGCTGGCGCAGCCACCATTCGTGGGACATGGCTTCGGCCACGTCGAAGCCCAGCAGCCGGGTAATATTTTCACTGACGGTATGAGGGATGATCTTTTCGTTTTGCCACCTCAGGCCGTAGATCAGCGCGGGGCTGTGTTCGAGCACCCGTCCCAGTTGTGCGTGTGTCGTGCGCAACTCCTTCTCGACCCGCTTTAGCCGTTCGATTTTTCCGATCAGCCGCGTGTTGCGGTTTTCGAGCTTCGCAACCAACCGCGCGCAGTATTCTTTTAATATGTCTCGCTCCGGCCGCAACCAGACAGCCGTCGGCGGACGGCTGCGTGATGTCATCACCACTTCGCGTACAGTCGCCGCCAGCACCTCGGCCGACGCCGGCTTTCGGAGGAAGCGGTCAGCTCCCATGTCGAGCATCAGTTTCTCATCGCTTGCCGAGGTATACGTGGAGCTGTAGGCGATAAAGGGTACGCGGCGGAGGCGCGGGCTGGCGCGCACCTCCATGCATAGTTGGTAACCGTCCATCTGCGGCATCAGAATGTCGGAGACGATCGCATCGGTGTGGGTTTCTGCTGCCATGGCTGTCATGGCTTCGACGCCATTTGCGGCGTCGCGGACCACCATGCCTTCGGCTTCGAGGACCGCACGAAGAAGTCGGAGATTGGAGGGATGGTCATCAACGATAAGGATATTCATAATGGTAGCCCTCCGCCTCGAGAGTCACCCTCAGGAGTTTTCGGTTGGCCGCGATGTCGTCGACGATGAGGATATTCATAAGTAGAGAGATTTCCGGCTCACCGTTGGAGCATCGCGGACGGATCGGCGTGAGTTGTGGACGCTGCTGCCTCGGTATCCGTGTGGGCGGTGAAGAGCGTCTGCACGGCGAGAGCGATTTCCCAAGACTCGCACGGTTTTGGCAGAGTGAGATCGGCGCCGAGCGCGAGGGCGTATGAGAGGAGGCCCTGCGGGTCATTCCCGCAGCCGCTGGAGATGGCGAGGATCTGGAGGCGGGGTTCCAAACGACGGAAGTGTTGGATCGTCTCGAATTCGTCCATCCCCGGCATGAGGAGATCGAGGATGACGACGTCCGCACGGAAGCGGGCTTGAAGCCGTAACGCTTCGCGGCCGTCGGATGCAACGGCGACGTCGTATCCAACGTTGGCCAGGATAAGTCGAAGAAGCCGGCGAAAACACGAGTCGTCATCGACGACGAGAACGCGGCGCAAAGGGATGCTCTTTTTCATGGGGTGACTGGACTCGGGAAACCAAAGGTAAACTAGGAGTTTGTCGGACTTTCGGGCCGTACGAGTCGCAGGGACACCTTTCCAAATGATTGCTGACTTCCAACAAACTCCTAAACGGCACTTCGTGCCCGGCAAAACCCCGGTCTCTGGGCCAATTTTGCAGCGCGCAGCGCTGCCTTAGCAGCCTGTTGGGAAGGAACCGTCGCCGGCAGGACCGAGTTTCATCATGATGGGATGTACAATAACTAAGTCCGACAGGCTGCTGGTTTCATGATTCAGAAGCCTCAGTGCCTGAGAGTGCCTGATGAACGGCGGCGGCCAGCGTTCGTACCGTGAGTGGCTTGGCTAGCAATTGGCGGACTCCCTGCAGGCGATCGGTTCGCAGCCCCGCGGTACAGCCGCTCGTAAGGATGATCGGCAGTTCGGGGCGGATAACATTCAACCGTTGCGCGAGGTCCACGCCCGACATGCCCGGCATCGTTTGGTCGGTGATGACGAGCGCGTAGGCTGCGGGATCAGCACGCACCCGCTCGAGCGCCTGATTCGCATCGGTGCACGTGTCGGTGACATAACCGATGCTATTGAGCACGAGCATGCCGACCTCGACGATGGGCACTTCATCGTCGACAAAGAGAATCCGCTCTCCCTTGCCACGCGGCATTTCGGAACTGGGCTTCACCTCGACCTCCGAATCGACGAGATGCGCCGGAAAATAGACCTGAAAGGTCGTGCCTTCGGCGGGCTGGCTGGACACGGTAATTATGCTCTCGTGCGATTTGACGATGCCATGCACGACCGCGAGACCGAGCCCGGTGCCTTCGCCCGGCAGCTTGGTCGTGAAAAACGGTTCGAAGAGCCGGTCCAAGGTTTTTTTGTCCATCCCGTGCCCGTTGTCGCGCACGGTGAGTCGCGCAAAGCGGCCGACGCGTAATTCCGGACATGAAGCCACGAGATCCGCGGTGACCAAACAGCTCTCCAGTTTCACCTCAAGGAGGCCACCCCGTTCACGCATCGCGTGCGCGGCATTGGTGCCGAGGTTCATGAGGATTTGGTGGACTTGCGTCGCGTCGGCGAGAACCACGGGGGTATCCTTGTCCAGCGACGTCCGGAATTCGATTGAGACTGGCACGGTAGCGCGCAGCAGTCGTGTCGCCTCCGTCACGATGTGCCGAAGCTGAATCGGCCGCCGCTCCGGCTCCTGACGGCGGCTGAACACGAGAATTTGGCGGACGAGTTCCGTCGCGCGCCGCGCACTAATGAGCACGCCATCGATGTATTCGGTGACCTTGGCGTGGCCCTTCGCCTCCATCTGCGCCAGCTCGCTGTAGCCGGTGATGGCGCCGAGGATATTATTGAAGTCATGTGCGATGCCACCTGCCAGCATGCCAATCGCCTCCATTTTTTGCGCCTGCCGGAATTGATCGGCAACTTGCTGCCGTTCGATGAACTGCCCCAGCTGCAACCCAACGGTATCGAAAAACGCGAGGAGCTCCGCGGTGGGCGGCGCGACTTTCCGGCCGAAAAACCCGACGACGCCCGCAACCTCCTGCCGCAACTTGATCGGAAACCCGATCCAGCCGCACAGACCGATCCGGCTCGCCTGATCACGGCGGGAACAGGCCGCGTCCTGCGAGATGTCGGCGCACCACTCGGTCTTGCCGGACGCCCATACCCGTCCGGGGAGCCCCTGGCCGCTCGTGAAAACGCGATCCCTGCTCGCGGCCGCGAACTCGCGAAACTCGGCTGACGCGGGATGCCAGATGTCGGTGCAGCGCAGCACGTGTGCGTTGCGATCGGTTGTCCATAGCTCCGCGAGTTCGCATTTCAGGCCGCAACCGAGCGTTGAAAGAACCCGCTGATTAATCTCCGAAAGCGAAGTCGCCTCGGCGAGCACCGCAGTAACGGCGTGTTGAAGTACGAGCCGCGACTCAGCGCGCTTGCGCTCGGTGATGTCGCGTACTTCGACGAGCAGAGCCGTACGTCCGCGAAATTGAAATCTCGCCACGCCGACCTCTGTATCGACGACGGAACGATCCACCCGCCTCAATTTTCGCTCGAGCAACGGCAGCCGTGATTCATCTAGCACCGCGAGTCGCGAACGAGCCTTAAGCGCGGCGAAATCGTCCTCATGCATGAAATCGCTCGCTCTCCGCCCGAGTAATTCATCCTCGTTGCGTGCAGCCAGCAGTCGCACGGCGGCGGGATTGGCGAGCACCAGCTTGTCGCCTTGAATAACCAGCAATGCGTCCGTTGCCATCGCCATCACGGTTTGCCACTGCAGGCGTTGTTCCCGGATCGCCAGTTCGGCGCACTTCCGCTCAGTGATATCAGTCAATACACCCGTGAATTCCATCGGCTTGCCGGCGACATCGCGGATGACTCGCCGGCGATCTTCCACCCAACGGACGCTACCGTCCTTGTGCCGTAATCGATATTCGGTATGGCTGGCGCCGTGCGTGACGGTTTCGGAGATGCTCGCGATTGCCAGCGCACGATCGTCGGGATGGAGTTGAGCGAGCCACCATTCGTGACTCAACGTTTCCGTCACGCCAAGGCCCAACAGCCGGCTTACGGTCTCGCTGGCGACGTGTGGGGCGATTTTCCCATCCTCCCATTTTAGGCTGCAGATGAGCGCTGGGTTGTGATCGAGCACGCGACGCAACCGCGCTTGCGTCGTGCCCAGATCGTCTTCGGCCCGTGCCAGCAGTGCATCTTTCTCCGCGAGTTCGCTATCTTTTTGTCCAAGCTTCGTCACCAGCCGCTCATTGTGTTCCATCAGTAGCTCCGTTTCCTGCCGTATGCGGACTGGAGCCGGAGGGCGGTGACGCTTGGATCGCACGAGCTCCTGCAACGTGTCCGCGAGCATCGCAGCGGTGGCCGGCTTGCCGAGGAATCGATCGGCGCCCACGTCAATCATCAGTTTTTCGTCGCTGACGGAGGTGTACGTCGCCGAATAGGCAATGAACGGCAGATCGCAGGACTGGGGACTCGCGCGCACCGCCATGCAGAGTCGATAGCCGTCCATGCCCGGCATCAGGATATCAGAAATAATGGCATCCACCGGCCCGGTCTTTAAGACGGCAAGCGCTTCGATGCCGTTCGCCGCTTCGCGGACGCTCAAACCACCGGCTTCGAGAAGCAGACGAAGCAGTTTCAGAT
>CBRAFL010000334.1:0-5940 GCA_967755055.1 uncultured bacterium
TCGTCGTGACGGATTATTGCGGGCCCACCCCTAAGTAGCGGCAGGCCTCCGTGCCTGCTGTTTTCGCGCGCCGTAAACGGCCGGCAGGGAGGCCTGCCGCTACGTGCTGACGCATGCGGGGTTTCGTCCGTTCTGATCTTTCATGCCTCGCCCTCGTAACGCTCAGGAGCTGATCCATTGGCTGGAGATGGGCGGCGGTGCGCGGTGGATCCGGCTCGGCGCTATCTTGCTGGGAATTTTCGTGATTTCGTTGCGCGTGGCGTGGACTCAATTCCATGGCGCAACCTCCGAAGCCGCGCTCGTGCAGGCAGACGTGGGCCGACAACTCGCGCGCGGCGAGGGTTTCACGACGCTGGTTAACTACCCGCAGACGGCGGTGTTCGTGGAGCACCGCGGAATGAAGTTCGATCCGCGTCAACCGTATCCGGAATTACACCAGGCTCCGCTGTACTCGTTGGTCATCGCTGGTGCGCTTCGATTGATGCCGTCGCAGTTTCGCGAATCTCTTTTCGCGGCGGCACCGGCGCCGCCTGATGGCTTCGGCGGCGATTATTTTTTGCTTGGGCTCAATCTCGTGCTGCTCTGGCTCACCGCCTGGCTGACATTCGATCTGGCGCGCCGACTCTTTGATGTGCGGGTCGGTTGGATCGCCACCCTCGCGGTGCTCGTCTCGGTTGGAATCTGGCAGCAGACCGTCGTGGTCAATGGAGCGCCGTTGCTCATGCTGCTCGCTGTCGGTGCATTTTGGATATGGACACGAATCGAGGTGGCGGCGGAAGCCGGGGATCGCGTGCCGATGGGCTGGCTCGCGGGGCTCGGCACGGTCTGCGGGCTCTTGTTTCTCGCCGAATATTCGGCTGGTTCGCTGATTGTTGTCGCGATGGGTTACGCGACGTTCCGTTTTGCGGGGCGACGCCGCTGGTGGGCGATCCTACTGTTGGCCGGTGGATTTTCGGTCGTTGTGGGGCCCTGGGTTATTCGCAACATTACGGTCGCCGGCCATCCCGTCGCACTCGCGGCGCAAAATGTGGCGTTAAAATTCGGCGATCCCACGGCGGAGCCGGCGACGCAGCGCCGCACATTTTCGGCGGAGTTGCCGATGGTGGATTTGAACAAGCTCGCGAACAAGATTCTCACTCGCGCGCAGGAGAGTCTCAAAGTGCAAATCTGGTCCGGCGGCGCGATGTGGCTGGCGGGTTTTTTTGCGGCGGGTTGGCTCTATACGTTCCGCTCGCCGGTCGCGAATCGCCTGCGCTGGATTTTCACGGTGGCTTTAGGCGTGCTGATATTGACCCAGGCGGTGTTCAACTCGGGCGAAAGCGAACGGCTGGCGGCGGGCTGGCTGGCGCCCCTGGTCATGGTTTTCGGCGCGGGTTTTTTTTCGGTGTTGCTCGGGAGCAACGCCGTGCTGAGCCAGTGGCCGCGGCTGTGTGTGGCGGGACTATTGATCGTGCAAGCGTTGCCGTTGGTTCACGATGCGCTGGAACCGCGTCGATTGCATTTTCAGTATCCGCCGTATTTCCCCGGGCTGTTTATCGGCATGCGGCAGGAGCTGGAAAGCCGCGACACCGCTCACCGCTTCGGCGTGATGGCAGATGTGCCGGCGGGCGTCGCATGGTACGGCCGTCAACGGGTGTGGGCGCAGCCGGGCCGATTGAGGGATTTCTATGCCATCACGTTGGAGCAGCCGATCGGCGAGTTGTTGCTGACGCCGCGAACGCTCGACCGTCCGTTTTTTTCCGAGCTCGCGGCGCGGCCGATCGAGCCCAATGCGCTGGGGCGACCGATTGATGTGTTTGGCGAATGGGGCCGGATTTATTCGGGTCTTTTCACGGGACGATTTCCCGGGGAATTTCCGCTCAGTGCCCCGCAGAAGCTCGCGGAGAATCTTTACGTGTTGCTCAACCCGGCGCTTCCGCCCGCCCCGGCAAAATAATTGGTTCGCCATCCCCGCGCTGGTTAACGTCAGATGACTCAATCATTAGATGAATTTCGCGCGCGTGCTCCTGATTAGCGGACTGTTGGCGGCACTGCCGGCGTGGGCGGTTTACGCGCCGTTGCCGGATCAGTCTCGCGAGGACGCGTGGGTGGTGACGCTGCGGGCGGGAGTGATGCACGACAGCAATATTTTCGGAGCGCAGCATGGGGCGATCAGCAGCATCGTGTACGAGGCGTCCCCGAAAATCGCGTTCAACGGTTCGCTGACGGATCAGACGTTCGCCGCATTCGCCTACACGCTGACGCTCGACCATTTTGATAATCGTCCGGGTGACAAAACGCTCGACAGTCACGATCTGTTCGCGCGACTCGCGCATGCGTTTGGCCCCGCGACTAACATCGATGTGAGCGACGACTATCAGATCGCAAAAAATCCGGAGTCGCTCCTCGCCGGTCTGCCGGTGAACAGCAACCAATCGTTCAAGCGTAACGAACTCGATGCGCGTTTCGTGACCACTTTGACACCCAAGGTCGGAACCACCGTCAAATTTCGCAGCATAAATTTTGACTACGATAATGCCTCGCTGGGTGCGCAGCTCGACCGTACGGAAAATCTTTTTGGGCTGTCCGGCAGCTACGCGCTTTTGCCCGAGCTGGGTTTGGTGGGCGAGTATCGGCGCGAAGATATTTCCTATCGCGTCGGCGGCAGCACGAAAAACAAAACGTCAGATTTTCTGATCGGCGGTTTCGATTATGCGGTTGCCAAAAAACTTTCGATCGGAGCCCGTCTCGGCGAGGAGTGGCGCAGTCGTTCGTCCGAACGCAGTACGAGTGGTATCTACGCGGAGTTGTCGGGAAAATACAACTACGCGAAAGACTCGTTTGTGACCGGCGGGTACGTTCACACGCTCGAGGAAAGTTCGAATGTCGCCCTTTACAACGACACGCGCGTCAATCGTTTCTTTGTGAATGTGGAGCATGCGTTGAGCGCGCTGGTCGTCGCCTCCGCGTCGCTCACCTATGAACCCTCGCAGTTGCAAGGCCGTCGCGGACACGCGGACGTTGATGAGACGACAACGCGAGCAGGTGTCGCGGTGACGTGGCTGCCGACGCCGCGCTGGGCCTACTCGGCGAGCTTCGATCACGACGAAATTAATTCGGATGATCCCGTGCGCGGCCAGCAACGCGACCGCTTCGGAGTGAGCGCGGGCTATACGTTTTGAGGATTTGGAGTGGGCGTTGTAGGTTGCGCGCTCGCCGCGCCACGGATCGGAATGCCGAGCGTAAGATGTTATGGCAGCCGCAACCCGGATATCGGCTTCAACTTAAACTTCCTGCTTTAACATCGCGGGCGTCCGCCGTGATCAGGGGCACAATGAGCTTGCCGGGTCTGGCGGCGGGGCGTTCGCTTTCGGATACTTCATGGCCTCCTCCTCTGCCAGCAAGGATAGCGCGTCATTGGCGGACTTCCTGCAATTGTTACGCCTCCGCAAGGCCTTGATCGCGCTGATCGTTTTCCTCGTGGTGATCACCACCGTGGCCGTGACTGCGTTCCTGCCGCGCTGGTATCTTTCGGCCACGAAAGTTCGCGTCGAGAAACCCGAGGGAGAGGTGAAGCTTTTTCAGGCGCAGAGCAACAGCTTCTACGACCCCTATTTTCTGCAGGATCAGTTCAAGATCATGCAGTCGGAGAAGATCATTTACCCGGTGATCGAGAACCTCGGGCTAAACACCCGACTGGCACCGCTCCTCGGAGCCAACGGTGCGCTGCCGTCCGGGATCACCTACCGCTATCTCATCGATAAAATGTTGCGCGTCGAGTCGCAGCGCAGCTCTTCGCTGATCGAGATTAATGTGTTCGCGCAGGATGCTGCGCTGGCCGCGGCGATCGCCGATGAAATTGCCCGCGTGTATTCGGAAGATCGCATCGCGCTCGCCACGTCAGAGCAGCGCGAAGGTCTGGCTCATCTGCGCAAAGAATTGGAATCGCAGGAGCGCGTGGTGACGACCCAGCGCGACGCACTCGAGCAGTTGCGCAAAGATCTGAATATTTCCGGCGTCGATCTCAACGCGCGCTACTCCGACATGGAAATCGAGACGTTGCGGCAGATGCAGAATTCGCTGATCGCGTTGAGCGTGGACGCGATTGGCCGCCGCACGCGCTGGGAACGTTTTCAGAGCATCGCGCCCAACGACCGTGTGAGTCTCGTTAATTCCGAACTGATCCAGGATTCGAATATCCAAAATCTTTTGCAGGCTTATCTGCTTGCCGATCAAAACGTGACCAAGTTGAAAGCGCGACTCGGCGAAGCGCATCCCGACCTCATCGCGGCCGTGGAGAATCGGGCGAAGATCAAGGAGCAACTGGACGGACAGCTGCGCGGCTACGAAAGCGCGCTGGAGATTTCCTACAAGGAAGCAGACGCCCGCGTGGCGGAGCTCAAGCGTCAACTCGGTCAGGCGAAGGTGGACCAGATTCTTTCAGCCCGAGATCGCATGCGGCCGTTCGAAGAAGCAGCGCAGAAACTGGAAGACGAGACCCGCTTATTGACGACGCTGAAGTTGACGCTACGTCAGCGTGAAATTGATTTTCAAGTACCGAAGCGGACGATCGAGATTTTGAACAAGGCTGAACCCGCGCGGTTTCCGAGTCGTCCGAGCTGGCCGTTGAATATCACGTTCGCCGTTTTATTCGGCATGGTGTTTGGCGTGGGTACGGCGCTGTTGTTGGAATACTTCGACACCAGTTTCCGCAGCGTCGGCGATGTTGAATCGCGTCTGAATCTTCCGGTGTTGGGAGTGATTCCTTTCAATCGCAATCCGCTCGGCGGGGAAGATGAAGATCCGGCGGAAGCGGAGCCGTATCGCGTGCTGCACACGAATCTGAATCTCGCGCTCAAAGCGGGCCAGCCGGCGAGCTTGGTGGTTTTTTCGGCGGGGCCGGGCGAAGGTAAATCGACGACCTTACACCGTCTCGCGCGGCTGACCGCCTTGGCAGGTGAACGCGTGATCCTGATCGATTCGGATTTGCGGCGGCCTTCGCAACATCGGCTGGCTGAGCGGCCGCGCAGTCCGGGACTCAGCGAACTTTTGTTAGGGCAGCAGCCGCTGGACGCGGTGATTCAAAAAGCCATCGTGCCCAATCTCGACTTCATCCCGAGCGGCGGCGTGGAGGGATTCACGCTCGGATTGCTGCATCTCACGCGGTTGCGGGAGTTGGTGGCGACGTTGCACGGGCGGTACGACAAAATCGTTTTCGATTCGCCGCCGATCATCGGAGTGAGTGATGCGAGTGTGTTGGCGAGCGTGGTGACAGGAGCCGTGTTGCTCATTCAACACCGTCGGAATCCGCAAAGCATGGTGGTGCGCGCGCAGCAGATCATCGCATCGCTGAACACGCCGTTGCTCGGGGTGGTATTGACGCAAGTGCCGTTGGATACGGGTGGCGACTACGGGTACTACACGAACAATTACGCGTATTACAGTGAGCGGGGGCGGAGTGGGAAAGGTGAGGCCGGAGACAGTCGCAAGTCGAAGGCACGTTCGGTGAAGGAAAGGGAAGGGGATCACCTCATCCTGCGTGAGCCAGGGAAGTAGGATATTTGGCGATGTAGGCAGCTCGCTCGCGAGCGCTCCGATCCGGCCGGAATTTTTTGGAACGCTAATCTGCGCTGATTCGGCGTACGGACCCGACCTCAGCCGCCGCCTGAATCAAGTGTTGCTCAACCGACTTTCGGACAGACTGGAATTAGAGTAGGAGCGATCCCCGACAGCCGTTTGGAATCCCGCCGAGTAGGTTGCGCGCTCGCCACGCAACGGCTTGGGATTCTGTGGCTCGGCGAGCGCGACACCCTGGCGGGTTCAGAACGGATCGGCCGGTGGCATCCGCGTCCAAATCAAAATAGCTGTTGACGGAAGGAAGCGACGGCTTACTTCTGACTCCCTGTTTTGCGGGCGTAGCTCAGTTGGTAGAGCACCACCTTGCCAAGGTGGACGTCGAGA
>CBRAFL010000335.1:0-5909 GCA_967755055.1 uncultured bacterium
CCTCGCGGATAAAAATGAATTCGAAGCACATCAAAGCGCGTCCATCCACTGACACTCCCGCAGCTTCGCGGAGGAGGATTTTCGATCTCCAGAGATTGAACCACAAAGACGCGAAGGCACAGAGAACGAATACCCGGCCTCCGTAGTTCGCTTTGTGTCTCTGCGTCTTTGTGGTTCACGATCTTCGCGCTTTCGTCAGTGGTTTCGCCTTCCGAGATTCATCCGGGGTTCAGACCGGATGGTTCGGGCATGAAGTCGCGATCGCCTGCCGGATCCCGCCATCCCATCAATCACGCCTCTCTCTCATTTGCCGACGACGACGAATTGTGTCACTCGTGGCGAATGGCGACCAACGGTCAATTCCCGGACGAGATGAGTGACGAAGGCGAGTTCGCGCGACAGGACGATGCGTTTCGCGATTGGGTTTCGAACGATGGTTCCACGCCGTACGCCGCCGAATCAGGACGTTATCATCTTTATGTCTCACTCGCGTGTCCGTGGGCGCACCGCAGTCTGATCGCACGCAATCTGAAAGGCCTCGCGTCCGCGATCGGAGTGACCGTCGTCGATCCCGTGCGGGACGATCGCGGCTGGGCCTTTCGAGAAGGTCCCGGCCACACCCGCGACGCGCTCAACGGCTTCAAGTTTCTCAGCGAAGCGTATCACGCGACCGAGCCGAACTATCGCGGGCGCGTCACGGTGCCGGTGTTGTGGGACACGCGCACTCGCCGCATCGTCAACAATTCGGAAGACGATCTCTGTCGAATGTTCGACGGTGTCTTCGCAAAGGTCGGTCGGGCTGACGCGGATACGGTATTATTCCCGCCGGAAATTGAAACCGAACACGCGCGACTCGCGCAGCAGATTTATGAGCGCGTAAACAACGGCGTATATCGCGCGGGTTTCGCGACGAAGCAGAGCGCTTACGAACGGGCGTGCCGCGGCGTGTTCACTGCACTCGACACGCACGACGAACGGCTCGCGTCGCAGCGCTTTTTATTTGGCGGGCGTCCCGTCGAGGCAGACTGGCGGATGTTCTGCACGCTGGTGCGGTTCGACGCGGTTTACCACGGGCATTTCAAATGCAACCTCCGCCGGATCGTCGATTATCCGAATCTGCAGGGCTATCTCTGCGATCTTTACCAGCAGCCCGGCATCGCTGCGATGGTGAACTTCGATCACATCAAGCGGCACTACTACATGACGCACGAGGAGATCAACCCGACGCACATCGTGCCAATCGGACCCGAGCTGGACTTCACGCGTGCGCACGGACGCGAAAAACTCAGCCGCTCAATGGCGGTGGACCGCAAACTATAGCCTCCCTGCGCCATACCAGACCATGCTCCAGAATTGTTAACCGCAAAGAACGCAAAGAGCACAAAGAAGTGATGCCTTGATCTCTGTGCTCTTTGCGTTCTCTGCGGTAAAACGGTCTTGAATCGGTCGTTCAGATTCGATCTGGAAATGACACTTAACAGCTCTCGTATTTCCAGTTTCGAGTTTTTCCCTCGGTGAGCCATTCGAGCGAAGTTGCGAGTCGTTTCTCGCGTGTTTCCTCACGCTTTGCCTCGGTGATCCACTCGATGTACTCGCGGCGCTGGCTCGCACTGAAGCTCTCGAAGTTCACCGCCGCGGTTTTATTTTTCTTCAGTGCGCTCGCGAAATCAGCCGGTACTGGGAGTGCGGTCTTCGGCTTCGGCTTGGCCCGGCGGGGCACGTCTGATTCGTTGAGTTTTGCCGCCGCCTGGATGTAGCGAACCAGCGCCTTGTCATCCGGCAGATCATCCAGTTTCTTGACACGCCCAAAGCTGCCCATCGCCGTCTCTTCCTTTTCTCCGGCGGCACCGAGAACTTTCTTCATGCCTTGGTGCCAAAAACCAAACGCCACATGCGCCTTGAACGCGGCCATGCTACAAAGAATCCCGCCCGTATAAACGAAATGCGGACACCCCCACTTGATCGTTTCATCCGCCGCCGGACAGGCCTGATGGACCAGCTGGCGCAGGTGACGCAGAATGGGTTGCGCAAAAGCTGCCGACTTTACGATGTAGGCATCAATCCGTGGATCGGCTTTCTTTTTCACGCCGCTCTCATTAGGTCGAACCCGTGAGCCTGTCCATTCCACTGTAGATCAATCGATCAACTCTCGATTTCACCTCTCAACCAGAGAGCGGCCACAGAGGGCTTATCCTGTTGCAAGGAATCCGCTGCTCACAAAGCCTTAATCGCCGCTCGTTCGCGCTTCAAAAAACACGCCCCTGGCTCGAGCCGCTCAGTGATCTCCCAATCCCCCTCCGCCCGTCCCTTTATCCCGGTCCGGCCTTCGCCGATACGATGGCGGTTGTTCGGTGTGTTCGTCGGCTGGCTCGGCAGCGTGCTGACCCTCTTGGGTCAACCAGCACCGTCCTCGCCGCACGTGCTGGTGCTCAACTCGTATCACGCGGGCTACAGCTGGAGCGACGGTGAGCTGCAAGGTTTGCTGCGGGTTCTGCTGCGGGAAAATCCCGCGTTCATTCCTAGTGTTGAGTTTCTCGATACAAAGCGTGAGGCCAGCCCCGCTCAACTCGACCGCCTGCTCACGTTCATTCGCGAAAAATACCGCGGCACGCATTTCGATCTGATCGTCACATTGGACGACGCCGCGTTTCAGTTTGCCCTCGCGCATCGGGCCGAACTCGGACCGGAAGTTCCGATCGTCTTCGGCGGAGTCAATGACTACCGGCCCGAAAAACTCGCCGGCGTGCCCCGTGTTACCGGCGTCGCCGAAGCCTTTGATTTCGCCGGAAATCTGGAGCTGATTCTACAACTTCGCCCCGGCACCCACACCGTCCATCTGATCTGCGACACCGCGGCCGCGAGCCGGGACACGATGACCGCCTTTCAGCGGATCGCACCGCAGTTCGAAGGGCGTATCCACTTTCAACCCGTCATCAATTGGACCGCGGAGGAACTGCTGGAGCGCGTGGCCGCCCTGCCTTCGGAAGATGCGGGGCTCGTCATCGGCAACGCGCGCGACGCCGCTGGCCGCGTGATATCCGAAGATTCCAAATTCATCCATGCCATCGCCGCCCGCAGCACCGCGCCGATTTTAATGATCGCACAACCTGCCCTCCCGCTGGCCTACGGTTACGGTTGGGAACAGGCACTTTGGTTTGGTATCGGCGGCCGGATGCTCTCAAGCGATCGCCATGGCGAGGCGGTTGGTGAAATTGCCTGCCGCATCTTGCGCGGAGAGGATCCCGCCAAAATTCCGGTGCTCACCACGAGTCCGACCCGCCTTGCTTTCGATTATCAACAACTCCTGCGGCACCACATCGACCTTCGCCGCCTGCCGCCAGACGCCGAGCTGTTCAACCGGCCGCAGACTTTCTTTGAACTCTACCGCGGCCGCATTCTTGTCACCCTCGGTGTCATCCTGCTGCTCGCCACGGCAGTCGTCGTGCTCTCGGTTAACAACGTCCGCCGCCAGCGGGCCGAGCGCGCACTGCGCCGCAGCAACGAACGTTTCGAACTCATCGCGCGCGCGACTCACGACGGCGTTTGGGAGCTGGACCTCGGCAGCGGAACCATCACGGGCAACGAAGCCTTCACTCACCTCCTCGAACTTCCGCCCGGCGCTGCGCCGACTCTCGCTGCGCTCACTCGCAAAATCCATCTCGACGATCGCGCCGCCGTCACTGCCCTGCTTTCAGCGCCGCCACCCAAAATCGAGACCGTATCACGGGAACTGCGACTGGTAACCGACACCAACGCCATCCGCTTTGCCCTCCTGCGCGTCTATTTCCGTCGCAACGCCACGGGCAAGGTCATGCAGGTGCTCGGTTCCATGCTCGACCTGACGCCCCTTCGACAGGCGGAGAACCAGCTCCAACTTCTTCTCACCGCGGTCGATCAGGCGAACGATCTTATCGCTCTGCTCAATTCCGACGGCTCGGTGTCCTACGCCAACCCCACGCTCACTCGCGCGCTGCGACGGCCGTTCACTGAGTCGTCCAATCACTGCAACGAACTGTGGCAGGATGGCCGTGGCACCCCGTTGCCCTTCAGCGCTATTGCCACCAGCGCCACCGAAAAGGACCGCTGGCAGGAGCGTGTGTCCGTTTCCCGTTCCGACGGCACGAGTGGGTTGCTCCAAGTAATTGTAACGCCGATACGCCGTGGTCCCGGCCAGACGCCGTGCTTTCTGCTCATCGGCCAGGATGTGACGCAGGAGACGCGTCTCGCAGAGCAGATTCGCCTCGCTCAAAAAATGGAAGCCATTGGCACTCTCGCGAGCGGTATCGCCCATGACTTTAATAACATCCTGACCGCCATTGTCGGAAACACCGAGCTCGCTTTGTGCGAGCTGTCCACGACCGATCCCGCCGCGGAGTTACTCCACGACGTGCGCAAATCCACCGAGCGGGCCACCCGGCTCATTCGACAAATTCTGACCTTCTCGCGTCACACCGAACTCCGCCGTGAAGTTCTCTGCGTCACCGCAATTTTAGACGAAACGCTGAAGTTTCTGCGCGCCACGGTGCCCGCGTCCGTGACCCTTCGCCACACCGTCGTCGCCTCTCCCCGGATCATGGCCGATCCCACGCAGATTTATCAAGTGATCCTCAATCTTTGCACCAATGCCGCGCATGCCATCGGCACGCGACCAGGGGTGATCGAGTTGATCGAGGAGTCAGTGGACGTCAGCCCCGAGATGATCGCCGTCCATTCCGACCTCACGCCTGGGCCCCATCTGCGCGTCTCGGTCCGCGATGATGGTGATGGCATGCCGCCCGAAGTCGCGCGGCGAATATTCGAACCGTTTTTCACGACGAAGCTTCCAGGTCAGGGAACCGGACTCGCGGTGGCACATGGCATCATTAAAAACCACCGCGCCGCGATCACGGTCTACAGCACACCGGGCAAAGGCACCGTTTTTCATCTGTATTTCCCGGTCGTCGCTTCCACGTCGGTGGTAACGCCCAAAAACGAAAAGCCCGCCACGTCTCCACGCGGACGCGGCCAGCGCCTGGTCATAGTTGATGACGAAGAAGCCATCACCCAAATCGCAACGCGCGCGCTTCAAGGACTCGGCTACGTCGCCACCCCGTTTAACCGACCGGAAGACGCACTCGCTCATCTCAGCAGCGAAGGTTGCGATTTGCTCATCACCGACTACTCGATGCCAGGACTCAGTGGGGTTGAGCTCGTCGAACGCGTGCGTGCCTTCGCGCCGATGCTGCCGGTGATCCTGATTTCAGGCTACCTCCCAGAAACTGCGCACGCGAAGGCAACTCAGCTCGCGATTCACCGGATCGTCGAAAAACCGCTGACGACGTTCACCCTCAGCGACGCCGTGAACGATGTCTTTTCCACCTCGGCACGTCCTTGAACAATGCGGTTTCCGAGTTCGGAAACGACGCTGATCAACGCGATGCTCCACGCGGGGCGCATCTCCGAGTTGTCGGCGCGGACGGCCGACGTAGCGCAGGCATCTTGCCTGCATCCTTCTTTGCAGGATGCAGGCTGGAAGCCTGCGCTACTATTCACTGACAACACGCGTTTCTCCGCAATGCTCCCACAGAAACGCATACGTCCGCGCCAGTCGCGTCGCGAGTTGTTCGCTCGTCACGCTGCCGTGGTGTCCGCCTTCAGTGTTCTCGTAATAATCTACCGCGTAGCCCAACGCTTCCATTTTCGCCGCCATCTTCCGGGCGTGACCTGGATGCACGCGGTCGTCGCGCGTTGACGTATAAAACATGATCGGCGGCAGCTTCAGTCCCGCCCGTATGTTTTGATAAGGGGAATAGCGGCTGATATACGTCCACTCATCAGGCTGATCGGGATTGCCGTACTCCGCCACCCAACTCGCTCCCGCCAGCAGGTGATGATAACGCTTCATGTCCAGCAGCGGATTGCCGCACACG
>CBRAFL010000336.1:0-5877 GCA_967755055.1 uncultured bacterium
GACATTGGGCGTGACGCGGCCGCAGGCGGTCGCGTGGCGCAGCCGTTTTCGTTTGGGTTGCCAGCTGGATGCCTGCGCTACTTTGGCGCTGGAGGGCGCTGCTTCGTCAGCGCTGTCCGCAACAGATCAAGCTGCGACGAAGCGCAGCCCTCCATCCATCGATCGTCGTTCTCATCACGTCGATGGCGCAGGATTCGCAACTTGTCGCTAGCTGTTCGCGGGATGCGGATGGGTCGTTCCGGTCGGCGGATGCCGGAGCGCTGAGCCTGAATCGTCCAATGCTTTGCGAGTGATCTCGAGCAGTGTGCCGTTCGCGTAAGGTTTCAGGAGGAGATGTGTGCCCTTGATTGTTTTCGCGCCGGATCGCAGGAGCTCGTCGCTGTAACCGGTGGAGAGAATCACTTTCAGGCTAGTGTCCTGCGCGCGCAAAGTGGCAGCCAGCTCGATGCCGCTGATTCCGTTTGGCATAACAATGTCCGTCAAAAGAAGATCGAAGCGTCTCGGGGCTGCGGTCCAGGCTCGCAGCGCGCGGGGGCCATCGGCGGCTTTGGTCACGCGATAGCCGGCGCGGGTCAGCACGAGCGCGGCGGTGTCGCGCACGGATGATTCGTCTTCGACGAGAAGAATGCTTTCGCCGCGTCCGTGCGGAATTTTTGTAGAAGAATCAGTCGAGACCGGCGCAGCGTGAAGGTTGCTCTCGGTATTGAGCGCGGGCAGAAAAACCTGGAACGTGGTGCCGCGGCCAGGCGTGCTCGTGACTTCGATCCAGCCTTCGTGTTGATGAACCATTCCGTAAACGGTCGAGAGGCCGAGTCCGGTGCCTTCGCCAACGCCCTTCGTGGTGAAAAACGGTTCGAAGATTCGCGCGAGAATCGTGGGCTCCATCCCTTTGCCGTCATCGGTAACCGAGAGTCGAAGGAAACGACCGGGGCGCGCATCGGCATGCCGCGTGGCTTCCGCTGAACTGAGAGAAACGGCGTCGAGCCCGACGCGGATCGTGCCGCTGCTGCAGATCGCGTCGCGTGCGTTGACGACGAGATTCATGACGATCTGCTCCAAGTTGGCGGCGTCGGCGAGAATGCAGGGAAGATGATCGGCGGAATGCCATGTGAGCTTGATGCGTTCGGGCAGAAGGCGGCCGAGCATCTCGCGAAGACTTCCGAGTGTTGCACCCGCGTCGAGCGATTCGGGTTTCGTGATTTGCAGTCGGCTGAAAATCAGGAGCTGGCGAGTGAGCGAGGCCGCGCGTTGTGCGGCCGCATGAACTTGTCCGAGACCGGCGCGGTGCTCTTCGGCAACCGAGGCGTCGTCGAGGACGAAGCTGGTGTAACTCAGAATGACCGTGAGGAGATTATTGAAATCATGAGCGACTCCGGCGGCGAGTTGTCCGACGGCATCCATCTTCTGCGCCTGGCGAAATTGTTGTTCCAGATGCAGGTGGTCGGTCACATCGCGAAACACCCACACGGCGTACGGTCGGCGATCGATTGTGACCGGGCGGGCGGAGCAGCGAAGTTCGCGAGACGGATGGCCTTCCGGGCGGTAGGTGAACGGCCATTCATCGACGGGGAGCCCGGCGCGCAAATTCTCCATCAAGGGCTGCCATTCGATCGAGTCGCGACCGCGGCCGAAGCAGCCGGCGTTGAGGCTGAGCAGCTCTTTGCGGGGAAGACCGGTGAATTTTTCGTGGGCGGAATTAGTTTCGATGATCTCGCCGGTCTCGAGATCTTGAATCACCTGCGGAAGCGGACTGGCGTTGAACGCGAGGGAGAATCGCTCCTCGGCGGCGAGCAGTTCAGTGGTGCGCTGGCGAATCGCTCGATCCAGACTTGCGAGCTGTTGAGCATGCTGGCGGGCAACGAGCCATTTTTTCGTGAGTGCGTGCGCGAGCTGGAGGGCTTCGATGTTATCGAACGGTTTTTTGAGGATGAGGAGATTATCAGAATCGCCCAGCGCCTGAATGGTCTGTTCCCAGGAGGAATCTGAATACGCTGTGCAGATGACGATCTGGAGAGAAGGATCCGCGGCCCAGAGATGACGGATGGTTTCGATGCCGTCCCAGCCGGGCGGCATGCGCATGTCGACAAAAGCCAGCGCGTACGGGCGGCCCTCGGTCTGTGCATCGAGCAGCAGGGCGAGGCCCTGTTCGCCTTGCATCGCGGAGTCCACGGCGAATGTCGATCGCGCTGGTGACGGATTGTTCGCGCCAAAGATCGCTGAGGCGAGTGCTTGCACGTCAGCGACTTCAAGGGTGGGCGCGGGCGCCAGGATTTTTTGGAAGTCCTCGTGAATCGACGGGGTGTCATCAATTACAAGGACGCGGTAGGTGGCGGACATCAGGCGGTGAGTTTATGCCGTGACCGACGGCGGTTGGACTTTTGCGGAGAGGGGCAGGACAAGGGTGAAACGCGCGCCGCGATCGATTCCGTCGCTATGCGCCAGTAATTCACCATTGAGATTACGAGCGGCGAGCGAGCCGGAGTGAAGGCCGAAGCCGTGGCCATCCTTGCGCGTGGTGTATCCGTGTTGGAAGATACGATGAAGATTTTCAGAGGCGATTCCAACGCCATTATCTTCGACGATGAACTCGATCGCGTCGTCCGCCTGACGCAGCCCGAGTCGCAGCAGGCGTGTTCCGGCGGCTCGTGGCTTGAGCGCCTGGACAGCGTTTGTGAGAAAGTTGACGAGGATCTGGAGTACTTGATGACGGTCGGTGAGGATCTCTGGTACGTCGGCAAACTCACGGCTGACGGTGATTCCGTGGCGCGAGATGGATGCGTGCGCGATGCGGAGCGCGTCCGAAAACAATTCCGCCGGATCGGCCTTCAAGATAACGCCGCCGCCCCGTGCGAAGTTTTGCTGAAGCGCCACGATCTGTTTGATGTGATCGATGTTGGTTGAGAGCTGCTCGGCCTCGACGATGAGATCGCGATGAATCGATGCGATCTGTTCGCCGAGCTTGATGAAGAAGGGAGGGATCAGTTTGCCGCGCGCGTCCTCAGCAATGAATCGCGGCAGATCGCTACCCTGCGCCCGAAGCAGCGAGGTGGTTTGCGCGAGCAGCGCGAGGTGAGTGTTCGCACTCAGCGTATCGCGCATGATGTTCGCGGAGATGTTTACGCTGTTGAGAACGTTGCCCACGTTGTGCAGCACGCCGGTCGCAACCTCGGCCATGCCGGCGAGCCGGGAGGTTTCGAGCAGCTGACCTTCGAGGCGCTGGCGATTCGCGATCTCGGCGTTCAGCTCTTCATTCGATGCGCGGAGTTGCGCGTCATTGGCCTGCAAACGATCGAGCATCCGGTTGAACGTCACGGTCAAATCACCGATCTCGTCACGGCCTAGCACGGCCGCACGCTCGTGATAGTCGGCTTTTTCAGCGACGCGGTGAGCGACGTGATGGAGATTCTCCACGGGCAACAGAATGAAACGCCGTAGTTTAATACTCACTACAAAGCTCACGAGGAGCGCGAGCAGCACGCCGCCGGTGACGGCATATCCGAAAGCGCGGAGCGTGTCCCACAACGCGGGCCTCAGGTCAGCGACAAGGAAAACGGTGCCGCTGGTCGGCTCGCCGATGGGAGCGGAGGTGTAGAGTGTCCAGCCGTGATAGACTGCGCTTTCGCCGGGGGCGAGGCGGGTGGCATCCGCTGGAATGGTCCCGAACGTGGCGAAATCTTTTTTGTTGGGCAGGTCGATCACCGCGGCGCGGATGATGGGTTTTGCGCGGAGCGTGGAGAGCAGGGCGGTCGCGGAGGTGGCGTCCTGAAATGCGACCGGGCCGATCGCGTTTTCCGCCACGATGCGATTGATCGAGAGAGTGTCCGCGAGATAGTCGGCGCGCAGCACGTAAAGTTTATGCGCCAGCAGCACCGCTGAGGCAACCAGTGCGGCGATGCTCGCGGTCGCGATTCCCAGGAGCGCGAGTTTGCTCCGAACCGGCTCGTTGCGGATCCAGTTGCCTAGCCGTGCGACAGGGCTGGCCCTCTTCATGGCGAGCGAGGCTGCACGATCTCCGCCAGGCTGGCGAGCCGTCCGCTCAACTTCAGTCCAGCTTGTTGCGCGGCTGAGAGATTCACTTGAAATCGAATATTATGGCCGCGTATCACGAAACCAATCATGCCGCCCCGCCGTGCGTAGTCGTCGCTCTCGCCGACCATCAGCACGCCCTCGCGTCCCTCCATGCTGTTGAGTTCGGACTCCGATAAAGCAGCGGTTCGCGGCACGAAGACGAGATGGCAGCCCTTGAGCGAATCGCCTGGTTTCAAGGCGACCACTTCGATGGTGCGGTCACTGACATTTTTGCCGCGTAGTGCTTCGGCAATGACGTTGAAGGTGGCGGTGTCTCCCATCACGCCGATACGATACGGCGTTCCCGCGGGGAGGGCCTGGGGCGGCCAGTCAGTGAACCGCAGGAAATTGAAGAGGTAGCCGGCCTTGACCTGGTATTCCAGGCGCGGCGCGGTTTCGTTGGTGGCGGCGAAGAGGAGCGCCTGGCAATTGAGTCCGGCGTACATCGCGATCAAGCCGCGCCATCGACACAGGCGGCGGCCACTTGACGCTGCGGAGATGAAAGGAGGAGGGAGCAACATGACGGGCGAGGTTGCTCGGTTAGTGGCGGTAAGTGGCTCGCAGGAAAATGCTCCGCGCTGTTTCGCGCACTTGCGCACCAATGAAGTTTTTCGACAGCTCGCCGTGCATCGGGTCAAGCAGCTCGCGTCCGATCAAATCGATTTCCCAATCGTCCCGCGGGCGCCACGCCACCCGTGCATCGAGGCCCGTGTAGGCCGGTAGCATTGGACCTGGCAGCTTGTCGAAATGACGAAGCGCAATGTCGAGCGACCAATGCGGCAGCGGGTCCCACTGGATGCGCAGTTTGTATTCTTGTTTTGGAGTCGAGCCGGCGAGACCAGCGATGGACTGGTCGGGCGGATTCGTCGGCTGGTATTGCTTGAGTGCCGTACGAACAGCGGCGACCGAACCTTCAATTTTAACCGATGGAAGCGGCTGCCACCGCACGGTGAAATCTCCGCCATGCGTTGTGCCGAAGAGACTGTTGGTGATGAAGACGGGCTGTTCGAAATGAGGCACTGGGGTGACTGAAAAAGCGGGGGCACCGTAGTTCGTACCACGGAGGTCATCGTAACGGTTGTAGAACAACGCGAGGTCGAAGGAGACTCGCGGATTTGGTGCGTAACGGTGACCGATTTCGAACGCGGTCACGTGTTCGGCATCGAGATCGGGAGAACCGATCCCATGGATGGCGAGCGGCAACGGCACCTGGGCCGAAGGCGGATAGCTGTAGCCAAAGAGGTCGCCTTCACGCTCGTCCCGCGAGGGAGTTCGCGCCGCGCGGGAAATACCGATCCACAAGCGCTGGGTTTTTGTGGTGCGCAGAATGGCGCGGAGTGAGGGCTGGATTTCCCAACCGGAAAGGCTGTTGCGCTCAAACTTTGATCCGACCGTGACGAGCAGGCGGTCCGGTAAAACGGAAATCTCATCCTGCAGATAAACGCCGGTGAACGTCGTACGGCCGTGTGGTTCGCGATAGTGCATCCATTCACTCTCAGTGAGCAGGTCGCGGTCTTCGCGATAAGTGAGACCGGTGATGACTTCGTGCCTCGACCCGCGGAGGAGTGTCAGCTGAAGATCGAGGCTGTAAGTCGCGCGATCTTCGCCGGCCGCGATTTTCGTGCTGTCGATTTGCTCGTAGGTTGCCAGCACGGAGATCTCGCCGCTGCTGAATGCGGGCTGAACCCAATGCGCTGAAAAATTTCCGCCGCGCGAACGCTGGGTTTCCTCCAACGCTGCGACGTAAGGCGGCACTAGCGAGGGGAATTCGGTTTTTCCGACGACACGTAAACTGCGCAGTTCGCCGAT
>CBRAFL010000337.1:0-5874 GCA_967755055.1 uncultured bacterium
CGAGGCGTATCAACTCAGACTACATTAGCCACGGATTACACAGATCAACACGGATAAAGGCATCAAAGACAAAACTCAGGTCCCAATCCGACAGCAGGATTGCCCGGCGCGCTCGAAACATATTTGCAGGCGTGCAGCGTGTTGATTGGTTCGACCAAGACGGATTTTTAACCGCAGATTACGCAGAGGGCGCAGATAGAGGCAGGAGGGGAGACAAGGCATCAGACTGCTTGGGTTTCATTGTTTGATATCTGCGTTCATCTGCGAAATCTGCGGTCAAGCATTCTGGGACTGAGAGGCGACCAGGATGGATTTTTAACCACAGATTACGCAGAGGGCGCAGATAGAGACAGGAGGAGACACAGGGCATCAGGCTGCTTGGATTTCATCGTTTGATATCTGCGTTTATCTGCGAAATCTGCGGTCAAGTATTCTGATCCTTTCGTGTGCTTCGTGTGTTTCGTGGGAAGCTCCGATTGAATTAGTCCTGCCAAGCCCCCACCCGTTTTTTCAGGGCGCCGCCCAGCGCAAAAACATCACGAAAATTCCGACGATCGCACCCGACAGCGCACTGCACGCAAGAAAGCCGATCGTATCCACCCGATCCCATTTGCAGAATTCCCAATTGGACCGCGGCAGAAGTTTGGTGTGATCAAAGCGCGTCGGATTGCGCCGCGTCTCCGCCATCCCTGCGGCTTCCAATTCCGGCGTGTCGCCGACCGGCGTTTTCATTTTGCCGTAGAACTGCGCCACGCGCGACGGATCGGTGGGGCGGGTCAACAAGCTGACGATGATCAAAACGGCGAACGGGAAAATCCCGTCGAAAAAGAACTGCGCCGTCAGCCGCTCGCTCGGCGAGCGACCCGCGACATCGAAACCCGCCTTGCTCAACAGCCAGCACTCGAGATTGAAACGTCCACTGCCGACGAGCGGGCTTGCGAGGTCTTTGGGATCTTCGTGAACCACCGTCGTAAAAAACACGCCCGCCGGCCGGCCCATCGGCGTCAAACTGGTTTGCGCGAGGTCTTGGTTTCGATTGAGCGAGGGAAATTTTCCGGCGGTCCACGGAATGATCAGAATCGTGAGCGTCGAAAGAATCACACACGCCCACACCGCCGGCCCCGTCAGCCGGCGCCAGAAGTAACTCAGCAGCACGCTCGCGCCAAACGGCAGATTGACCGTGAGCACCAGGTTCACGATCGAGAGAAAATCACCCATCAGCCACGCGGAGAGCGCGCCGAGTGCGAGCACGACGACGATCGTGCAACGCGCATAGAACACGCCCTGAAGTTGCGTGATGTCGGGCCAGATCTGGCGATAAACATTGCGCACAAACAGCGATGAAATCGCGAGCGCCTTGGCCGCGAGCGTTGACATCGTCCCGGCCAAAACACCGGCGAGCATCAGACCAATCATGCCAGGGCCGAGCAGCTTGTTCGACAACGCGCCCCACGTCGCGTCCGGGTCCGAGAGACCGCCGGGACCAAACACCGCGACCGCGATGAGGCCGGTGAACGCCCACAAAATAATCATGAGGCGTTTCAGATAATTGCCCGAAACACCCGAGCGCGCCGCCATTTCGTTTTTCGCCGAGCCGCAGATGCCCATATTGTGGCTGAGTCCGCCGTTCTGAATAATGCTCACGAGCAGAATCGCTCCGAGGCTGAAGACGGAGAACTGACCCGCACCACCGGAGCCAAAGAGATCGAACATTCTCGCGGGCACTTTTTCCCCCAGCGCATGCCATCCTCCGATCGCGTGGAGTCCGGTTGGAATCAGCAGAATCGAGAAGACGATGATGAGAATACTTTGAAGCCCTTCGTTCACCGCCGCCGCCGCCATGCCGCCCATCACGATGTAGGCGCCCACCACCACGGCGAAGCTGACAAAAAAGAGCACGTTATTGAGCAGAGTAATGTAGCTGTGCAGCTCACCTCGCGCATTGCTATCGCGGAGCGCATCCAGCCGCGGTTTGGCTTCAACGGGCAACGTGCCGGCGACGAATTCCTTTTCGAGGCGCTTCATCTCGTTGTAGCCCTCGACCGCCGTCCGGTCCGAAGCGGTCCACTGCGACTCCTGTTTCACCACGAGCGAGGAGGCGATTTTGTAAGCGGTGACGTTGCCGAATCCAAGAAACACGCACGCGACTAGAATTTGAAACATTGCGTAGAACAGACTGAGTCCGCGGCTGCCAAAACGATCCTCGAATAAATCGGAGACGGTGGTCAGTCGCACGCGACGAAACCAAACGTTCATGAACCAGAAATACGGATTCATAAAAACCGTCTGGAAAGAAAGCCACGAGCCCGGCGCACCTTGTTGGTAAACGAAGCTCGCGGTACTGACCGCACCGGACGGCTCCGTCGCGTTTCCGAAATTCAGGAAAAACTGGTAGAGCTTGCCGAGTTTTCGGCCGGCGAGGAAGAATCCCTCCTCGGAATTGTTGCCGGCTGCGGCGCGCTTGCCGATGTAAACGACGGCGAGGAGATAGGAGATGACGATGGCAATATCGACGATGTGCAGGCTGCCGATGCGCATGAAAGATGGGATTTTTGGGGATTGGGCGACGCAACGATTTCTCGGATACGTACGCCAGACGAGCTCGGGAAATCGACGATGTCGCAAAGCTCCTCTAGTTCAATGCCGACGGCCCACGACTTGCCTCGGACAGTTCGCGACGAGGGCGATGTAGGCGTGGCTTCGAAATGATTCCTGTCGGTAAGAAAGAATTGGAGAGCTGTGCTCTGTCGCAGCCGGGTGCGATGGCGGAACAGCGCTGACGGAGCAGCGCCCTCCAGCGGAGTCTTACAAGCAGGCATCGCCACGCCTACGCGAACGCCGTCACCTTCATAAAAAAAGCTCCCTCGAATCGAGGGAGCTTTGAGTGTTCGAAGCGTGGAGGCGTTTGCGCGCCTCACCTTCAGAGTGTCGCTGGTCTTAGAAGTCGAACGTCGACGTCAGCGTGAACTTCCGTGAATCGATGATGCGATAGCCGTACGGCGAACCATCATAGTTCACCGCGACCACCTGCAAGTGTCCGTCCTCGAAAGCATTTTCCACGTTCAACTGCACCGTCAGCCCGACGCGATCGTTCATGATCTTGCGCCGATACTTCACGAATAGGTCGACGTAGGTATTGGCGTCGTCGTAGATCGGCCGGGTGACGTCGGAAACGTCGATCAGCTTCGGGTTCGCGACATTGCCACCGCTCGACCGACCGTAGTAACCGATGACGGATTTCGATTCCCAGCGGACTGCGCCACCAGCGCCAAATCCCTTGAGCCGACCAGCACTGAAATCGTATCCCGTATTATAGGCCCAGCGATATTTGCGCTGACCTGGAGCGGCCTGCCCATCGAGGTCCTTCGAAAGCGAGACCTGCGGCGTTACGTTTACATTGAAGTAGTCCGAGACACTGGTGAAGCCGGCCGCGCCGCTCTGCCGGACTGAGCTGTTATAGCCGTAGCTCGACCAGAACGACGTGAGGTCCACGAGCGTGCCACCAATCGTCGAATAAGTCTTAAATCCCTGATATTGCGGCAGCAGGAAATCGGCAGCTTTCGCCGCCTGCCAGACCGGATTACGGTGCGCGAACCATTCATCGTACTGTTTCAGCACATTGGAATTGACCGTCTCCTGTTTGCCGAACGTCACGCGATTCCGCCAATTGCCGGTGTTATAGTTGAGCTGAACCTCCACACCCTCGGCGACAGAGTCGCCGGTGGCGGTAATCGCGCCAGTCAGATCGGAATAATAGTTGTAGGGCTGCTGCCAAATTTTCTCAGCGCCCGCTTGGACTTGGAGTTCTTGTGCCGGCGATAACGTGAGTGCATCCAACCCCGGATCGATACCCATATTGATCTTTGCGATCGTGCGCGCCCAGGAGCGGAAGAGCGCGTCAACACTCGCGGCCGCAGCGTCTGGACTAGCCGGCGCGGGCATCGCCGTTAAGCGGCCAATGGCAGTGCCCGAGGAGATGCGCTGATTTTGATTGTTCGCTTTGAACCACGACACGCGCGCGAACAGCTTGTTATCCAGCGCCGAAAATTGAAGACCGATATCGCGGCCGACACCCTGCGGGTTCGGCAGTTGCCGACCGAACGCGTCGTTCTGTGCACCACTCGGAGCATCGAAGTTATCGGACCAGTTGTAGCTGATGCCGAAGTCGCGGACGATCTGCCAAAACTGATTACCATCGTTGGCGCGATTTTCGATCGAAGTCCAATTACGGAATGGACGCAAAACACCACCGCCGGTCTTGGTCCGGCCGGTCGTGTAGCTCCAACGATTGAAACGATTCCAGATTGAGTTGTTGTTGAAGAAACCCTGCTCCGTGAATTTCTGCTGCGCCGTCAGAGCCGGCGTCACGGTGCCGTCAGCGTTGGTGATCGCGCCCGTGGTTGTCCCGCGTGCTTTGAATTTATCCAGTCGCGCGCCAAACGTCGTCACGATCCGATCGTTCCACAGATAGTTCGTCATGCCGGCGCTGTAGGACTGGAGCGTTTTTTGCGTCCGTCCCGGAGCGTCGAACGTATTATATTGAGTCGTGACGTTGGCGTTTTCGAAACTGTTGGTGGCGTAATTGTACACCTGAATATTGCCGGTGTAGGTGGTTGGATTCCATTCGCCGGAAGAACGCGTCACGACACCCATCGGATCGCCAGGGTTGGCGAGATAGTAATTCCGCTGTAATGAAGTCCCGGTGCCGTAAGCCCATCCCGTCCGCGTGCCATCAGCATTGTTCAGCGGATTGGGGAGATAGCGATAACCTGCCGCCGCGCTGCCAGCGCCGATGTAATTGAGCCGTTGGCGCATGGCCAGGGCCATGTACTCGTCCCGCGACCACACTCCGATGAGTTGGTGATGGCCCAGCCATTTCAGCCAGCTGTTCTTCTGCGTGAAATCGGGGGTATAAGCCAACATACCGCGGAAGTGATCGTTGAGCTCGTTGTTCACATACCGATCGGGATCGAAGTCGTTGACGAACGGATGGCCGAAATACGGATTGGCGGTTCCGTTCGGCAGATATTTATTCACGTCGATTCTCAGCGCACTGGCGTTCAACTGCGCGATCGTATAGTTCGTCGTCTGTTTGAAATCTTGGCGGAACCAGCCCGCGTTCAGGAACAGATTGCTGAGGATTTGCTGCTCCAGCTCGACGTTGTAATTCTTGTTACTCTGCGCCCCGTAATTCGCCTGATTGAGATTGATCTTCTTCCAGTCGTAGATCCCACGATCCGTCACGCCCGCGTACCGATAACCTCCCAAATTGGTGACAAAGGAATTATTCGTCCAGCCGCCGGACTGAAAGTAATCGCGATTATAAACGTCGGCCGAGGCCGCATTATTCCACATGTTGGACTCGGGGATATTCGATAACGGTGCCGCGACCGCAGGAGGAATCGTCCAAGCGGAACGATAGCCCTGAATGTAGAGGGGCTGGAACCAATTCGTCAGTTGCCCGTTGCCGATCTGCATGAGTGAACGGGACTGGTTGATCTCGGACATTCCCGGGACATAAAGAGCCGAGGCCGTGGGACTCGGAATCGCCAGGCTAAGGGTGGGATTCAATGCTGCCTGGCCGAAGATGGTGATGCCGTTGTAAGTCGTGAAATTGGTATTTGAAACGGCCGTACCGGTGGGAGCTCCAGCCCGCTTTGAGGCATCGTAAGTGGACAGGCCCATGATGTAGTCGCGCACTTGCTGCGCGTTCGGCGAGCTGCCGCTGCTGATGTAAGGTCCAACCACTTTGCCCGTGGACAGCAGCGTGATCTTCTTCGTCAGCGCATCATAGGTGGGTTTGCCGGCGAGGTTCCACTGCGTGACGTAGTCGATCGGCGAAATCGTGTTGGGCCGGCGATTCCGGTTGTCGTA
>CBRAFL010000338.1:0-5854 GCA_967755055.1 uncultured bacterium
ATCCCGAGCCCGCGGCAGACTCACCTTCCGCATCCTTTCCGCGGATAATCCCAGCCAGCCAACAAACAAAGCTACGATCCACAGAGCCACGGATATAAATGCGCTCCTCCGCCATTTCGGCGCTGCTTCACGCACGAGCAGCACAGCGCACCACGCATTGACGAGGGGGAGTAATACAAGGAAGTCCGCATACCTCGACGGAACGCCCGACGCCCACTCCCCGCTTCCGCCTCGTGTCCATGCGGCCGCCACCGCGACGCCCGCCGTCCAAATTCCGATCGCCATCACGAAATCGTCGACAGCGATGAACCGCTGATTCCGCGCGAGACGCGCCACGATCGCCATCGCCAAGGGTATATTCATTACCCACGCGCCGAGCGGTTGCCCCGTATGCGGCCACGCGAGCGCACGCCCGACCGCGAGCCAAAATTCCCCGGCACTCACCGGTTGAAGTTCGGCGTGTGCCGGCGCGGCACTTCGTAACATCAACGCCGCGACCAGCAAAACAGCGGCCGGCCAACTTTCTCGCCATGCCCACCGACGCGCTTCCATCGATCGTAGTCCCGTAACGACCAGCAAAGCGACCGGCACCAGAGCCGCCGGTGCCATGGCCAGCAAACCCGCGACACCCGCAGCTAATCCCACGACCACGTGAGCCACTGATCTTTCTTTGCTTACCAGCAACGCGAGCGAAACGAGCGAGAACCCGACGCAGAATAAAACCTGTGATTCAAATCCCCATAGCGCGTTGTGCCACGCGGCCACCGGGATGAAAGCGGCCGTCGCACCCACGGTGATCGCACTACGTGCACTCGTGCTTTGCCCTCGAGCAAGCCGACCGGCCAATCCGGCCGCGAGTGCCGCGCGCAACACACCGCACACCACAAGCTGCACGAGCGGATCCCACTGCCCATTCAATGAGAAAAGTCCAAGATCCAGCAGCTGAGTCCAAACGATGCGGTGCTCGTTGTGCGGGCGGAACAAATCTCCAATGTTCAGTGAGCCATCCAACCATGGAGCCAAAAGACGCTGACCTTCGACATCCCACTGATCTTGGAAGGGGATGTCTGTACCCGCGACTGCCACGATGGATAGGTCAGCGCCAAGCACCATCGCAAAAACGGCCAGCACCATTGCTCGTGGCCAGCCAGTTGCCTTGGACTCACCCATCATAACGGCCGCACTCGACGATGACCCCGCAACATCGCCCGAAGTCCCGCCACGCGCTTCCAAGTGCCAAATGCCAGCGAATATTTCCAGCGGACGATCCACGAGCCGCGTGGGTTGAAGTGCTTCAAGTAAACCTCGCGATTTGCGTCGAAGATCGCACGCGACATCACGTCGTAGTCCTTCGCCACGCTCACGCCCTTCAGATGCGTGATGCTCACCGAGCCGTCGTAAACGATCCGCCATCCCGCGCGAGCCACACGGATGCAGAGATCAAGATCGTCACCGTACATGAAGAAGCGCTCGTCGAAGACGCGCGCGTGCAACGCGCGCGTCAGTTGAAGTGGGAAGTGGGAAGTTGAAGGCTTCTGGTCACCGCTTTTCATTGCGAGGAGGTCTGGCTTGGCAGACCGACCAAGCAATCCATCTGAATCACGATTCTGTTCAGCCTTACCCTCCCGACCTAAATCATTATCCGGCGAAACGGTACCCTTAACCCCTACCTTCGAATCTCCATCTGGAGGAACGCTCTCCTTAAACTTCAACTTCAAATCTTCAACTGGCGCGGCCGCCGCCACAGCGGCGAAAACCTCGCGCCTTCCCATCATGAACGCGCCGTTGATCGCACCGACGTCGTACGTTCCATTCACCGGCAGGTGCGTGAGATTGTATCCAGAAAACAATGCCGTCCGCGAAAAAGCTGCCGCCAGTCCGCTCGCGCGACAAAATCCATCCCACAGCGTCGGAATCGATCGCCGGCATGCCAAATCCATCGTACCGTCCGCCAACACCAGCTTGGGTGAGATTAGCCCAATTCGTTCGTCCGCCTGCAAACGCGCGATGCAGTGAGCCAGCGCCACCTCGTTGCACACGGTGTCCGGATTGAGAAACAGCACGAACTCACTTGCGGGGTTGGTTTGCGTGTAACCAAGGTTGTTCGCCCGCCCGAAACCAAGATTCGTTTCCGGCGCGACGTACTTCACCCACGGAAACTGCCTCCGCACGATTTCGCCTGCGCCGTCTCCGGGTGAATTATCAACCACCACGACTTCGACGCTCCGCCCGCCGATCGTCTGCGACAGCGACGCCAGGCACCCCGTAATTTCATCCCGCGATTTGTAGGCGACAATGATGATGGAGAGGATGGGCGCCGCAGGCAGCATTCAAGTCAGCTTTGTAGGTTACGCGCTCGCGCGCAACGCTGGGGCTTCCGTTTCCTACAATGGCCCGCTTACCGTAGCCGCGCCGTTTATGGCGCGGAAAACACCGCGTACAACGCACGCGGCTACACTCCGGATGCGCGTCGTTCGTATTTTCGTGGGCAATCCTCTCCACCATCGATGCGGCCGGCCGCCTCCGCTACTCCAGGTAGCCGTCTATTCGCCACATTCCAAACGCTCGCACCGGCGTATCCTTCGGCAACCTTCCCTCCGTGCTACCCCACAAACCCCAGCCGACAGGCAGGAGTGTTGCGCTGGCTTGCCGTGTGCGGGGAATGTGCGCGGCGAAGTGTTCATCCGTAAGCGGCTGCCCGGCGGTCGAACGTTCGCAAAGGCCGTCAAGATCATGATAAAAACGCCCGTCGCTATAGAGTGTGATGAGTGGGTTAAGCGGAAACCAAATTTTCTCGGGTAAACGCGCCGCCAGATACGTTGCTTCTCGATACGCCTGAACTCTGGGCAAAACCGATAGATCGGATATTTGCAACCACACGCTTGCCACTGCCACCGTCCCCATTGCCAGAACAAGGCTTCCTTGATCGCCCAGTCGGTCGAAGAACTTTCCCGTCGTCAATGCGGCCAGGCACGGAGGGAACCATAGCCAAAAGCTGTGTAGGGAATTAACATTTCCGCCTATTTTTAAAAAACCCACCATCCCAAGTGGCAGCGCGCAAAGAAACGCAATACTGGGAAGTATAAGGGGCGAATTCCGCCGGAAGAAAAAATCTCGCCAGATAATCATGACCGCACAGGGCAGCGCGACGTAGATAAGTAAGTACGAAGCACAATCTCTGATCCGAGCAGCTGGTTCAGTCCAAGGAAGTCTCCCGGGGAGCTCTACCATCGTGTGCCACAGGCCAGGACCGCCGACGCAGGACACGGCAATCACCGCCATGGCAAAGCCCACCGCCAGACAACGTCCCAACTGGCACCATGCCGCCCGCGGCGATACTGCCACGAACAGCCAGATCAATTCGGCGAGGGCGACGCTAATAAGCGTCTGTTTACAGGCCGCGGCAGCCGCTGCGCAGGTTGCGGCAATCCAATATCGACGATGAGAAAGAGATAAGAGTGCAAACAAACCGAAAACGAGTCCCGGTGCGTCGACGCAATATACTTGATAGCCCGAGCTCTGACTTCGAACCAGCAACACACAAAAAAGAGCGGCGGCTATCCGACGCTGCCAGTACTGCGGTTTTGATTTCGCCTGAGGAGATGCCGGCCAAAGCATACACGTGAAGGTGAGAGCGGCGACCGTAAGCGTGATGTGGATCGCCCCAGCAATCTGCAAGGCCCCCGCCGCACTGGTCGCGAGGCCGGCCGGCCACATGAGAAGCAGAGGCAACGGTCCATAGATCCACGTGCTCACCGGTCCGTCCGCAGCCGAAGAGTAGATGGAGATACCATGATGCCACGCGACCGCGGGCGCAACGCGCAGATCGTTCCAGGGATTGGCGGGAAAGCTGCACCAGCAACACCATAGCCACGTGGCAATGAGGAGACTGGCTACGCCCAAGGCAATCGACGTCGCGTAGGCAAACAATGAACCAGAAGTGATAGAGAGCCTCCCTAAGGTCCGATTCTGCATTCGAAGAATTTTCAACCGATCAGACATCCGTTGCGTGAACACGCAACGCTCGTAGTTCGGCTGTAATAAAATATAATCGAGTGAGTCACGTCGCTGCCCCACGAACCCAAGTATTCACAGATAGCGAATGCTACTCGACCGGCGCTCCGAGCGAAGCGAGAAGTCCGCGGACTCTTTCATACCGCTGTGCCCAACTGTTTTCACGCGCCAGCACCACACGTGCGGCCGAGGCCCCCTTTGAGTCTTCGCGCAATGCTCGCTCAATTTGTTGCACCCATTCTCCTGGCGACTGTGCGAAGTGCAGGTGCGAGGCGAAGTCAGCGACCAACTCCGGCAACGGCGCCGCTACTACCGGCCGGCCCGTCGCCAGACATTCATAAATTTTCGCCGGCAGCACGGCCTGTGTGTAGGTGTTCAGCACATACGGCAGCAACAGGACATCTGCCTCTCGCACGAAATCCCGCAAGGCCGCGTGCGGCTGCTGCCCCACCAGGCGGACGTTGGGAGCGAAGACATGCGGCGTCTTCACCGGCCCCACCAAAACAATTCTCCACGTCGATCGCGCTCGCGCGATCGCGTCAATTGCCGAAAAATCCAAATGCTGCGCATGCAGGTGCCCGTAATATAGCAGCGTGAATGCGCCATCCGTCGGTGGCGCTTTGGGCTCAACCAAAAATCGCTCCACCAGCGCACCGTGTGGCACACGCTCAATCCGCCGCGCGAATGGCGCCTTCCGTTCCATTAATGCGCGACTCGGTACGAGCGTCAGGTCCGCCCGCTCCAGCAGAGTTCGCTCATCTTCCGGCAGGCAACGTGGTATCCCCCGCACCGCCAGCCAGTCGTCGGTGCAGTCGTAAACGAGTTTCCGATGCGGCACGTTCTCGATCAACCACCGCGCCGAGCGCGAGGCTGAATAGTTCCAGATCAACTCAACTCCGGCAGCCAGTTCGGATTGCCGCGACAACCACCGCTTTAGCAACCATCCGTTGATCGCGTGAAAGATTCGATTGGTCGCAGGCAGGAGGAACGGCCGACTCACCCTCACGCCAGTTGGAATCGGTTCGGTCGATGCGGAGCGTGACTTTAAGGACCATAGTCGAGCCGCGATCCTCCCAAGATCTCGCCAACCCACCCGTCGGATGCCCAACACCTCGCAAAATACGACGTCGGCATCGCGCGCGAGCAGCGACGCCAGCGTCTGGTGCCGCTGCCAAACAAAGTTCCATGAGATGTTGGAAATCACCAACGTGATTGGTCGCGCGCTCATCGCTTATTCCGTGCGATCATACAGCTCGCGCATGGAAACCCAGCCATGCCGGCGAATTCGCTCGAAATAGACCCCGAGATTACAAGCCCGGAACCTCCACAGCGCAGCAATCGATGCCGGAGTCGCCGCGAGAGGCCGCAGCGCCCGAGCGGTTTCGGCCTCCACTTCAGCCCGGCGTTTCGACAACTGCCCCGCACTTAGCCGAAAGGCCGCGACTTCGGCATCAACAAATACAAATCGAGCACCAACTCCGAGCGCTCGAACAAAAAAATCGAGGTCGCCAGAATTCCGATACGACACATCAAAGCCGCCAAGTCGGTCCCAGATTCGGCGTCGGATAATAGTCCCGGGTTGCGCGAACGGGATGATACCACGCGTCAACAATGCGGCAACGTCAGCACCACGACGTGCCACAGGCAATTCGCCGATTCGTCGGCCTGTGCGATCGACCAAACTGACCCGACCGTAGGCGATATCGGCATCCGTGTCTCGGGTGAGCAAGGCGAGCGCATGTCCGAAACCTGGCGCGACCAGCAGATCGTCATCATTGAGCCAGGTAAACGATTCCCAATCCATGGGCGCGGCCCCCAGTCCCGCAGTAAGATTGTTATA
>CBRAFL010000339.1:0-5843 GCA_967755055.1 uncultured bacterium
CGGTGACGTAGCGGTCGCAACCGATCTTCAGCCGGAAGAATGCATTCGGAAACCACGGATAATTCAGATTAACACGGCTCTTCAGAGGAATGAGCTAAGCGACGACTCAAAGAAGAACCGGCCACCATTCGATGTCTTCATGGCATTGGATTTTCCGTTCATTAATGCATTGATCCGCGCCCGTCCGTGATTTCCGTGGTCAAATTCTGACTGCATTTTCGGCTTCAGAGCGGTCGAAAAACAGGTTCACCTTTCTGTTTTGCCCTCAACATTTATCCGTCTCGGGCGGACTCAGCTGCTTCGATGGAGGGACGACTCGCCGGAGGCGAGCAAGCCCCTGTGCGCCTCAGGCGCATCCGTGTCGTCCGGCGTCCGCGAAGCGGAATCACATCACCTGACCTTTCTGACTGATTTCGATCAGTGCCCGTGACTGTTCATTGGTGGTTAAATCGGATTGGAGATCGAGAAAGGGAAACGTGTGGAGATCGGAAACGTAATGTTTCCTTCGTGCCTTTGTGTCTTCGTGGTTCTCTCCGTCATTCTCCGCACCGCCCGCCAAGCAGGCGCTCGCGGCGGAATCAAGCAACGCCCTCACGCACGTCGTACTCGAGATTCCGATACGCGACCGCTTCCGACTAATCCAGGCATTCCTTCCCAGCTACTTCGCCGGCGGAGAATTGTCTCCAGCGGAGGGAGCCGCCGCAGTCTGAGTCCGTGCGCGGTCGGCTTCGATGTAGGACGTGATCCGCCGCTGGTCGGGAGCGAAGATCAGACGCGACACCACCTCCGAACTCCAAGGGACCCAGAAGCAGACGATGATCCCGACGAACTGGCGGTCGGTATTGAAAACTCCACCACCGCTGTCGCCATGGTAGAACGGAATATCGGTGGGCACGACGCGTCCCAGCGGCGTCATGGCGGCTCCGTCGCGCGCAGTCACTTCGCCATCCAACTCAATCCTTCGAAAGCTCGGCTGAGGTTCCCACGCCGAGGCATACAGCCGCTGCCCAACTCTTCCGGAGGCACCCCATGGCAAGGGGTCGAGCGACAGTCCTTCCGCGTGGAGGATGGCGTACTCCGCTCCGGCGTGCCGGTCTGACTCGGTGTGTACGAGGCGAACCGAAGCCATGGACTGGTGCCCGCCGCTCCAGCCAATCACGCACATGTAGGGGCGGACCATGTGCGCGGCGGTGATCAGGTATCCGTCCGTCGTGATCGCGGTTGCGAGTCCCGTGTACAGTTTGGGATTTTGAAACGAAACGTTGAAGGTCTCCCCCTGGCTCTGGAATTGGGCGACGATCGGATGAGATGAGCCGACCAACCAGAATGACGTGTGATCGATCTGGCGTCGGGTTTCACCGAGCTCCCGCATTGCACGAGCGACGGATCCCGCGCGCTCCTCGGGAGCGGGCCGCGCGAGCGCGTCGGCCTCCTGGTCGGACCGGTGTCGGGTGATGCCGGTGATGGCGCTGCCACTCAGTGCAGTGATGAGAACCCCAAAAGTGAGCGTCGTGAGCAAAGTTGGAAAACGATGTGATGAGGCGTGGTGTTGCTAACATCAACGACGCAGTGGCCTCTTTATTAGACTGCGATGAGTTGTTATATACCCCCACGTGCCTCACCGGACTTTCGCACGTTCCCGCATGTCCATCCGCCCGACGCGTGCCTTCGAATAAAGATCCGAGCCGGGAGGGCACGGGGACCGGCTAATAGGATTTCACAATGGGGAAATCTTGGTCCGGTTGGCTGGGGCTAATGTGACCGCTATGCCCAAAGGGCACCCGCAACGGTCACCCCTTCGCCCCCCTTCGGGGCCGCACCAGGTGCGGTCCTTGTTCATGGGAAGAGTCCATCAAGACCGGAGGTTTTGTTTCGGACGCGTATCACAATTTTGATGACAGTCCGGCTTGCCGGTGGCCAGATCGACCGGCACCGAGACATGTTCGAGCGCGATCAACCACTCGCCCCCGATCTTACGATATCCGTTCTGCGGGTGCCGAACGAGCCCGTCGGTTCGGTCCAACAAAACATTATCGGCCCGACGCTTTCCTGCTTCAGGTGCGAGTTAGTTGAAGCCGCTGCCTGCCCGGTCCGTCGTCTTGTCACGCAGTTGTGTTTGTTCCTGGTAAGTAGAGAGCCACCAGACGAGGCCGAACGGATCGTTGAAACCGCCGCTGCGTCCGTAGAACTGGTTTGCCACGGGCATCACCACTTTGCCGCCTGCGTCCAGAGCGCGTTGAAAACGCGCGTCGACATCGTCGACATAGAGGAAGAATTGCACCGGCGAATCGCCAACCGACTCGACGCTGCGCATAAAAGGATACTGGGGATTCTCCGCGGTGAACATGAATGTCGAATCGCCGATCCTGGCCTCAGCGTGAAGAATGACTCCTTGAGGATCGGCGTGGCGCGAGAGTTCGATGGCGCCGAGGGCCTTTTCGTAAAACGCGAGCGCGTTCGCGACGTCGCGGAAAACCAAATACGGGGACGCGGTGGGAAAACCAGGGCGGATGGAAGCGGAATTTTTGGACATAGGGATTGAGATGCGCGACTTGAGACAGCGGCACCGTGAGTGGCGCCGAGGTGGTAACTCTACGCGATGTCACGCGGCGGGTATTGGAAAATTTTGACCTCAGCCTTCCAGCGCCACGTGGTTCGCGTGCATGCCGCGACCCGCAAGGTAGTCGGTCGGACTCAAACCAGAGAACGCCCGGAAATCGTGGATGAAATGCGACTGGTCGTAGTAGCCACAGGTCAACGCCGCGTCGGCGAGATGAGTGGGCGCGGTCGCGTGGAGCTGCTGTACGACGCGCTGAAAACGCCGCACGCGCAGATAGAGCTTCGGGGTCAGACCGACTTCGGTGGTGAACAGCTCGATGAACCGGCGTGCGCTGAACCCCGTTTGTCCGACCACGCCCGCGACGGCCACCGGCTCCTGCGATTGAAACGCGCGCAGCGCAAACGCGACCGCCGGGTGGCGAGTGCGGGCCGGAGAAAATATAGCGAGGAGCGCATTCTCGAGGATGCGAAATTTTTCCGCGACGCTGCGTGCTTCCACGAGCTGCCCGCGCAATTCCTGGGCTCGCGCGCCCCAGATCGTTTCGAGATTTACGTCGATGCCACTGAGCTCACCAGCGGGAAACGGGAGAAAGGGAAACGCTCCGCCCGGCGTGAATTGAACTCCCATGATTTCGATCTGGCATTCGGTATCGATCACGCAGAATTCCGCCCGGGCGCCCGCCAGCACTGCTCCGCTGAGCCGCTCCGTGCGCCGCGGCTGATCGGCGTCGTAGGTGGAAATCGCGTCTTCACGGAGATTGATGATCAGCGCCATCGTACCATCGGGCATGAGCCGTTCCCTGGCGTGTGGCATCGGCTCACTCCGGCAGTGCCACATCATATTGACGACGTTCGTCAGCGGCGGCTTGGGGGTATGCGTGCGGACGATCACGAGAGAGAGGGAACAGAACGCGGCCGCCGCTTCAAGTCGGCGTCGCAGGTGGGCACCGCAAGCGTTGCTTTTGCGGACCGTTTCAAACCTCGCACGCGGATGATCGCGCCGCAGTGGTGGGCTCCGTGCATATCGCATTTCTAGATACGAAGCGTAAGCGAGCGGCGAGTCAGGTTTAGCAGGCTGCTGAAAAACCCTTGATTTAGTATCAGTATCCGATATAAGGATACCATGCGCGGACAACGCCCCTCCCAAACCGGATTTGTAAGCCTGATCAACGTGGAGACGCTGATCACAGCGGATCACCCGATCCGGAGGATCAAACGCATGTGCGACGAGGTGCTGGCAGCGATGAGCAGTCACTTCGATGAGATCTATGCGACCGACGGCGCGCCGTCGATTCCGCCGGAGACGCTGCTGAAGGGTAAAGTGTTGCAGGCGCTGTACACGGTGCGCTCGGATCGGCAACTGTGCGCGCGGATGCAAACTGACATGATGTTCCGCTGGTTCGTGGACCTGCCGCTCGATGAAGCGGTGTTCGATGCGTCGACGTACAGTAAGAACCAGGCGCGGTTGCTGACCCATGAGGTGGCCGATCTGTTCTTCTCCGAGGTGGTGGAGCTGGCGCGCAAACACGGCTGGGTGTCCGATGATCACTTCAGCGTGGACGGAACGTTGATCGAAGCGTGGGCCTCGATGAAGAGCTTCCGTCCGAAAGGCGACGACCAGGGCCCCGGTGGCGGTAATGCCTGGATGGACTTCAAGGGCGAGAAACGCCGCAACGACACGCACGAATCGACCACGGATCCCGAGGCGAAGCTGCTACGAAAGGGGCCGGGCAAGGAAGCACGGCTGTGCTTCGGCGGGCACGCGACCATGGAGAACCGCAACGGACTCTGCGTGCTGTTCGATGTGCAGCCAGCGGTGGGCGCACCCGAATCGGCTGTCGCCGTGGAGCAAATGATCGAACTGCAAAACCGCGGCTTCGATCCGAAGAGCGTCGGCGGCGACAAAGGTTACCATACGAAGGAGTTTGTGACCGGAGCGCGCGAACTCGGCATCGTGCCGCATCCGGTGCGCAAGGATGGGCAGAAGACACTGCATGTGCTCCTGACTCTCGCCCATGCTGCCAGCCAAAAAGTCCGCAAGCGCATCGAGGAGATCTTCGGTTGGGCGAAGACGACGGGCTGCTTTCGCAAGAGTCGCTACCGCGGCGTCGAGCGCACACACGCCCAGGGCCAATACGTGATCGCCAGTTGGAATCTGGTCCGCATGGCCAAGTTGATGCTCGGACCACCACCGAAAACCGCGCGGGCCTGACGCCCGCCGGGCCCGCGGTGTGCCCGCACACCGCGAAATGGCCCGAAAACGATGCGGGTCGCGCCGAGTGCGGCGCGAAAATCGCAGTGCGGAGCCTGGTTTTATCGCGAGAATCACAAAACGATTGCTCGCTGTATCAAAATGGCCGGTTTTTCAGCAGCCTGTTAGCTCTACTTTGTTAATATTTAACTTGCTTTAGGCGAGGCGGTTGTATCCATTATTTCGCGACAGAACAATCTAGCGCCGCCACAGGGGTGGCCTTAAAAAAAATGACACGATCGACGTGCGCTCGATGGCGCGGCGATTCATCGAGTGCTGCCAGATGTTCGAACACCACTTTATCATTCGCGGGCACGATGTGACGCGCCACGCACGACATTACCTGAGCGGGCTGCTCGGGACGCAGCGGCGCAAGAACATCGAGCGCATCGAGGCGGACGTGGACGAGAGCGACTACCAGGGGATGCAGCAATTCGTGAGCGACTCGCCGTGGGATCACACCGCGGTGATGCGCCAGGTGGGCGAGGAAGCCGAGGCCACCCTGGGTCGAAGCGTCGATACCGCGCTGTATGTTGACGAAACCTCGTTCGTGAAGAAAGGGGATGCGTCGGTCGGAGTGCAGCGGCAGTATTGTGGGCGGCTGGGAAAGCTGGAGAACTGTCAGGTGGGAGTGTTTGCCTCGCTGGGCTGCGGCCACCGGGCGGCGCTGGTGGATTTCCGATTGTTTCTGCCGGAAGCTTGGGCGAGTGATCCGGAGCGCTGCGCGAAGGCGAAAGTGCCGGAGGCCGAGCGCGTGCATCGGACCAAGACGGAATTGGCGTTGGCGATGGTGGTCGCGGCCCGCACGCGCGGCTCGACCCACCAGTGGGTGGGCGGGGACGAAGTGTATGGCAACAATCACGCGTTCACCGCCGCGCTCGAGGACTTGGGCGAGGTTTTCCTGATGGATGTGGCCAGCAATATGAAAGTCTGGGCCAGCGATCCCGGTCCCCAACGGCCGTCGCCCAGCCAAGGCAAGAAGGGGCGCCCGCGCAGCCGCGCACAGGCCGCTCCGGGCGCGGTCAAGGCGGTG
>CBRAFL010000340.1:0-5823 GCA_967755055.1 uncultured bacterium
CCGTGCCATGGATTTCGACCAGCAATCCTACAATGGGACGAAAAACTTTTATCTGCCGCAGTTTTTTAAGGAGAACGCCGCGGTCGTCCGGTATTGCACGAAACACCTTCACGTGAAGACGGCGCTGCAATACCGGCGTGAGGAGCAGACGCTGGTTTTCCAGCGCGCGGAACTGGCGGCGCAGCGGCTCGGGTATTTACTCGATCAAATGTCGGCTGATCCGATCGCGCCGATTGAGAAAGTGCACGAACTCCGCGCGGGACTGGCGGAGCATTACGAGCGCAACGAATATATGCGTTGTGAATCGATGGGAGCGCTCGTTCGTGAAAACCTGGAATCGATTCGTCGGCAGATCGGGCGGCCGCCGCGACCGGAGTTGTTGCCGGGTGCGGAGTGACGCGCCACCAACGGCAGAATGATTTTGTCCGGCTAGTTTCGCTCAGCCGTATGCGGGCTGCGCGTCGCCGATGCTGATCGCTTCTTCTTCCTCGGCCTCTTCGGCTGGCAATTCTTCGATCGGCGCAAAGCGTTCTGAAGAAAATCCGAGCTCCTGTTTTCCCTGATGAAAAGGATCGGGTGGGTTCTTGAGTTCCTCCAGCAACAGACCCACGGTCGCGCTATCTCCACCGCGCACGATTTTTTCGCGCCCGAGGAAAACCTCGCGGATCGTGTAGACGTCGCCCTTTACCGGCAGCTGCTTGTAGAGCGCCTGGATGATGGGAGGAAATGTATCGTTAATGCAGACGACTTTCTGACCTTTGACCATGGAAGAGGGGAAATGTGGAACGCAGGAAATCAGGATGCAAATCCCGAGTGGTTCGATTTTCTCCAAGTCGCTAATTGATTGTAGTTTTGAAAGGTCAATCAATCCGGCCTTCATCGAAATCAATGAGGTCCGGCACCGTCTGAATTTCGCCCACGCGATCATCGCAGCCCATTGCGACCAGTGCTTCTTTCAAGAAATCCTGTCCGGCCGGAGTGAGTCCTTTTTGGACGAGTTCGCGATTCCATTTCGCCGCTCTTACATCCGCCGGCAGCAACGCTTTCAGTTTAGCCTCAATCTCCTCGGTCGCGGCAGATTCGAAAACTATTTTTTCGACCGACGCTGGATCGATCCCGAGGTGGAGGCACAAAAAGCGGTCGAGACCGCGTTTGTAGTTTTTCGCGTAGCTGGCGGGAAGTGAGCCGTGCTCTTTCACGTAGCGGCATTTCGCCAGGAATCGTGGGAAATACAGCAGACCCGTCGCCGGATGCGCGAGATAAGGCGAGGGAAGACAGGTAAGAACCTCACCTGTTGAACCGGGAATGGGCTTCGATGGCATCCCCGCCCGATTGTCAGGGCGCGTGAGGCACGTCAACGCTCGCCCCAGGAGTTTGTCGGCTGCTGGATTGATAGGCCTGCGAGTAGCAAGGAGCTGACTTTCCATGCGAAGGTTTCATCTCAACAAACTCCTAAGCGGCATTTCGTACCCGGCAAAGGCCTGGTTTTTAGCCTTCCTTGCAGCGGCGCTGCTTTAGCAGCCTGTTTGGGAAGTAACCGTCGCCCGGTGGAATCACATTTATATCACGGGGAGCTCAATCGAAAAGTCCGACAGGCTGCCAGGGAACGATTGGCGGTGCCGATGGTCCGGTTCGTTCGCTCATTTTTTCCCAGAAGGACTGCATGCATTTTAATCTTCGCCCTGTTTTGGCCGGCTCCCTGCTCGGGGCGATGCCTTTGACGACAACCGCGCAGCCGCCCCACCGGGACGCGGTGCGAACGTACGCGGAGTACTGCAGCTATTGCCACGGCGATAAAATGGAAGGTGGAAAAGCGGGCAGCTTGATCGACCGGCAGTGGGTTCACGGCGGCGATGATGCAAGTGTGCGACATTCCATTCTCGAAGGGCATCCAGCGGAAGGCATGCCGGCGTTTGGGGCGATGCTCGACGAAGCGGAGGCGCGTGCGCTCATCGTTTATATTCACGAGACCGCAACGCGAGCGCGCGATCCGCAGCCGAGCGTCGAAGAGCCGTTGCCCGACGGTGCCCGGCATAGCGAGGAGTATGACTATCATATCGAGCCGCTGGTCGAAGGGCTCGATGTCCCGTGGTCATTCACTTTTTTGCCGGACGGCCGCATGCTCGTTACCGAGCGGGTCGGTCGCTTGCGTGTGATTGAAAACGGCAAATTGCTTCCCGAGCCCATTCGTGGTCTACCGTCCGTCGTGGTTCGCGAAGAGGCGGGACTCATGTCAGTGGTGACGCATCCAGATTATAAGCACAACGGCTGGATTTATCTTTCGTTCTCCGATCCCGGTACTGGCGGCGTCGGCTCCATGGTAAAAATCATTCGTGGCCGTTTGCGAGATGGCCAACTCGTGGATCAAGAGACAATTTTTTCCATTCCGCAGGAGCACTATCAGAAAAGTTACGTGCTCTTTGGCGGACGACTGGCTTTTCAAGGTGACTATTTATTTTTCAGCGTGGGTGAGCGGGGAATGGAAGCCGGTTCGACCGGGCAGGCGCAGGAACTCACGGCGTGCGTGGGCAAAATTCACCGGGTGCTCCACGACGGAACGCCGCCACCGGACAATCCGTTTTTCGGGACGCCTGGAGCTTGCCCAACGATCTGGGCCTATGGCGTGCGGAATCCGCAAGGCCTCGCATTTGATCCAAGAAATGGCGCGCTATGGGAGACGGAACACGGTCCTCGCGGTGGCGACGAGTTGAATCACATCGAACGGGGAAAAAATTACGGCTGGCCGGTGATTACGTATGGCATGAACTACGACGGCACGCCGGTATCGGAAAAAACCGAGGCACCGGGCATGGAGCAGCCCGTGATTGATTGGACGCCATCGATCGCTGTGAGCGAAATCGAATTCTACACCGGCGATCGTTTTCCCAAATGGAAAAATAATCTGTTTGTCGGATCGTTGGCGCAGCAGAAATTAATCCGGCTGGTTGTCGACGGCGATACGGTTGTTCACCGTGAGGAGATTTTTCGACATCTCGGTCGTATCCGCGATATCAAGACGGGGCCCGACGGCTACATTTATCTCGCGCTTGAGTTGATCGGAAAGCCGGGACGAATCGTGAGGTTGGTTCCTGTGAAATAGGCGCGTGGCGTGCGACTGCTCTACGCGCTCACGAGGCGCAGGAAATTCACATCGGAACCGAGGACGCCGACGAGATTGCCTCGGTCGTCGCGTAGTGCGACTGCGATGGTGAAACAGAAATCACCGGTCGCGGTCGATCGGTAGACATCGGTCGAGCAAACCGAATCATGTTGCAAGGCTTCGCGGAACCACGGACGCCCTGACCAATCCTTGCCCAAGCCGGTCTCGTCGTGATGGATGTGGCCGTCGCGACAACCGAGATTATTGATGATCTGACGACCACGGGCGTCGGTTACGTAGGCGAGTTCGAAATACGAGTGCGCGCGCAGCCACGGTTCGATTGCGCGCTCAAGCTGAACTCGCTGATCAATCGTGGCGATGACTGCGGGCATGAGTGCTTCGACGGCGGCTTGCGCTCGCCCATGCGCTTCGAAGCGAAATTTTCCGACGGCGAGGAGGAGAGATTCGGTGAGCGTGTTGATCTGGTCGCCCATGGAGTGCACCGATGCGGCACTTTCGAGCTGCAAGCGGGCGGAGTCCGCCATGCCGCGCACTTCGCCGTTCACTGCGACGACCGTGCGTGCGCCGTCGTTGGTGGTGGCAGGAGAGTCGGCGCGCGTGACGGCAGCGACGCGCGTGACGCTCTCGCTGATTTCCTGCATGCGCTCTTCGATCTGTCGTGTGCTTTGACCCGAGCTGTCGGCGAGGCGTTTGACCTCATCGACGACAACCGCGAAAGCGCGACCCTGCTCGCCGGCGCGTGCGGCCTCGATGCTGGCATTGATGGAAAGAAGCCGCGTGTGATCGGCGATTCGCTCAACGGCTTTGAGGGTGTCCTGCAGCTGGCCGGAGGAGGAGCGCAGTTCGGTCACCGCTTTTTCAAGGTCTTGGGCGACGGCGTCCATTGCTGCGGCGATGGTGCCCGCGCGAGTAGCCTGAGTTTTCGCCTGGGTCTCCATCTGCGCCGCGAATGAGGCGAGCCGCGGGCCGAGTGCGGCCAGAGTCACGGAGGCTTGGGCGATTCGGCTAAGTTGCGCGGGAACGCCCGTGGCATGGCTGGCATCCGACGGAGTTGTTGTGTGAACGACTGCGGAGGAAAGTGCTGGTTTGCGCAGGCGGGAAGGAAACGCTGAGAGCATGGAAGCTCGCGGCATAGCAGTGTTTATGCGCGATCGCCGCTAGCTTGCGATTTTTTACATGAAACTTGAACATGCCTTCAGTTTTGAAGCGTCAGGCCGATTGTGAAGCGCCCGAAAAATTAGAGTCGGGCACTTTATAGCAGCGCGGATTGAGGTAGGGCGTGGTCTCCGACCCACCCGAACAGGTCGGAGACCGCGCTCCACCGCCATTCAGCTGATCAAAGCGGCGTGGGCAGTGTCCGATCGGCGGATACGGGCGGAACGGGCTTCGCGCGCCGGGCTTTCACTTCGTCCACGCCGGGAATCGGCAGTGGCGGAGTTTCGACGCCAGGGACCTTGCGATTGCGGTACATGTCGTAGTCGGGGACGAGGCGGTCGTACTCCTTGTCCATCAGCGGAGATGAAATCATGAAGTCGGCGGTGGCCCGATCGCACGCGGTCGGAATATTCCAAACCACCGCCATGCGCAGGAGAGCCTTCACGTCCGGATCATGCGCTTGCTGTTCGAGCGGATCCCAAAAGAAAATCAGGAAGTCGATTTCGCCCTCGACGATCTTGGCGCCGATTTGTTGATCACCGCCGAGCGGGCCGCTCTGTAACTTGGAAATGGGAATGTTGAGTTCGCGCTCCAGCAATGCACCGGTCGTGCCGGTCGCGAAAATCTTATGGTGAGCGAGCAGATCGCGGTTGAACTTGGACCACTCGACGAGGTCGCGCTTCTTGTTGTCGTGAGCAACAAGCGCGATTTTTTTGTTCAGCCCCATCGTGATTACTTTGTTGGTCATATGGCGGTCTTCTCCTTCTTGCGGGTGTCGCCGTATGCGGCTCCCTTTTTGAGCCAACGTGATTGTTCGAACGCCAGCTGTCACGCGAAGTCTCAGGGGGCAATTATATGGCAAAACCGATCGGCGTCCGAAATCGTGGCTGCAAGCAATCCCCCCGCCATTCCTTTCTCGTGTCATGTTGTCTCCGACTGCGGTCTCGAGAAAATCGGCGGTTACTAAAAGCCCACGAGTTGAAGACGTTTTTTGGCGTTGGGGCGTGGCACAGGTCGAAGCATCTGGTTCAGGATCTTCGTCCAGAGGCGTCGGGACTGCCACTCGGCAATAGTCCCGCTTGCGGGAGCGCTCATCCTAATTGTGCCACGCCCCGGCGACTGGTTTGGCGACACCGCGATGCCGCCGTGCTTGACGACGGTCTCGAGTCAGACAAGGTGTCAGACATGACGACGACGGTTCGCGAGTTTCAGCGGAAATTCAGCCGGATGCGGAAAGTCGCAGCTGCTGGAAAAGAAATCCGGATTCGGGATCAGAAAACGGGTGAGGAATTCTCGTTCAAGGCCGCCGAGCCAGAGAAGAAAAAGACATTTATGGAATTGGCCGGGCATCTTGCTGGCTCGGTGAAGAGCGGAGTGGGCGATCTCTCGACGAATAAGAAACACATGGAGGGCTTCGGCCGTTTGTGACGACGTTGATTCTCGATACCGGTCCCTTGGTCGGTTGGTTGGACGCGAGCGATCATCTGCACCGATGGAGCCTGGAAGTCTTTGCCGGCTTCAACGCTCCGCTGCTGACGTGCGAGCCA
>CBRAFL010000341.1:0-5813 GCA_967755055.1 uncultured bacterium
CATCCTGGAGGGCTTCGATCTGAAAGCGTTGGGCTTTCAAAGTGCGAACGCGCTGCACCTCATGATCGAAGCCAAGAAACTCGCCTTTGAAGACCGCGCGAAATTCTACGCCGATCCTGAGTTCGCCAAAATTCCTGTCGCGAGCCTGCTCTCAAAAACGTACGCGGCGGAACGTCGTAAGCTCATTGACCCGATCCATGCCGCGAAAACTTATGACGCCGGTAATCCGGCGTTGAACCAAGGTGACACGATTTATCTCACCACGGCCGATGCCGACGGAAACATGGTTTCACTGATTCAGAGCAACTATCGCGGCATGGGCAGTGGCATCGTCGTGCCCGGGCTCGGCTTCGGGTTTCAAGATCGTGGCGAGATGTTTGTTTTCGAGCCCGGCCACGCGAATTGTTACGCGCCTGGCAAACGCCCGTTCCACACGATTATTCCGGCGTTCGTGATGAAAGACGGCGAGCCCTGGCTCAGTTTTGGCGTGATGGGAGGAGCGATGCAGCCGCAAGGCCACGTGCAAATCATCGTCAACCTGATCGATTTCGGACTCGGCCTGCAGGAAGCCGGCGACGCTGCTCGCTGGCAGCACGACGGTTCCACCGACTACGACACGCCAAAAATGCAGACGGGCGGCTGGGTGTATTTGGAAAGCGGTTTTCCCTGGGAAACAGTGCGGGGATTAAAGGAGCGCCGGCACGATATTCGCACCGATAACGGCGGCTACGGCGGGTATCAGGCGATTCGGTGGGATGCGAAGAATCGCGTTTATCATGGCGCCAGCGAGAGCCGCAAGGACGGCTGCGCCATGGGCTATTGATTGGTTCGTCCAGCTCTCCGCCAGGGATTCGTGCTCATGATCGTAATCATGCTCGTGATCGATGACCGGAACTGACGCCACGACCGCGAACACTGATCACGAGCACGATTACGATCATGAGCACGATTACGATCAGCAGTTCTTGAAAGGATGGCCTCTCAGCTCTTGAAACCACCTATGTGGCCACCCTGCCAAACCCGCCCTTGACACCCCTTATCGCGTCCGGCACCACTGACCCTCTTTTTCTTAAAAAGTCATGCAACCTACATTCCGTCCGCACCGCAAAAAGCGCGCCCGCAAGATCGGCTATCGCGCGCGCATGGCCACCCCTGGCGGCCGTAAAGTCATCAAAGCCCGTCGCCTTAAGGGTCGCAAGCGCCTCACGGTCGTTTGACCGAAAGACTGAAGGACCGAAGATCTGAAAGGCTGAATGCTGACAAGCGTCCGTTTCAGTCCTTCAGCTTTTTCAGACCTTCAGCTTTTTTTGTCATGCGTTTCCGCGCTGAGCAGCACTTGCGGCGCCAGAGTGATTTCCGCGCCGTCCGGGAGCACGGCCGCCGCATCAATTGCGGCGCCTTTACCATTTCGTGCCTGAGGCGTGAGCCCGCACCGAATGAATCGATCGAAGTCGTTCCAACGAAAGCGGGAGTGAAACGCCTCGGCGTTGTCGCCTCCACCGCATCGGTCGGGCACGCCGTGTTGCGCAACCGCGCCAAACGCCGGCTCCGTGAAATTTTTCGCAAGCATCAGGACTTGGTACCGGCGGGCTGCGATCTGTTGCTCACTGCGCGCACCGCGGCGACGATCTGGCCGATCACGGAACTCGAAACCAAATTCGTCGAGGCGTGTCGGCAAATCACGTCGAAGAAAAATGGTTAACGTTTCGTCATCTCTACACGAAGTGAAATACCGCACGCTAACGCATGCGGCTACATCGCCAATCCAGAACCACACGTCGCGACGTCCGGCTACGTGGCTGGCGGAATTGGCACGGCTTCCTGCTCGAGCGCTGCTCGCGCTCCTTTGGCTTTATCAACGCACCCTTTCGCCTGCGTTGCCCGTAATTTTCGGACCGTCATGCGGCTGTCGTTTCGCACCGACTTGCTCTCACTACGCCGTCGATGCCGTGCGCGAACACGGCGCGTTCATCGGCGGTCTGCTGGCACTGCGTCGTTTGATAAAATGCACACCGCTGCATCCGGGCGGGTTTGATCCCGTTCCGCCTCGCGGAAAATTTTCCTGCACCCTCATCGCGCATTCGCCCTCGGCCAAAGCTGATCCACGTATCGCTTAAAGCTTACGGCTGACCGCTCCTCCTTCATTCATGGATAAGAAGAATACCACTATCGGCGTCCTGCTGCTCCTCGCGGCGTTCGCCAGCATGTACCTCGGCCAGAGATACGCGCCCACGCGTTCGGCCCAGCCCCAACCTACGGTCAACACTCCTGCGACGGCCAATTCCACCGAGACGCCAACGGCCGCAACCAGCCCCGCCGCCGCTCCCACCGTTTCGTCGAACACAGCTTTCTCTGTCGCCACGAAAGATCCGGCTACCGCGAGCACGATCACACTCGAAAATGAATTCGTCGCAGTTCACTTCACGAATTTCGGCGGCGCCGTCCGCGACGTGGCACTGAAAAAATATCCCGCTGAAAAAGGCCGGCCCGAGTCTTTCGCCTTCAACGCGCTTCACGCAGATCCGATGCTCGCGTTCGTTGATTTCCCTGGCCTCGACCGCACCACCGCGTTCGAACTCGTCTCGCAAACGGCCACCGAAGTCGTCTATCGCACCACGTTCGACGGACGCATCGAAGTCACCCGCCGCTACACCTTGGTCGCGCATCCAGATAAGCAGCACGACCCGTACGTGCTGCGTCATGAGACGACTTTCCGCAATCTCAGCGATCAGATCGTGCCCGTCCCACGCGTTGCACTGAGTCTTGGCACCGCCGCTCCGACCAACGCCCAGGACTTGGGATTGAAACTGACCGCGGGTTACTCCAACGGAAACGATCAAACCTTTTTCCCGCGTTCGAAGCTCGAAGCGAGCAACGGCATGTTCGGGATTGGTGCGAGCGACGCGAAGCCGTTCATCAGTAGTGGCGGACCGGTTACGTGGGCCGCCGTGAGCAACCAGTTCTTCGCAGCGATTCTCACTCCTGACCAACCTGCCGCGGGCTTGATCACGCGCCGCGTAAAATTGCTTTCGTCCCTGCCCGACGAAAATCGCAACGCGTACGGCCTGACCAGCGCCACGCAATTCGATCTCTCTCCACTCGCCGTTAAGGGCGAAGCGAAATTGGGCGCGGACTTCTACGTCGGCCCGAAGGAATATCGCCGACTCTCCAACAGCGACGTCTTCAAGGCGAATCAGGACAAGGTCATGCAGTTCGGGTTCTTCAAATATTTCAGCCAGATCCTCCTCACGTTGATGACGTGGATTCACGGCTGGTTCCCGAACGCCACGTGGGCGTGGGGCTACGCGATCGTTCTGACGACGCTCGCCCTGAAAATCATCTTCGTGCCGTTCACACTGGCCGCTTCGCGCTCGGCGAAACGCATGCAAAAAATTCAGCCGGAGATGCAGGCGGCGCGTGAAAAGTATAAGGACAACCCGCAAAAGCTTCAGGCCGCGACGATGGAGTTGTTCAAGAAGCACAAGGTGAATCCGATGGGCGGCTGTCTCCCCATTCTCATTACGATTCCGTTTTTCATGGGCTTCTTCCAGATGCTGCAGAGCACGGCCGAGCTACGCTTCCAGCCATTTTTGTGGGCTGCCGATCTTTCCGGTCCTGACACGATCGCACAAGTATTCGGGCTCCCGCTCAACATCATGCCGATCCTTATGGGCGCCACGATGGTGATTCAAATGCATCTCACGCCCTCGCCGACCGCCGACAACGCGCAGGCGAAGATGATGAAATTCATGCCGTATGTTTTCGCGCTGTTCTGCTATAATTTCTCCTGCGCACTCGCCCTCTACTCCACGATCAACGGCATCTTCACGATCGGCCAGCAGATGGTGATCAATCGCATGAAAGATCCCGCCGCCGCCGCGGTCACAGCGACGCCCACCAGTGGAAAGCCGATGAAGAACGTGACGCCGGGCAAGAAGCTATAAGCAAGAAGCTTTAAGCGGTAAGCGATAGGCTATAAGCTTTAGGCTCAAACAACTCTCCGTCCCTCCCCGCTTACAGCTTATAGCTTCCAAATGGCCGGCCATAATAAATGGTCCAAAGTCAAACGGCTGAAAGCCGTCACCGATTCGCGCAAGGGCAAGGTTTTCTCCCGGCTTTCGCGCGACATTACGCTCGCCGCGAAATCCGGCGGCGGTGATCCGGACGGCAATGCACGGCTCCGCACGCTCCTCCTGAAAGCGCGCGATGCCAACATGCCCGTCGAAAACGTCGATCGCGCGATCAAGAAGGGCACCGGCGAACTTCCCGGCGTCGTTTTCGAAGAAATCACTTACGAAGGCTACGGCCCCGGCGGAGTGGCGTTCATCGTGAAGGTCACGACCGACAACAAGCAGCGTGCCGCCAAAGATGTGCGCTCCGCGTTCGCGCATCACGCTGGGAATCTGGCAAGCACCGGCGCAGTTGCGTTTCAGTTTACTCACGCAGGCCAATTCCTAATTCCAAAAGATCAAACCACTGAGGAAGCGTTGCTGGAAGTGGCTCTGGAAGCCGGCGCCGACGACGTCATCACGAGCGAGCAAGGCTACGAAGTGCGCTGCAACGTTCACGCGTTCGACAAAGTTTCGCAGGCACTCGAGCAGAAAAGCCTGAAGCCCGATAGCGCGGAGATCGCGCACATCCCGACCACGCTCGTGCCGGTGAGCGATCCACAGATCGCCCAATCGATCATCAAACTCCACGATGCGCTCGAGGAATTGGACGATGTGCAAGACGTGTTCTCCAACGAAGAACTCGATGAAAGTCTGAGTTCGTGAGTGTTGCTCGCGGAAAATCCGGGAAATTCGTGCGGATCGTCGCGTGGTTAAACTCACGCCCGGCGCAACGTTCGCTCAGATTCTGCGTCACCCAGCTGCAGCTGATGACATACCCCATACTTGTCTCCCAGCCCGCTCTGCGCGACCTTTCACGCTCCACATGACCGACGACGCGACCGATACGATCGTATACAACCACCTCGCGCCCGGCGAAGTGGGCATCGTTGCGCCGCGTGACTTCGTTTATGCGCGGCCGTTCACGTTCAAGAGTGGGCAAACGCTTTCCGGTTTCACGCTGCGTTACGAAACTTACGGCACGCTCAACGCGACACGGGACAACGCCATCCTCATCTGTCACGCGCTCAGCGGTGATCATCATTGCGCCGGGCTGCACACGCCTGAGGACCGCAAGCCGGGTTGGTGGAATAATTTGATCGGGCCGGGCAAGGCAGTCGACACGAGCCGTTTCTTCGTGATTTGCGCGAACGTTCTCGGCGGCTGTCAGGGCTCCACCGGACCGTCATCCACCAATCCCGCCACCGAGCGGCCATACGGCCTTGCGTTTCCCTTCGTCACGATTCTCGACATGGTGCGCGCGCAAAAACTTTTGCTCGATCATCTCGGCGTGGACGAACTTCACGCGGTCATCGGCGGCTCGATGGGCGGCATGCAGGCGTTGTTGTTCAGCATCGAATTTCCCGTGTACACGCGGCGGGTTCTCGCGATGGCGACGACCGCGCGCGAAGGCGCCCAGGCGATCGCGTTCAATGAGGTCGGCCGACAGGCGATCATGCAGGATCCCGAGTGGAATCAGGGCGACTACGCAAAAGGCGGCGGACCGCGCGTCGGCCTCGCGATCGCGCGCATGATGGCGCACATCACCTACGTTTCTGACGCGAGCATGGACCGAAAGTTCGGCCGTCGACGCAAGGGCAACGGTGGCGGTGACAGCTATAACTTCGACGTGCAGTTCGAGGTCGAGGGTTACCTGCGCCATCAGGGTCAGAGTTTCATCAATCGTTTCGACGCGAACTCGTA
>CBRAFL010000342.1:0-5807 GCA_967755055.1 uncultured bacterium
TGTTTGCGCGCTTACCGCGCATCAGGAGGGGTTTTCACACAGTCTGTCACGCTCGTAGCTACTTCTGTGGAGAGTGGTTTAAACGCACTTTCATTCGTGCCCAATCGTGTTCATTCGTCGTGATATGAATTTTCAGGAGCTCGTTAAACCTGCGGTTTTGTCGCAGCCGATGTATGAACCGGGCAAGCCGATCGAGTACGTGGCGCGCGAACTCGGCATCGATCCCGCGACGATCATCAAACTGGCTTCGAACGAAAATCCGTTCGGTCCGTCCCCGCGTGCAGTCACTGCGGCCAAGGCGGCCTTGGATCACGGCGAACTCTATCCGGATGGCGGCTGTTTTGTTTTGCGGGAAAAATTAGCGAAGGCCCGCGGACTGAATGCGGATCAATTTATTATCGGCAACGGCTCGAATGAAATTATCGAGTTGCTCGGCCACACGCTGCTCGGCCCCGGCGACGAAGTGGTGATGGGTGCGCCGGCGTTTGTGGTCTACAAATTAGTGACGTTGGTGTTCGGCGCGAAAGCGGTCGAAGTCCCGCTCGTTGATTATCGGCATGATCTCGCGCGTATCACGGCTGCGATCACGCCGCGGACAAAATTGGTTTACGTTTGCAGCCCGAATAATCCGACCGGCACAGCGAACTCCGAGGCAGAGCTGCTGGCGTTCGCGCGGGCCGTGCCGGAGCATGTGGTCGTCGTTTTTGACGAGGCGTATGCGGAATATGTGGAGCATGCGCCCGACCTGCGGCCGTTGCTGCGGGAAGGCCGCAACGTCATCTGCCTGCGAACGTTTTCAAAGATCTACGGGCTCGCTTCGCTGCGCGTCGGTTATGGTTACGCCTCGGCGGAGATTGTGAAACTGCTCAATCGCGTGCGTCAGCCCTTCAATGTGAATGCGATTGCGCAGGCTGCGGCGGTCGCGGCGCTGGATGACAGCGAGTTCGCTGAAAAATGTGCCCGGGAGAATCGCCGCGGGCTGGCGCAGCTGGAAGAGGGCTTTGGCGCCTTGGGTCTAGAGTTCGTGCCGAGCGTGGCGAATTTTATGCTGGTTCGTGTCGGTGACGGCGCGAAAGTGTTTGATGCGTTGCAGCGTCGAGGAGTGATCGTGCGGCCGGTGGCATCGTATGGGATGCCTGACTGGTTGCGCGTGACCGTCGGAACTGCGGCGCAGAATCAACGGCTTCTGACCGAAATCGCAGTGGCCCGCGCAAAGTGAGGAGAAGCGCAAAGTAACCCAATAGGTTACCGGACCGAGAAGGTGGCGACGGATGCGAGCGAGCAGTTCTCGGTGAAATCCACTCGCTCACCAGACTGTGTGAAAACCCCTCCTGATGCGCGGTAAGCGCGCAAACAACACACCCCGCCCTTCGGGCACCCCTCTCAAGAGGGGACTTCGGCTGCAAGTATCGCAGAAAAATCCCCTCTTGAGAGGGGTGGCGCGAAGCGACGGGGTGTGTGATCGCGACTTTTCACACAGTCTGTCACGCTCGTAGCCACGTTGCCGAGGAGATGTCGTTATCTGCGTGACGGGACGAAGGGCAAACTCAGGCGAGTCGTGAACTTGCGGTGGAACGAATTTCCCGATTGGGTCGCTTAAAGTGTTCCGAAATTTCCTCTCCTGTTTGTGAAAATTCTCACCGTTGAAGACGACATTGTTGCACGCACCGTACTCGGCCGCGCATTAAAGCGGCTGGGTCATGAAATCGTGGAGACGGCTGACGGCGAGACGGCGTGGTCGTTGTTGCAGAAGGACTCTGTGCGGGTGGTCGTGAGCGACTGGATGATGCCGCGGATGAACGGGCTTGATCTTTGCCGCAAGGTGCGGGGCCGGATGGGCGGTGAGTATGTCTATTTTATTCTTCTGACGAGCAGCGATGCCACGGAGGAAAATCAGCGCAGCGCGGCGGATGCGGGAGTGGATGATTTTCTCACCAAGCCCGTCGATCTCACCGAACTTTGGACGCGGTTGCGTGTGGCCGAACGAATTTTGCGCTACACAAAACAAGTTCGGCAACTCGAGGAGCTGATGCCGATTTGCAGTTACTGCAAAAAGATCCGCGACGATCAAAATTACTGGCAGCAGATCGAGGGGTACATCAACGAACGGACGGGGAGTGAATTCAGTCACTCAGTCTGTCCCGACTGTTACACGCGAGTGATCGTGCCGGAATTGGAGTCGATGCGGCGGGCCGCGCAGCTTCCGAAAGCTGTATCGAATCCGCCAGCACAGCCATGAGTGAAGCGGTTACACGGTTGGAAGAGAAGATCGCGTATCTCGAGCGTCACGTCACAGAGCAGGACAAGGCGATGCTGGAGCTTTCTGAGGAGCTCGCGCGATTGAAGCGGGAGCTCAAGCAGCTGGGCAGTCGCCTCTCGACGAGTGCACCGGGGAGCGTCGACGAAAGTTCGCCGATGGACGATCGTCCTCCGCATTATTAGTTATTAAACGGTGTAGCGTCAGGCCTCCCGATACAGTGCATTCGAAACGGATGACAGGGAGGTCGTCCCTCCGGTGGAGGACAGCAGGCACGGAGGCCTGCCGCTACGTAAGGCTCCGTTGCTCCCGCAGCGGACAACGCTGAGGGAGCGTTCGAGTAAGCGCGACAACTCGAGCCAGGCGACGCAGCTACTCGGCGGCGTTTTGGTAGGCGGAGTCCGCTTTTTGGAGGGCAACGTGGATGCGCTCCTTGGTCGTGTCCCACGTATCGGCGGTGGCATTGCTCACTTCGTTCGCGGCCGCACGGACTTCGTCACGAGCATCGGCGAGCCGTTTGGCGGCGGCACCTTTGGCGGAGGCGGCGTCTTGTTCCAATCGCGCCGCGATCTCGTTCGCCTTGGCGGCCACGTCCGCTTTTTGCTGATACGAGTAGGTCTTGATCGTGTTCCACGTTTCAGTGGCGTTCACCATTTTTGGACTCGTCGAGGATGGCGTCGTGGTGGTTATGCTGGCGTCGCGGGTTTTTGAGCAGGCGGAGAGAAGCAACGCCGCGCCAAGCACGGCCGCAGCTGTGGTTTTCAGGAGGGGAGTAGCGGTGGTTTTCATAGGCAATCAAAAGCATCAATAGCAGTGGGGGTGATGGAATGCACTGCGCCGGAGGAATCCGCGCAGGTGGTTGGGGCGCGAATCACGCCTGAATCCGCCTCAGGGGGCTGGAGGCGAGCCGCGGAAAAGGCCAGCGACAATCGCGATCAACAGCAACACGAGGAAGACGTAGAAGAGAATACGCGCAATATCGGTCGCCGCTCCTGCGACGCCGGTGAAGCCGAAGAGGCCGGCGATAAGTGCGACAACCAGAAAAGTAATGATCCAGCGAAGCATGATGGTTGGGTTGTTAGCGATGAAGCCGTCGCGGCCGGAATGACCGTATGAACGGCGATAAATTGTTGCGCGGGAAAGGTCAGAGTTCCGGGCGGAAATTCCATCCGCCTCCGCTCAAGCGGCTTAAAATTTCTGATCCGCCTGGCCGTCTGGCTGGCTCGCCTGACCGAGAGGATTTTCCGCTCACCCGTGCCTCGGAATATTCAAGTGGCTTGCAATCGGGCGCGTGCCTCGGACACGTAATTTCGTTGAAGTTGGATGGAAACGCACACGGCTGCGGGCGTTTCCCTCTCCTCATTTCCGCGCGCGAAAGCAGAAGGTGGTGCAGGATGATCCGGAGATCATCTCTCGCCCCTGCAGATAACTCACCTCGGTCGACGAATTATTTTTCGTGCAGTTCGATGAACTGCCTCACGGCCCGGCGAGTTCGTTCAGCGTATCACCGGTAATAACACGGTCGATATCGAGGAGCATTTTAACTTCGCCATTCCGAGGAGATAGCAGGTGTCGATCCTCGCACCAAACTCAGACGTCGGTTCAATTTCGGCGACGTTGAGCGTCACCACCTCTTTAACGCTGTCGACAATGAGGCCCATGTGCACCGCAGGCCCGGAGAGGAGTTTCACCTGTACGATTCCTCGCCGTAAGCGATGACTCGACGCGGCTGCATCGATCAGGTATTTCTTATCGTTCAAACATTTCGCGGGTGAACGATGCGGGCGCATATCACACTCTTACGCAGCGCGCCGTTCATCTGACCATCGTATGAAAATCAAATCCGCTCTCTTTGATCTCAGCTCTCCAGATCTGAAATCGTGTCCCAAATCGCCGCTGCCGGAGTTCGCCTTCATCGGCCGGTCGAACGTGGGAAAATCTTCTTTGATTAACATGCTTTGTGAGCGGAAGGATCTGGCGAAGGTTTCCGTGACGCCGGGCAAGACGAAGCTGATTAATTTTTTCCTAATCAACGGAACGTGGAGTTTGGTGGACCTTCCCGGCTATGGTTACGCGAACGTCGGCCGCAAGGATCGCGATGACTTCAACAAAGCGGTGGCTGATTATCTGGAGCATCGAACGAACATCATTCGCGTTTTCGTTCTGATCGATTCGCGTCTGCCCCCGCAAAAAATCGATTTGGAGTTCATCAGCTGGCTGGGCAACTGCTCAGTGGCATTCGCGCTGATTTTCACGAAAGCGGATAAACTTTCCGCGGCGCAGGTCCAGGCCAACATCGAGCAATTCAAACAAAGCATGGCTGAAGAATGGGAAGATCTGCCGGAACTGTTTACCTGCTCCTCGAAGACGAAGCAGGGTCGTACGGAAATTCTAAACTACGTCGAGCAAACCCTCGCGACGACGAATCGCACCTGAGTATCATTCGATTTCTCTCTCATGTCTTCTTCCGGGTCCTCTCCTCGCCATCCCACCTCTGCGCCCGCCGCGTCCCCTTGGATTCGCGCGGATCGTTCGTCCATTCATGGTCAAGGGGTCTATGCGCGAGTGCCGATTCCGCAGAGCACTCGCATCATCGAATACGTGGGCGAGCGTATCACGAAAGCGGAGGCGCTGCGGCGCGAGAAGCAACGACTGGAGCGACAACGGCGCGGCGGGGACGGTTGCGTGTATATTTTTGAATTGAATCGCCGCCACGATCTCGACGGCCGGACGCGTGGGAACGTGGCGCGGTTGATCAACCACTCGTGCGCTCCCAACTGTCGCGCGGAGACGATTCGCGGTCACATCTGGATCATCGCTCAACGCGACATTCCGGAAAACGAAGAGCTGACGTTCGATTACGGGTACGGCTACAACGAGTGGCGGCTTCATCCGTGTCGGTGCGGGGCGAAGAACTGCGCTGGATTCATCGTCAATGCCGCACAGCGCTGGCGCGTCCGGCGGATTTTGCGCAAAGAGGCTAGCCAGGCGCGCGTCGAACAACGGAAAGCCGCAAAAGTTCAACGCGTGGTGATCCCCTTGGAGATGCACAGTTCGCACAGTTCAGCGTAGACCTGAGCGCGTTGAAAGCGCTAGCTGGGCACACGTGATTCCTTCGCTCACAGTTCGGCCCATCGGTTTCATTCGAACGGCGCAACCACTCAAATTTCACGCACCGCACCAGCCCACAGAAGGCGGTGAAACGCGCAATGTACTCGAGCTGTTGGCGGATTGCGGATACGAGCCGGCCCTCCAGGACCTGGCGGGTTTCGAACGTGTGTGGTTGGTGTGGTGGTTTCATCGCAATCCAAACTGGCGTCCGCTGGTGCTTCCGCCGCGAGGCCCCGCTCAACGCCGCGGCGTCTTCGCGACTCGATCGCCGCATCGACCGAATCCGCTGGGGCTCACGCCGGTGCGGCTGCTCGCAGTCGAGGGGCTCAAGCTGATTTTGGGCCCATGCGATTTGGTCGACGGGACGCCGGTCCTCGACATCAAACCCTACGTTCCCGCTTACGATTCGTTTCCCACGGCCACCGCAGGCTGGATCGAT
>CBRAFL010000343.1:0-5807 GCA_967755055.1 uncultured bacterium
GCAGCCCTCCAACTCTTCCGCTTCAACCACTGAGTGTTGCAGGCGTCGTTGCGTTCCTTCGTGGACTCCGCGCGATCGCTCGTTCCGAATGAAGCGAGATGTCTCGCCTCAACTTCACGCTCGAACAGGAAGCCAGTGGATCACGCGCCCGCGCGGGATCGTTTCAGACGCTCCACGGAAAGGTTGAGACGCCGATATTCATGCCGGTCGGCACGCAGGCGACGGTGAAGGCGCAGACCGTGGAAAGCTTGAAAGCCGTGGGTTCGCGCGTGCTACTCGCGAACACGTATCACCTCCTGCTTCGCCCCGGCCCGGAGGTTTTTAAAAAGTTCGGCGGCATTCACCGGTTCATGAATTGGGACGGTCCGGTTCTCACCGACTCTGGCGGTTTTCAGATTTTTTCTTTGCCGCTCGAACGCGCGATGAACGAGGAAGGCGCGCGTTTCAAAAGTTACGTCGACGGTACGCATTATCTGCTTTCGCCGGAATCAAGCATCGAGATGCAGAAGCTCATCGGCAGCGATATCATGATGGTGCTCGACCAATGCATCCCTTCGACCGCGGCGCACGACGTGGCGGAAGCAGCGATGAAGCTCACGCATCGCTGGGCAGAGCGCTCGCTGCGCGCACGAGGAGATTCGCCACAGGCGCTTTTCGGAATCGTTCAAGGCGCGTGTCATCGCGACCTTCGCGAGCAAAGCGCCGCGTTTTTGCGTGCATTGCCGTTTGACGGACTCGCGATCGGCGGTCTCGCCGTCGGAGAAACACACGCGGAGCGCTACGAATTCACGGGGCTCGTCACGAATGAACTACCCAAAAACTTGCCGCGTTATCTCATGGGCGTCGGCACGCCGATTGATCTGCTCGAGTCCGTTCATCGCGGCGTGGACATGTTTGATTGCATCATTCCGTCGCAGCTGGCGCAACGCGGTGTGGTTTTCACCACGCATGGCAAACTTCAGCTGCGCCGCGCTGTGCACAAATTTTCAGAAGAGCCCGTTGACGCGCGCTGCGGTTGTCAGGCGTGCCGGGATTACTCGCGGGCTTACCTGCATCATCTCATCAAGACTGACGAGATTCTCGGGTGGCATCTGCTGACGATTCACAATCTCTCATTCTATCATCGGCTGATGCGCGAGATGCGGGAGAGCATTCTGCGAAACGATTTTCCCGCGTACTATGAGAAGCAGCGCGTGGAACTGGTGCGTACCGATGAAGAACACCCCAGTCATCCGACGAAACCAAAAGTACGGCATGTTCACCCCGCGCACTTGGGCGACTATGAAGTGCTGACGTCGCCGCAGGGGTTTTCGAGTATTCGCCAAATCAGCTCGGGCGAGGTCATGCATTCGGTAAACCGCCCGAGTGACGAAGCGAATCGGTTGTATGTCGAGCAGTCCTGTCTCGCCGCACGGCTGGCGCAGTCAGGAAATGGATACGGCGACTGGGTGATCTGGGATGTTGGTCTCGGCGCTGCTTCCAATGCGATGGCGGCGGTTCATTGCTTTGAACAACGCTACGCCGAACAAAAGGAATCCATTCGTCGCCTGCGACTCGTGAGTTTCGAATGCGATCTGGATCCGCTCAAACTTGCGGCGAAGAATCCCGGACGCTTCCCGCATCTGCGCCACGGCGCTCCACATGAACTCTTGAAACACGGACGCTGGGAGCATCCATCGGGCCTGCTTTCATGGGAACTGCACGAAGGCGATTTTCTGGAGAAGTTTCACGCGGCGGAAATTCCCAATGTGATTTTCTACGATCCGTTTTCTTATAAAACAGATTCGGTGCTGTGGACGGCTCCGGTCTTCGCGAGGGTCTTCGAACATTGCCGACCCAAATCAGCTGAACTGTATACCTACTCTTCCTCGACGGCGGCGAGAGTGGCGCTGCTGACCGCTGGCTTCTTTGTGGCTGAAGGCATCGGCACCGGACCGAAGGCGGACACGACGATCGCTTTCACGCGTCTGGCTGGAGCCCTCGATCATCCGTTGACGCCGCGCTTATTGGGATCGGAATGGCTCACTCGCTGGCGGCGAAGCGGTTCCAAGTTTCCGGTGAATTTGCCCGCCGACGAACGAGTGCAGTTTGAGCAACGGATCGAAACGCATCAGCAGTTCGTCAGTGCGAAAGACTGAGCCGGTTCGATTGCACGAGGTAGAAAATTTTCGAGCGACCTTGAACGTCGCGATAGTCTCCCACGCGAGACACTCGATAATTTTGTTGGCGCGCCCACGTTTCCAAATCGAAATCCGCAGGTCGCTGATTTGAATCGATGAAGAGGAATTCGCCAAAATTAGTCAGCTTTTGAGGGTCCGTCATCTGAAACGGCTGCCAGAAGCGGGGGAAGGCCGCCGTCTCGTGGTTGGACTTGGGAATATACCAATAGCCGGTCCCACCGTTCGCCTGAAAAGAACCTTCAACGTAGACTTCGAGATCGAACGTCACTTTCGGCACCGTCCAATGATTCGCGCGCACAACAGCATCGTGCAAACCCATGCGTGGCGGATCATGACGGGTGAGAAAGTGGAACGCGGCCGCGCACAAAAAACACACCACCGTGAAACGCGTTGCGGAAAGAAATAGGGGGCGCCGAAGCGCGGCATTTTCCAAACTCATCGATCCGGTGAACTGCCGGCAAAGCAGAGCGAACAGCAGGGCAACGAGCACCATGAGCCCCAAATCGGACCCGATAAAATATCGGTTGAAATAGAAATTTCGGCCGGTGATCCGCGCTTGTAGGATGAAGCCGATGGGAAGCATCAGCCAGAGCAGCGCGAGCGCGGCGAGCCGCAGAATCGGCTCGGGCAGGTCCGCCTTCGCGCCCGTCGTCCTTGCAGAACGAACATCGCGCTTTCGCGCCGCCCAAAAAATAATTCCGATGAGTACGATCGCGACAGGCACCCAGTAGAGCGTGTGCGTCCACTGTTTCAGCAACTGTCGCCAGGCCGAGCCGAACGATGGCAGCCACTGGGTTCCCGCGGCCCCGCGGGCTGCGAGTTGCTGGAAACAGAGCGGCAACGTGGTTACCGCAAAAATTCCCCAGCCAAGCAGGTATGCGCCGTAGACGCGGGGACGAAACCATCCCTTTCGCCAGTCAAAAAAAATCGTAACCGCGAACGCCGCGGCCGAATATAATCCGCCGAAGTAAGCGCTCATCGCGACCAAGCCATTTGCGACCACCAACAAAATCAGCGTATGTGGCGCCGGATTTTTCTCTTCTGCGGATTGAACAAATGCCAGGCCCACCAGCGCGACGAGGAAGAGCAACAGGCCGTACGGGCGAGCCTCGCTATTGTGGAAAAAAATCAACGGAGACGTGAAGATGACTCCAGCGACGCCAAGCATCGCAAACCAACGTCCGACATACCGCCTCAACGCGAACAGCATCACGGGAACCGTTGCCATAATGAACACACTGCTGAGCCCACGCGCGACCAACGGGCTGAATTCCACTCGCTGCAGAACTGTGGCGAGTAAGAGGAAATATCCGGACGGCAAAAGGTTCAGCCCCGTGTCCAGCGACGCAATTGCGGCAGCCGGTGACTTTCCGGCGACTTGGTAATAGCTGAGGATCTCATCAATCCACATCGGCTTGTACGGTGAGTAGCGCACCAACTGCGCGCCGAGCACGACGGCGCAGATGACCGAAAAAATCAGCTCCGGTAAAAAACGGGTCTGGCTGGCCGCCGATCGCCGTACGAGCGGAGCGGAACTAAATTTTAGATTGTTAACCAAATGGGTGATCCGTAGCTCGTGGCTGATCGCGGGACATTGACCCATCTTTGCGGAGTTGGAGCCGGTCCGCTTCAAAAATTTCGTCCTCCTTGCAGGCGCGCGATACGCCACCTCGCGCTGCAGCGGCATAACGCATCGTGACTTGCGGTTCGTCGTGACTGCGTTCTGTTACCGGCTCGCCGCGACCGATTTCTCGTCGCGGTGAGTTAACGACATGGGACGATTCACTTTTATTCGACGGATGATTTTCGACGGGCGCGGACGCCCGTCAGAGCCCGCCTGCCGGCCCGAACCGGCCACGTGGAGTGACGATGCGATCACCGGAAGCTGCCTTGGCCATTCCACGGTGCTGATGAATTTTCTCGGAGTGCGGGTGATCACGGATCCCGTGTTTTCGTTGCGCGCGGGCATCAGAATTGGGCCGTTCGTGCTCGGCCCGAAGCGTTACCTCGAGCCAGCACTTCGTCCGCGGGATTTTGCCCCGCCGGACGTGATTGTGCTCAGTCATGCGCATTTCGATCACTTCGACCGGTCGAGTCTGCGGAAATTCTCCCGTAACACTCCCGTGGTGACGGCGACCGGTACGCGGGATTTGCTGCGGCGATTTCGGGTCGTGCACGAACTCGCTTGGGGCGACTCCGTCACACTTTCCGTGCGGGGTCGCGAGCTGCGTTTTGAAGCGATCCCGGTGGAACATTGGGGTGCTCGAATGGTGCGCGACACTCAGCGCGGCTACACCGGCTATATTCTGGAACGCGACGGCCGCGCCGTTTGTTTTGCGGGCGACACCGCTTACACGGACGCGTTTGCGAAGTTGCGCGAACGTGAGATTCCCCTCGATCTCGCGATCATGCCGATCGGCGCGTACGACCCGTGGATTCGCGCTCACTGCACGCCGGAGCAAGCCGTTTCAATGGCGGAGCAAGCGGGTGCCGAATATTTCGTGCCGGTTCATCATCAGACCTTCAAACTGAGCATGGAGCCCATGGACGAACCGGCGACACGCGTTCGCGCGTGCTTTGCGGGCCAGCCTCACCGACTCCTCGCCGTCAACGTCGGTGAGACATTTCGAGTGCCCTTAACTCACCGCGAGCAACCGCTGGTGACTCGCTCGCGGAGTAACGTGCTCGGCTGAGTCGCGCGTCCGAAGGAACGCGTGCCGATGTGATGCCGTTCGATAGGTTGACCGGCGATACATCTTGAACGGTTCGACTCTCGTTGACCTAAATAATTTATGATAAAGCCTCCGCTTGCTCTTCTCGTCGGCATCGGTCTTTTCACAAATGTGATGCTTTCTTCTGAATCCCTCCCGGTTCAACCTTTCGGAACGATGGCCGACGGCCGTCCCGTTCATCTCTATACTTTGGAGAATAAAACCGGTCTCAAGGCCGTCATCAGCGATTACGGCGGGACGGTCGTCAGCTTGCATGTGCCGGACCGCGCGGGGAAATCCGGCGATGTCGTACTCGGGCTAAAATCGCTGCAAGAATATCAGACGATGTCGCCGTATTTCGGCTGTCTGATCGGCCGCTTTGGCAACCGCATCGCGCACGGAAAATTTACGTTGGCGGGTAAGCAGTACACGCTTGCCACGAACAACTCGCCCGGCGGCATTCCCTGCCAGCTCCACGGCGGAAATCGCGGTTTCGACAAAGTGCTGTGGACGGCGGAGCCCATGCGCCGTGACGGTCTCCCGGCGTTGCGCCTCCGTTACCGGAGTGTTGACGGCGAAGAAGGTTATCCGGGGAATCTCGATGTTGCAGTGGTCTACTCGGTGACCGCGGACAACGGCCTGCGTATCGACTATTCGGCGACGACCGACAAGGCGTCGCCGGTAAATCTGACGAACCACAGTTACTTTAATCTGCGCGGAGAAGGGCAGGGAACGATTCTCGATCATGTCGTCACGATCCACGCCCGGCGATTTACGCCGGTGGATGCGGGCCTTATTCCAACCGGCGAGTTGAAGCCAGTTGCGGGAACTCCACTCGACTTCACCCAGCCTCACCCGATCGGCGAACGCATCGGTGTATCCGACGAACAGCTCAAAGTAGGTCTCGGATACGATC
>CBRAFL010000344.1:0-5763 GCA_967755055.1 uncultured bacterium
CCTGTTCACCGGAAGCGCTGACTTCTGCCCTCTGCCGCCCCCGGCTGCGTGATTTTATTTCCATGTCCCTCATCGCACCACTCGTCGATACGCTTCGTTCGCAGGTCCGCCACCTGCCGCCGGTGCAGCGCGTGGGTGCGGTCACTGGCGTTGCTGGGCTGATCATCGAGTCCGATGGACCGAATGTCGGCCTTGGCGAACTCTGCCTGATCCGTTCGCCGCGATTTGATTTCAGCGTGCGCGCGGAGGTTGTCGGGTTTCGCGAACATCGCGTTTTGCTGATGCCACTTGGCGATGCGGCCGGTCTTCACGTCGGCTGTGAAGTCGCCGCGTGCGATCGCCCCGCTCTGCCGCGGCCCGGTCCAGAGATGCTCGGACGCGTGCTGGATGCGCTCGGCCGGCCGTTCGATGGACTCGGTCTCATGCCGGTGGACCGTACTGTTGGTCAGAATACGTCGCCGCCTCATCCGCTGCGGCGCAAACGCATTCATCACGCGTTTCAAACGGGCGTGCGCGCGCTCGATACGTTTACTCCTTTCGGTATTGGCCAGCGCCTTGGGTTATTCGCCGGTTCCGGCGTGGGTAAATCAACTCTCATGGGCATGATTGCCCGCGGATCAGAGGCGGACGTTGTCGTCATCGCGCTCGTCGGTGAGCGTGGCCGCGAAGTTCGCGAGTTCATCGAAAAAGATCTCGGGCCCGAAGGTATGAAGCGCGCCGTAGTGGTCGTCGCCACCTCCGACACACCTGCGCCGCTGCGTTTGCGCGCTGCGTTCACTGCGACGGCGATTGCGGAATCGTGGCGCGATGCCGGCAAAAACGTTTTGTTCATGATGGATTCGGTCACGCGTTTTGCGATGGCCCAACGTGAAATTGGCCTGGCCATCGGTGAGCCGCCGGCGACGCGCGGTTACACGCCGTCCGTGTTTGCGATGCTGCCGCGACTGCTCGAACGCGCGGGAGCGGGAGAGCAGGGCGCCATCACCGCTCTTTACACCGTGCTCGTGGAAGGCGACGACATGAACGAACCCGTGGCAGACGCCGTTCGAGGTATTCTCGACGGGCACATCGTGCTGTCGCGGGCGCTTGCTCACTTTAACCATTATCCGGCGATCGATGTGTTGGAGAGCGTGAGTCGTCTGACGCGCGATGTCTGCACGCCGGAGGAAGTCGCGGTTATCGGCCGCGCCCGCGAGCAACTCGCGCTGTATCGAAAGAATGAGGACCTCATTTCCATCGGCGCCTATCAGAAAGGCGCCAATGCCGCGCTGGACCGCGCGATCGCGTTGCACGAGCCACTTCGTAATTTTCTGCGCCAGCCGGTGCAGGACCACACTCCGCGTGCGCAGAGTTTTCTTAACTTGAAACAAATCGTCGCATGAAACGGTTTCGTTTTCCGCTTCGTCCCGTGTCCGTTCTTCGCGCGCATCGCGAGGTCCGCGCGCGTGAAGCGTTCGGAGCTGCGGTTCAGCGGCACACGGCGACCCAGGAGGAATTTCGCCGCATCGGCGTACGGATGCGCGCGCTCGAAGCGGCGCTCGCCAGCGGACGGGCCACGAGTTTTAACGCGGCGGAAGCCGCTCTTTTGCTCGTTGATTACCGGCGCGAATGCGCGGCCGAGAGCGAAGCGCAACGGCAGGTCATCGCTGCACGCGATGACATGCAGAAGGCGCGGCTCGAATACATTGAAGCGCATCGGCAGCTCGAAGTCGTGAATCGCCTCGAAGAAAAAGCCCGCGAGACGCACCGCCGCGATAATAACCGGACTGAGCAGGCCGAGATGGACGAACTCGCCGGCCAGCGCCGCATGCAACCCTTTTCACTTTCGCTATGACGACGCTCCGTAATCCTTTTGTTACCGCAGGCATGGGACTGATCCTGTCGGTTGTCGTGGGTCTTTTTACCTTTTGGCGCGCGGCGGGCACGCTCGTGGTTGATGCGATCGAGATTCGCGCCAAGGCCAAGGCCGCGGCTCAACCGAAGAAAGAAAAAGGTTGGGATTTCTGGACCATTGAAATCGAAAACCTCTCGAACGAATTAAAAGAGGAACGCGCCCGCATGCGGAAGCAGGCGGACCTGTTGGAACAGCGCGAAGCCCGCGTTGCCGCCGAGCGCAAGGAACTCGCCACGATGCGCGCTGAGATTGAGGGATTGCGCAAAGAGATCGCCGAAAAGGTGATTTCCATTCGCGACGACGAGGCAAAAAATCTTCGAGCGCTCTCGCAAACTTACGCGAACCTTACTCCCGGCGCCGCCGTCGCGATCATTCGCGAGCTGGATGATGTCACCGCGGTGAAAATTCTTTTTCTGATGAAACCAGACGTGGTCGGTCCAATTTTCGAGCAGATGAGCAAGACGAATGGGAGCGATGGCGTTCCTCTTTCCCGTCGCGCCGCGCTGCTGTCGGAAAAGCTGCGTCTGATGAAGACAAAGAAAGCCAACAGTTAGTCCTGCTTCAATTCCTCCGCGCCAAGGATCGGCGCGGCATCGTCACCACGGAGGGTTTTTCCATGCATGCAACTCTCCGCACCCACACTTCCTTTCGATCCAACGGCCTCTTTTCCCTCCGACGGTACCAGTCGTCAAACGCCGGGGGCACGCGATTCCGGTTCTTCCGCATCCGCTGATTTCGGAGCGATTTTATCAGCCAAATCGTCCAACAGCTCTCGAGGCGAATCGAATTCGACCACGCCTCGCGCTGCCGCAAAGATCGCAGCGGAAAGCGCGTCGGAAAGGGAAGACGACACCGATTCGGGCGCTTTCCTGCGCGGACCTCTTCCTGAGAATAACGCCACACCGACTGACGACATCGCCACGCAGCAAAACGCATTGGCTAGCCTCATCGCGTCTGCTGGCCCGGCGTGTGTAACCGTTCCTCTACCACCCGCTGAGCTGAAAATTGATTTATCCCTCTCGCCCGCGAATCCGGGAACTGGGTCCGCAGATGCCGAGCCGGCGGTTCCCGTGGCGGACTCTGAAACGGTTCTGACACCGTCTTCTCGCGTTGTGCAAGGCAGGCCGTTCATCGGCGATATGTTGATGGGTAAGGCGCAAGCGGGAATTCGCGCATATGGCTTAAGCGGAGAACGCCCAGTATCTCGAAAAAATTCCAAGGTCGATGAATCCGATGCCGCCGACAATGCAGCGGCCACTGGAACAGCTCCACTTCCCGTGATGCCTGAGTTGCAGGGAGCGGTCGCTACGGGTTCAACGCCTGATGCGCTCGTGAATCCTCCGGCGACCGTGCCGAATGAGACGAGTGAGACCGATGGCGCCAGTTGCGTGCCGGTTGCGGTTTCGCCGACGCCAAGCGAGTCGACTGTGACGGAAAGCGTCGCGATCGACGTCGATCAGGCGTTGTCGAGCCCGCCTCAAATCGAAAACGCACCAGTCGTTTTGGATACAACGCAACCGGTGGATAAGACCGTTTCGTTTGAAAATAGCGTGAGCATTTCGCACGAGGCAGCCCCTGAGATAACGCCTGCGTTGACCACGCCGATCGCTCCATTGGTTGACGCTGCCGGCGCCATTCCGGCCTCGACTGATGTGCTGGTGGAAAAAATTGCCGCTCGTCTTTCCCGTTTTTCCGATCGGGCTGAGATACCAGAAAAAGCTGCTCAAAAAATATCAGTACTATCTGATAGTAAGACTGTTGTGGCTAGTTACGGACGCATTGGCATCAATGCTGCTAAACTCGAAACTCTCATGCCCGCCACTGCTTCTCTCCCAACACCGGCGCCCGTCGCGATGCAGAACGCATCGTTTGACCCGATGCCGTTTTCGTTGGACGCGCTGGTGAAAGATGATTCCGGCGCATCACCTCAGCTCGATCAAGTCGCGCATCGCGCAGTCGAGTCGGCGCTGGCGGTTGCGGAGCAGTTCGTCACCGGTGATCAACGCTCGGTTCACTTGCAGTTCAACGTCGGAGGCGAGGATCTCGCGGTTCGCGTGGAGCTGCGTGGTGACAAAGTGCATACGACCTTCCGGACCGATTCTCCTGAACTGAGCAACGCGCTCGCCCGTGAATGGCAGACGGTTTCTGCCAGCCAAAGCGGCGATCGCACACAACGACTGGCTGATCCGGTTTTTGCATCGTCCTCATCCGGCCAGTCGACGTCGTCTGACTCGGGTTCGGCGAATCAGCGCAACCAAGGCTCCCGCTACGGCCAGGCGGCTGAAGAATTTTCAGCAATGCGCAGCTCCGTTCGTGCCCAGCCGATCGTCACGGCCGCTCCTGTATCAACTCCGGCGTTACATTCGCCGGCCTCGAATTCACGCCGTCTCCAAACCTTCGCCTAAATCCATGCAAATCACATCGGCCACGAGCCCGAAAACCGCTTACGCGAGTTCCACTGATTCGACGGCGACGACGACTACGACCGCAGCAAAGAAAAAAGTGCTGGGTCAGGATGATTTTCTCAAGCTGCTCGCCGTTCAGTTCCAGGCGCAGGATCCAATGAAGCCGATGGAGGACACCGCGTTCATCGCGCAAATGGCGCAGTTCACCGCGTTGGATCAATCGAAGTCACTGCTCGCGCAGATGACCCAGTTGAGCAACAGCCAGAACTCGGTGACGGCGAACAGCTACATCGGCCGCCACGTCACGTTCGATGGTGGCAACGATCAGACCGTTTCGGGCGATGTCACCGGTGTCGATCTGACCGACGGTACGCCTCGCCTGATCGTCGGCGATAAGACGTATCCACTTTCCGCTGTGCTCCTGGTCGAGCCGGCTCCCACGACGGCGACTACCACCCCTACCACTGCGACAGCGACTCCTTAACCTTCAGCCTTAAAATCTACCATGGCACTCATCGGCACTCTTACCTCCGGCGTCAGCGCACTCCGCACCTTTAGCAAAGGTCTCGAAGTCATCGGCTCCAATATCGCCAACGTGAATACAACGGCGTACAAGAGCTCTTCCACCAGTTTCAAGGATACGTTCAGCAACACGCTGCGCGCGGCCTCGGCAGCATCGGCGGACTCCGCGGTGCAGATCGGCACGGGCGTGCAGATCGGCGGCATCACGACGAATTTTTCCCAGGGCTCGCTCTCGAGCACGGGTAAAGGCTCGGACCTTGGCATCTCGGGCAACGGTTACTTTGCCGTGCAGAATGGCACCGTTAACTATGCCACCCGTGACGGCTCCTTCCACTTTGATACAGGCGGCAATCTCGTGAACGGGCAGGGTTATAACGTGCTTGATAGTGCTGGCGCCAAGATCACCGTCGCCAATTACGACCTCGTTTCCAGCATCAGTATCGGAACGGATGGTACAGTGAATGTATTCTATTCCGATGGCACGACGGACAGCTCGCAAGCCGTGGGTCTTCTCAAAGTTCCCGACGAGAGCAAATTGATGAAGCAGGGAAGCAATCTCTATGACTTTGCCGCGACCGGCGCGGTAGTGGGAGATCTGGCTAGTGCAGGAACCAATGGTCTTGGCACGATCCAGTCCGGTACGCTCGAACTTTCGAACGTCGATCTCACCGACCAATTTTCTGAACTGATCACCACGCAACGCAGCTTCCAAGCGGGCTCACGTCTCATCACGGTTTCAGATTCCGTGCTCGAGGACATCGTCAACTTGAAGCGCAGCTAAGTTTTTCGTCATGGCCAAAGCTGCTCCCACCTCTGCTGCCCCAACCGCTGCTCCTGCCGGCGGCGCGACGCCTCCGGCGTCGGCCTCGGCGCCTGCCGCGGTTGCTGCCCCGCACTCGGGTGGGATCAAGGCTTGGATTCCCACGATCGCGGCGATTCTGC
>CBRAFL010000345.1:0-5761 GCA_967755055.1 uncultured bacterium
CGTGGCCATTCAATCGGCCATCGATTCAGTTGCGGAATCTGGAGGCGGAGTCGTTTTTTTACCCGCTGGCACTTACCGTATCGTGCTCCCGTCGGGCAGTGATGCCGCCCTGAAAATTTGGGGAGACAAAACTGTTTTTCGAGGAGCTGGCGCGGACAAAACCTTTCTTTTCCTGGATAGCGCGCAGATGCGGCACAGGCGCGTAATTGAAGTAAAGCCGAGGAGCGTCCCGTTGTGGACGGCCGACGACGCGGGTATGCTCAAAAGCCCGCTGTCCCGCGATTCCCTTTACCCCACCGATCAGTTGTGGGTTCAGAACGCAGCGCTGTTTCACGCGGGCGACCTCGTGGTCGCACGGATTGATCTGACCCAGCGTTTCATCGACGAACTGGGGATGACCGGCAAGTGGCAGCCCGAGACGTCTGGTAATCGAATTCTCGCGTTCTGCCGCCGGGTCGTCGCGGTGGACGAGAAAGAAAATACACTGACGATCGACGTTCCCACTCGATACTCACTTAGGACGTGCGACAACGCACGTGTCGTGAAACTGGACCGCGGGATGATTGCCGAAGTGGGGCTGGAGGATTTTTCGATCGGCATGAGGTTCCATCCCGGCACGGGGCTCGCCGAGTTGGATCACCAGCAGCCCGGCACCATTGCCTACGACGTCAACGCTTCGTGCGCGGTGGTTTTTGAAGCCGCGGAGAATTGCTGGATGCGCCGGGTGAACTCCTACCGCCCTGAGGGCAATCCGCCGAAAATTCACATTTTGTCCGATGGGATACGCCTGTTGCGAAGTCGCCTTGTGACCGTGGAAAACTGCGACTGGAAATTTCCTCAATACTTGGGGGGCGGCGGAGACGGCTACCACTACACAATGCTCGGTCAGGATTGTTTGCTCATAAAATCCCGCGCGGAAGGTGGTCGCCACAACTTCAGCTTTGGCACGATGGCCAGCAGCGGAAATGTCATCGTCGACTGCGTAGCCAAGGACGGCTTCCTCGCGTCTGATTTTCACATGTGGCTCTCGCCGGCGAACCTGATCGACAACATGACGTGTGACGCGGACTATATCGAAGCGAGTTATCGTCCGTATGGTATTTGGGGCGGCAATCCCGTCCATGGGGTGACGGCGACGGAGTCGGTTTTTTGGAATATCAACGGGCTACGCTATGGCGAACCGTCCTTCCAGTTCACCGATGGTGCAATGAAAAGCCGGCCGCAGATCATCGTAGAATCAAAACAGTATGGGACGGGCTATATCATTGGAACGCGCGGTCCGGCGTGTGCCGTCGATTCGGACGAGGACGACGTCGTTGAGGGTGTCGGTAAAGGGGATGATTTGATTCCCCATTCGCTCTATTTTGATCAACTCCGGCGTCGGCTGAAACGATAAACTCATCGGACGCTGTCGGTACTGCCGGAAGACTGCGGGTGGACGCGAGCCGATGGACGGGCCGCAGTTGGAGAATCATCGCCGAGCGACTGATCTTCAATCCGACGGAGCGGCCCCCGATGCAAGCGAGACGGCGTTGATTTCAACGTGTAGAATGCCCGGTTACTTTTTTAGTATGCGTGGCCATGCATAGTTCGGAAACGGGACGACCCGGTCTCTCGTTTCTCATCACCCCAGAAATTGAAACTATGATTCTGCCCCTGTCATTCCGAAAGACGACCCGCCGATTTACACTGGCGGTCGCGGTTCTCGCGTCGGCTCTTCGAGCCCAACCAACAGAGTCGGCCACGTCCGACGTGATTGTTCTCAGTCCCTTCGAAGTCCAGGCCGAGAAGGACGTGGGCTTTGTAGCTACCTCTTCGTTGGCCGGAGGCAGATTGGCGGGGGACCTGAAAACAACCCCGGCGGCCTACTCGGTGCAAACGCGAGAGTTTATCGACGCTCTCCAACTCACCAGCTTGGCCGAAGCGGCCGAGTGGACCGTCAATTCGACCACGCGCAAGGACGAGGGTAGAAACGAGCTGTTCGGCGCCGCCACGCAGGTCACGATGCGCGGTGTCAGCGCGAACGGAGTGCAGCGCAATTTCTTCCCCCTTGATGTCAACTACGACAGCTACAATCTCGATCGCTTCGACTACGCTCGAGGGCCGAACTCGGTGCTGTTCGGCTATGGTTCCTTTGGCGGGACGCCCAACATTGTCACCAAGCAGGCGATGACTGGAAAGAATTTTGGCACGGTGAGCGCCACGGCTGCATCGTGGAATTATTATCGAACCACGATCGATGTAAACCGAGTGATCGCTCCCGGCGCGGCGGTTCGGATCAATGCTTTGTGGCAGGATGCGGATGGCTGGCGTGATTTCGAATCCGAGAAAAAGAAAGCAGTCGATCTTGCAGGGGTGCTGCGATGGAAGAAGACGACGTTCCGCGGCGAAGCGGAAATCGGCAAAATCGAACGCAACAATCCGCTGTTTGCGTTGACCGACCAATTCACCGGTTGGGACGGCAAGACGACGTATTCGTCGCTGCTGTCAACGTCGCCCGCGTCGAACACCGGAACGACGCGGCTATCGGCTTTAAATGTCCCCACCATCGTTTATTATTCCGGCTTCAACGCCACGAGTGCGCTCAATTTTGCCGGCACAGCCCGGACATTCGCCGGTGGCGGCGCCACGCCGCTTGGCGGACAACTGGTTCCTGGCGCCGGCAATATTGTTGGTAGCGGCGTTCCGTGGAACCAGCAAGACAGTCTGCCCGATAGTATCTTCGCTCTCGCCGAAGCAAACTCATCCTTTCGGCTGCCCGGCCGGGGCTTCGCCATCTCCACCAGGATCCCGACCGCCATTCACGATTACAAGGTCTACACCGGCACGATCGACCAGCAAGTCGGAGATCATCTCTTTCTCCAGGTGGCGGGAAATTACTCCGACAGTGAAATCGCCACGAACTACCTGAATCAGCGCGGATTGTCGGATACGTATATCGACATTAATAAGAACATGCCCGATGAGAGCGCCAACCCGATGTTCCTTCGTCCTTATAATCAGGGAGGTCGGGTCCGCGCCCGCTTTACCGGTGAGCAATCAGACGCTCGTGTCGCCGCAGCCTACGTGCTGAACAATACTAAATGGGGCAACTTTTCCGTCAACGCGATGGCCGGGAAGGTCTGGCGCGAGGAGCAGGTAAAGGTCGAGAATTATGCGGCGAAAATAAGTGCCAACCCGCTCGACTGGCAAAGCTCGACTGTGCTTTATCGCTACTATTGGGGAGAGACGGTCCGCCCCGTGCCCGATCTGACCGATGTGGCGTTTGTTGATCCCAGCACGGGACAGAGCCGTTCGGTTCCGGTGGGCTGGATCATCGCCACTCAACGCCCGAATGACGTGCAAAAGACAAATCGGGAGCTGACGTACGCGCAAGCGGCGTTCAAGGCGGACGTATTCAAAAATCGAATCCACCTGCTCGCGGCGGTCCGCAACGATCAAAATTGGCAGAAGACAGCGGTGGGAGAGGCACAGCGCGACTACCCGTCGGATTGGGACGGCGCCTCACTCTACCGTGCTCCGGCGGATCCAGTGGATTACTTCGATCTCAGCTACGTCCCCAAGAGCGCCAGTGGTCTGCCGACCGGTCCGGCTGTTCCTGCAGTTACCCGTCCTCGCGACAGTAGCAGCGTTGCTCTTTCGCAATATGCCAACGATCGCTTTCAGGACGATTATTCGCCGCCCGAAGTGGACGTTAAAGTCACTACCTACAGCACCGGCGCGGTCGTTGACGTGTTACCGTGGATGAGTGTCGTCGGCAACTACGGCACCAGCTACAATCCCAATACCGCCAAGCAACGCATGACCGGGACCCTTGTTCCGCCGCAGGAGTCCACGGGCGTGGATGCTGCGCTACGTTTTTCTTTCTGGAAGGGAAGGGTAAACGCCTCCGTCGGCTATTATCAAGGTGAGGACAAGAACCAAGCCTTCGACAATAATACCGTGGTCGGCGCCGTTAACAATATTCTCACCGCGAATGCGATCGGCGACCAGTCCGCTGGCGGCATAAATAAACGCGGAGTCACGCCGCTACCGTCACTGCTTCAAGACGTCTTCGATCGCGAGACCCAAGGCTACGAGCTTGAGGTCGTGGCAAATTTGAGTCGTTCGTGGCGGCTCACGCTCAACGGCGCTGCGCCCAAGGCTTATCAGGTCAACTATTCGCCGGACTCTCGCGCTTATCTGGACGCTAACGACGCGGTCCTTCGTTCGGTCTTGGCCGACGCCGGCGTCCTGATTAGTTCGACGACGAATGTCGCCACGGTGGACAATTCCGTGCCTGCCGCTCAGCGCTCTCCCGACCGCGATCTCGCAGCGAGCGGGTGGAACACACTGCAGAGCGTCAAGGCCAACTACGTCACGGGTCGGCAGCTGCTGCCCCGTCTGAGCAAGTATACCGCGAATATATTCACAGACTACACCTTCCGCGAGGGCGTATTGAAGAACCTTCGCCTTGGCGCCGGTGTTAACTATCGCGGAAAGCAGGTGATCGGATTCAAAGGCGCTGACACGGTGGTCAATCCAGCCAATCCGAGTTCAACGATCGACGATCCGAGTGTCGGGCCGTACGACGCTGTTTATAGTGACGACTACTTTTTGGTCACGGCGGTTCTCGGTTATGAATGCAAACTGCGGTCGAAGCAGACGCTAAAATTCGACTTCAATGTATCCAATCTATTGGATGAAGAAATGCCGATTTATTACGCGACTGTGCTGCGGCCGCGGAATGGGGATCTCACAACTCCCGCGCGAGTCGCAACGCCGGCTAACTTCTACAATCTAGCGCCGAAGCGTTATTCGTTAACGGTGCGACTGACGTTTTGAAGTGTCGCCGGGGTTCTGGCAGGCAACCGAAGAACTCTGCCAGACAGGCCAGCGAGTGGCTCTCGGCGGTTCAGCGGGGCGCTGAACCCATCTCTCCCGCGTCTCAGGATATTCTGGAACGCGCGATACCACCGAGTTTCAGCTCCAGCGCATGTCCTGCGCCTCAGCCGATAAATGCGGTGGGATCTTCTACTCCACCGGGCAATGGCCTGGCACTCGAACCGTCGATCCATTTTCCCGCGATGAGGGTGATTCGCGGAAAATCCGGGACGCCACGTTCGTTATGATGCATTTTTCCGACCAGCATGTCGATCGCGCTCGCGCCGAGGAGCGCGTGATTCTTGCGCATTCCGGCAAGTGCACCCGTATTGTCGATCTGGTCGAGCGAGATGAATCCCAAATTGCCCGGCACGCGCACACCGAGGGATTTCAGCCAGCCGAGCACGACTGTGTCATTCATCGCGAGGAGCGCGTCGGGTTTGGCTGCACGGAACCATTTGGAAAACGCTTCCTGCGACCACTCATAAGTGCGAAACGGCGCTACTCGTTGCCGCAAAGGGACGGACACTTGCTCGGTGAGAAATCCAGAAAGGATGGTATCGCCGAGCCTCTCGTCCCAAAGTTGGTTGGTCGCCAAGCCAACTCGCACGTATCCGCGTGCGCGGGCCTGACGAAACGCCACCCGCACGATTTGCGTTTGGTTTGTGGAAACGGTGTCGAGGTGCGGATTCCGTGGATTAGGATCGATCCGAACGACGCTGAACTCCGACCAGTTCAACGGCAGCTCGTGCACGAGCGTTTGGAACGATGCGAGAATCAGCCCTCTGATATTACGCGTGACGAATATCCGACTCCAGCGTTCAGGGGTCACTCCAGTTTGGGCGAGATTGAAGTGCTCGACGCGATAAGGGCCGGTGATATCGCGGAACGATGCAAC
>CBRAFL010000346.1:0-5759 GCA_967755055.1 uncultured bacterium
GTGGCCGCACCATGAATCGAAACAAACAGCGCCCGTTCTTCCGCCGGAATGATCTTCGGCAAATAATTCAAATTCGCGATCGTCCAACAAACCCAGCCAAGGCCCACGACAAAATAGATCCCAAACATTACCATCATTCCGCTAATCGTGTGCCGCAAAAACAGCCACCAGCCCACCGCCGCGATCGCAATCAACCCAAGCGACAACAGAAAAAATGGCCGCGCCCCCGTGATATCGATCCGACGGCGAAGCAGCCACGCGCCAAAAATCACTCCAGAGTAACGCAGCACTTCGAACATCATGATCTTCCCCGGCGAGAGCTGCGCGCCGACTTTTAAATAGTACGCCGCGAACGGCGGGATCGGCGTCGCGATGACGGTATACCAGACCGCGAGCCAGACGTAGTGGCGAAATGGTGACGGTGCGAACAGGTGCTTCGGCGTATCGCGCAACACCGACCGCAGACTGATCGCCGCCGGTTTCTCAATATCCGGAAGCCGTTTCAGCGAATAATAACTGAGCGTGGAGCCCGTGAGCGCGATCACGTACTGCACAAGCAGCGCTGTATAGATCGGCAACAGCGCGAACAAAACGGAGCACGCGATCAAAGTTCCCACACCCGCGATGCCCGAGAGAAATTGATCGTTCGCAAAATATCGTCCGCGCACACCCGGCGGCAGAAATCCGATGAACCACGTCGTCATCGCCGCCGTTCCGATCGACCGAAAAAAGCAGAAAAAGAATACGCTCCAAATCAGCGTGTTGATCATCCACGGCCGTCCGATGTCCGGCGCGAGCAGCGCGAGTCCGATCGGAATCGCCAGAAACAAACTGCGCGCGCTCCAGCCTCCAAGCGACAGTCGTTTGAACCCATAACGCGGCAACAACGCCGTCGCTGCGACCTGCACTGGCGTCAGCAGGAAAACAAATGAGTAGGCCAGCCCGACTTGAAATGACGACGCGCCCAGCCGCTCCGCGAAAAGCACCATCGGCGTGCCAATGCCGATCTGCCACGTCAGCGCATTGAAGAACCCGAAAACCAAACCCGCGCGAAACGGAGCGAGCTCAGGATCGGTCTTGGCCGTGGGGAAAAGAGCCAGCATGGGCGCGCGCAGACACGCGCGGTCGCGTTACTTGAGCAACTTTCTCCAGCGCACGAACTGTCGCGCCACCTGAGCCGGCCCCGGCATGCCCGTCCCAATCCGTTTCGCCAGCGCACGCTGAAGATCGAACACCGTGACCCAATCCGCGCCAAAGGCCGGATGAACGCGTTGCACCTCTTCCGTCGGCAGCTGATCGAGCGCGACCGCATTTTTTTCCGCCAGCCGCACAACCGCGCCGACCGCATGATGCGCGTCACGAAATGCCACACCTTTCAACACGAGATAATCCGCGAGATCCGTCGCCAGCAGCGCCGGATCCGCCACCGCCGCCGCACAGCGCTCACGATAAACCGTGGTGCCCGCAAGTGTCCCCGCGAGCACGTCGGCGCATAACGCTGTTTGATCAAAGCTGTCGAACACCGGCGGTTTGTCCTCCTGCAAATCGCGATTGTAGGTGAGCGGAAGACCTTTCGCGAGCGCGAGCAGCGTGTGAAGATTCCCCTGCAGCCGTGCCGATTTACCGCGCAGCAATTCGCAGGAATCCGGATTCTTCTTTTGCGGCATCAACGATGAACCGGTGCAAAACGCGTCCGGCAATTCGACGAACTTGAATTCCGCGCTGCTCCACAAAATCAGATCTTCCGCCATCCGCGAAATGTGAACGCCGAAAAGCGCGCACGCCGCGGCGAACTCGATGAAGAGATCGCGATCCGCGACTGTATCCATGGAATTTTGCGTGACCTGCGGACGACCTTTCGCGTCCACGAAGCCCAACGCCTTCGCCGTAAATTCACGATCGATCGGCAGCGTCGTGCCTGCGATCGCGCCCGATCCGAGCGGACACCAATTCGCATGCGCCGCAACCTCTGCGAACCGCGCGCGATCGCGATCCAGCATTTCCATCCACGCAAAAAGATGATGCGCGAGGAACACCGGTTGGGCGCGCTGAAGATGCGTATATCCAGGAATCAGCACCGTATGATTTGCCTCCGCCAACCCGAGCAACGCGCGCTCGGCTCCGAGAATTTTTCCCGCGAGCACGCCGCACGCGTATTTGAAAAACAACCGCATATCTGTCGCGACCTGGTCATTGCGACTACGAGCGGTGTGCAGCTTTGCGGCGGCCGGCACGCGCTGGGTCAACGCCTGCTCGATGTTCATGTGCACGTCTTCGAGTTTCGTGTCCCACGAAAATTTTCCCGCCGTGACCTCGATGAGAATTTCATCGAGCCCGGCGTGAATCGCGTCGCGCTCCTTGGCCGTGATCAGCCCCACTTTCGCCAGCATGGCCGAATGCGCTTTGCTTCCCGCGATGTCGAAGGGCGCGAGTCGGCGATCGAATGAAACCGATTCGCTGAACTGCAACATGAGTTCGGCGGGACCCGCGGTGAAGCGACCGCCCCAGGTCGCGTGAGAGGACTTTTTGGCCATGGCTCCACGAGATGACGGCCCGGCGAGCCTGCGCGCAACGCGAAAACGGTTTGCTCCACTGCGACCGGGTTGCACATTCCGGAGCATGCTCCGCCGCTCCCTGGTCGCCGTTCTCGGAATTTTGTTTCTCATCGGACCCGCGACTTTCGCCGATGCGGCCGAATCTGCCGTCACCTACGACCGGGTCGAAATCGCGCCGACAAAAACCTCGATCTACATCGGTAGCGTCTCGATGACGATGCCCACGTTCCAGCGTCACGGCATCACGTATTTGTCCACTTACTCGGCCAAGGTTTTCCCTTATTTTTTTGAAAGCGAAAAAGGTGAACTCTCCATCGACATCTCCGACGAAAGCTTACGCCAACTGGAACATGGCGATGTCATTCAATTTTCCGGTCGCGGAAAAAACACCGACGGCGAAGAGCGTCGCATTGAAGGTCGCGCGATTCCCACCGACGCGCGCAGCGGAAAAATCAAAGTACGTGTGTTCGTTTCAAAGCGGATTCAGCTGATCTTCAACACCACCTACCGTTTTCCGTCGGAGAAATAAATTCACCACGCCAGTCCATCCGGTAACCCAATAGGTTACTCGATCCGGCTGACGCGATTCATCGCGGATCGGATGAAGGAACGACGCCCCCAAGGACGCGCAAGCGTCCGTGTCGTCCATTCCGACTCGGTCCACACGGAGGCCGTGCGCTCTAAGCTTGGCGGACTCCCAATCCGGTAAACCGCAGATGTCGCAGATGAACGCAGATACCAGACAGCGAAACCGTAAGCAGCCCGACGCCTTTCTTCTCCTCATGTCTTATCTGCGCCCTCTGCGTAATCTGCGGTCACGTCCGAACTGTTCGAGCCCAACCTGAATTTATACGGCTTGGGTGCATGGACCTTCCGTTAGGCTTCAACCCCACGCTCACAACGCCGCTGCCGCCCAGCCGGGAACCGGCACTTCTCGCTTTCCCGCGAAATCCGTCAGCAGATTTTGCAGCCACACGCGATTGCACGCACACGGCCCGATCCGCACGAAGGTCTGTCCATCGCGCTCTTGAAGTTCGTAACTTTCCACCCGCACGGCGATCGGCTGCGCTTCGCCGTGGAGAACACAAATCACTTCCGCGGTTTTCTTGCGTGAATCGAGTCGGAGTGTTCGCACCTCACCGTACCGCGCGATCCGCTGATTGATGTAGGTCTGAGCGGCCTTGCTGGTTAACGCGTCTTTGGCGGCTTTGAACATGACTCGGAAAGATGATCCTTCCCCGCGTCATCGCAAGTGACCGCTCGCCGAAATTTCACGACACGTCACATCGTAGTTTATTTCGCAGGACACCGCCAACGCCGAACCGCATCGGCAAATGGGTGTCCGACGCTCTGTTACCAGAAAGCCTCTCCTCTCGCCCCATGAAACTTTCCTCAACCCACCTAAAACGGTACAGGGAAATCGCCACTCTCCTGTGGAAATATGGGCGCTCGGATCTGGTCAGCCAACTCGCGGCTTCGAGTGATTTCGGTCCAACCGATGAAACTCCGACCGGAACAGCGAACGCCCGGCCCGAACAACTCGCGGATGATTTGGAAGCGATGGGACCGACGTATGTGAAGCTCGGCCAGGTCCTCGCCGGCCGGCCCGATTTGTTGCCGACCGCGTATCTGCGGGCACTCCAGCGACTCCAGAATAGCGTGAAACCATTTTCGTACGCCGAGGTGGAGCAGATCGTGATGAGCGAGCTCGGCGTGCGAATCTCGAAAGCGTTTTCGCGTTTCGACGAATCACCGATGGCCGCCGCCTCGCTCGGTCAAGTTCACCTCGCCGCCCTCCGCGACGGCCGGCCCGTCGTCGTGAAAGTGCAGCGTCCGAATATCCGCCAACAAATCGCCGAGGATTTCGAAGTGCTCGCGGAGATCGCCGCGTTCTTCGATGAGCACACCGCGATGGGAAAACGCTTTCGTTTCACCGCGGTCTTGGAGGAATTTCGCCAGACGATTTTACTGGAACTCAACTACGAGCGAGAGGCGCAAAATTTAGTCACTGTCGGGAAAAATCTCGAAGAGTTTCCTTTGATCACCGTGCCGCAGCCGGTGCCCGACTACAGTTCACCGCGGGTGCTCACGATGGATTATGTGCGTGGACGGAAAGTCACCTTATTGAGTCCGCTCGCCCGCCTCGACATGAATGGCGGCGCCCTGGCTGAGGAATTATTTCGCGCCTATTTGAAACAGGTCCTCGTCGACGGATTGTTTCACGCCGATCCTCATCCCGGAAATGTTTTCCTCACCGAGGACGGTCGCATCGCGCTCCTCGATTTGGGCATGGTCGGTCGCACTGCGCCGGGCATGCAGGAAAGTTTGCTGAAACTTCTGCTCGCCGTCGCCGACGGCAAAGGCGAGGACGCCGCCGAGATCGTAATCCAAATGGGCGAGAAACTCGAAGGTTTCGATCTCCCCGAATTCCGTCGGCGGATCAGCCACGTGGTGGCTTTGCAGCGCGATCAGGGGCTGAAAGATCTCAACGTCGGACAAACGTTGCTCGACGTCAGCGGCCACGCACGCGACAACGGTTTGTTCGTCCCCAGCGAGCTCACGCTGCTCGGCAAAACGCTTCTTCAACTCGACGAGGTGGGACGCATTCTTGATCCTACCTTTGATCCCAACGCATCCGTTCGCCGCAATGTGGGTGAGTTATTGACGCAACGAATGAAGCAGGATCTGACGAAGCAGAATGCGTTCAGCACCTTGCTCGAGATGAAGGGATTTCTGAGTACCCTGCCCAATCGACTCAATCGCATCATGGACGCCGTGGTGAACTCGGAGGTGGAGGTAAAAGTCCGCGCGGTCGACGTCAGCGTGATGTTGGAAGGTATGCAGAAAATCGCGAATCGCATCACCTGTGGCATTGTGCTGGCGGCTCTGGTGATCGGCGCTTCGCTCCTGATGCGCGTGCAAACCCGGTTCGAACTTTTTGGATACCCTGGCATCGCCATCCTATTATTTCTGGCGGCCGCCGGCGGCGCCTTCTGGCTCGTCGCCAGCATATTTTGGCAGGACTACAAAACGAGGAAGCGACTCGAGCGGTAGCCCCCCTCAGGTGGTGGCTGCGAGCGTGAGCGAGTGGATGCTCGATTTGTAGGTAGCGCGCTCGCCGCGCTACGGATCGTAATCGGCGGACCGTCGCGCGGTAAGCGCGCAAACAACACACCCCGCCCTTCGGGCACCCCTCTCAAGAGG
>CBRAFL010000347.1:0-5712 GCA_967755055.1 uncultured bacterium
ACTACATGGAGGAAGCGGAGGTCGCGGATCGCATCGCGCTCATCGACGCCGGCTGTATCGTGGCTTTGGACACGCCGCGGGCATTGAAGGCGCGGATCGGCGGTGGCGTGATCCGTTTAAAAACGGACGACGATTCAAAGGCGCGGAGCTGGATGGCAGAGCATGCGTTTTCGGCAGAGCCCGGAACAGAAGAACTGATGCTGGTGCACGCTGATCCGGCGGCGGCGCTTCCCGAACTGCTGCGGCATTTGCCCGTCAAAGTGCAGCGCGTGGAGGTGCACGAACCAAGTCTCGAGGACGTCTTTCTGAAACTCACCGGTCGTGGACTCGGTGGTTCGGCGCCGGCTGCCGCAGCGGAAAAACGGAACGGCGAGCGCGGAGGAACCGGATCATGATGCGAGGAATTTACGCAGTGATCGTGCTTGATCTGAAACGTTTCTGGCTGGATCGCGCACGTCTGGTGATGGGGCTCGTGCAGCCGCTGCTTTATCTTTTCGTGCTGGGCGCAGGGATCGGCTCGAGTTCGACGCTCGGCGGAAATTACCAGTCGTTTATTTTTCCGGGGGTGCTGGGACTCTCGATGCTTTTCACGGCTACGTTTGCGGCGATCTCGATCGTGTTCGATCGGCAGATTGGCTTTTTCAAAGCGGTGCTGGTGGCGCCCGTGTCGCGGTCTGCGATCGCACTCGGTAAAATCTCTTCGGGCGCGATGCAGGCGATGGTGCAGGGCTTGATCGTGCTGCCGTTCGCGCCGTTCGCGGGCGTGCCGCTCAGTGCGGGCGAAACATGTGTGCTGATCGGCGCGATGCTTTTAGCGTGCGTGACATTTTCGGCCATCGGCGTGGCGTTTGCCTCGCGTTTCAAGTCGGTGACGGTGTTTCCGATTATCAGCAACGCGGTGCTGCTGCCGATGTTCTTTCTATCGGGTGCGCTCTATCCGCTGACGGCGGCGCCACACTGGATGCAAGTCGCAGCGCATTTCGATCCGGTGGCGTATGCGGTGGATTTGATGCGCGGGGCGTTGCTTGGACATTTTTTCTTTTCCCCCTGGCTATCGCTCTCCGCGCTGGCGGTTGTGATCGTGCTACTGGCGTGGGCGGCGATACGCGTGTTCCAACGCGGTGAAGATGATTCGAGTTTAGGCGCGTCGAAGTTTTCCTGGACGCGCTGACAACGCCTGCTCTCGGACGACTTAATCGTCGTCAGGAGGCTCGATCGTGGAAATGCGATAAGCGTCCTCAGGCGAGACGGTTTGTTTCACCATTGCGAGCGCGCGAGTGAGGACAATATCACGCCGGTGGAAAAGATCGTCGGGCTTCGGGTTGAGCAGCACGTTGGGAATGACGCCGTGGCCGTCGAGAATGGTGCCATCGGCCAGCTCGATTTCTCCCGTTGGTATAAAAACTCCGCCGAGAACGTTCGTGATGCCGTAGAATAGCCGCGATTCAAAAACGGTCCCGGCCGTGCGATCGCCGATGACCACGCCACGCAATTTTCGGCCTATGACGTGAGCCACCACTTCGGCGTAACCGGCGGTGATCGAGTCAGTGAGTACGAGCACGGTGCCGTGAAAGGAGGCTTTACCGCCACCGACGTGGAGGGAGCGATCGCGCTCGTTCTCGTGGGCAACACCGACCTCGAAATCCTCGGCGAAAATCCCGTCGAGCAAACGGATCGCGGCATCGCGACTATTGGTCTGCATGCCGCGCAGATCGACGATCAGAGTCGAAGCGTCTTTGATCGCGTCCAAGGCGTTGCCCACGTGCCGACCGCGTCCGTGCAGCTCCAGAGCGCGCCAGTAAAGTACCGGGCCGAAGCGATGCACGTGTTTTTCGACATCGGCGAACTCCCACATTTCTTTTTTTTCGTGCTCCGTGAGGGTGGGTTGCCAGCCAAGGCCCATCTCATAGCGCTTGCGTCGCGGCGGGCGCATCGTGGTGGCGAGCGTGAGCTCCCGGGGCGCGTTGCCGGGAGACTGAACTTTCACGCGCAGCGCGGCACGTGGATCCAGTCGGTAGAACGCATAGAGGAGTTGCGGGGCGCTGGCGCGATCCAGCGGAATATCCTCGAGTGCGATGATTCGATCACCGAGTTGCAGTCCTTGTTTCAACGCATCGCCGTCGCTGTCGATCTGCGTCACGAATGCGAGATCCCCATGCAGGCGCCACCGCCAGCTGTAGTCGGCGTGATATCTCAACGGCGCAGGATAAAAACGAATACGCGGATCAAGCCAACTCAGCGTGTCTGCGATAATCGCATTGGCTTGACCGTTGGTTTTCGCACTGGCGATCGCGCGATCCGCTTCGGCACACCGCTGGTCGAATTCCTTGCCCGCTTTTTTCTCGGGGTAATAATTGTGACTCACGACGTCGTGAATTCTTTCCAGCAAAGCACGTTCATCGTTCAACGCAGGATCGGAAGCGGCAAACGCGATGGCGGAGCTGATGACGACGAACGGAACAATCAAAAGTTGACGCACGGCGGGATCGTAAAATTATTTTTTTCCAAGCAAGTCGAGCGCGGCCACGGTCATTGCGGAGATGCCGGTCTTGATCGTGGGTTCGGGAACGGGGGCGAATTTGTTCGAATGCAGCGAGGGCAACGGCACGCCGGTGCGCTGGCTCTCCGCGAGCTTTGCGGGATCCACGGCGCCGACGCGAAAAAGACAGATCGGCACTTTCTCGGTGGTGAGTCCGAAGTGCGCGAAATCTTCTCCGCCCATTTCTGGTTCGATCGTTGTCACGTTGGATGCGCCGAGCCAGGTGGTGAGCGTGCCCTGTATCCGGCGCGTGAGTTCAGGGTTGTTGTAGGTTGCGGGAGTTCCTTCTTCTTCGATCACTTTGACGATCGGCATGCGGTCGTCGGGAATGCCGGCCGCGATCGCTTCGCCGCGACAGATCCGATGAATCGCCTCGATCGTATGAGCGCGCACCTTGTCGGAATAGGAGCGGAGCGTGAGCTGCAGTTTCACTTCATCGGGGATGATGTTGTGTTTCGTCCCGCCGTGGATTGATCCGACGGTCACGACCGCCGGATCGACGGGCCGCGTTTCCCGGCTGACGATGGTTTGAAGCGCGAGGATAATTCGGGAAGCGAGGACGATCGGATCTTTCGTGGTTTGTGGATACGCGCCGTGTCCGCCGACGCCGCGCACGGTGATGTCGACCCAATCGACATTGGCCATGATATAGCCTTCAACCAACCCGACTGTCCCCGCTGCCAACGTGGCACTATCATGAATCGCGATGGCGTAGTCGGGCTTTGGAAATTTGCGATACAGGCCGGCGGTGAGCATCGCGCGCGCGCCGAGTCCGCGCTCTTCCGCCGGCTGGCCGACGAGCACCAGTGTGCCCGACCAACGATCTTTCAACGCCGAGAGCTGTCGCGCGGTGCCGACGAGAACGCTGATGTGAATATCGTGACCGCATGCGTGCATCACGGGCACTTCCTTGCCGGAGAGATCGGTGACGCGGTCTGTGCTCGCGTAAGGCAGGCCGGTTTCTTCCGCGACGGGAAGCGCGTCGATGTCGGCGCGAATGAGCAAGGTTGGCCCCGGGCCGTTTTTTAGAACGGCGACAACGCCATGGCCGCCAAATTTCTCGGTGACTTCGTAACCTCCGGCGGCGCGGAGCTCAGCCGCGAGTTTCGCCGAGGTTTTTTCCTCCATCAACGAGAGTTCGGGATGCGCGTGAAGATCTTTGTAGAACGCGTCGAGGGAAGGGTAGTCGGCGGCGAGTTTAGCGGAGACAACATCGTGCAGAGCGGAGTCAGCACCGCTGGCGCGAGCAAAGGAGCAAGGAATGAGAATCAGCAATGCCGTCAGGAATTTCATGGGAATTGAATCTTAAGATCACGCGCGGCGTGGAGCACGCGCACGATTTCTATGCCGCGGCCGGTTTGTCGGTAGAAAAGCAAATAGCGCCCAAACGTGAGGCTTCGCAGGCCCGGGCGAAGATCTTCGGTGGACGACCCCAACCCGGATTTTCGGCCAGGCGGATACACCGCTGTTCCAGCAACTGGACCCACGCGAGCGAGGCACCCGGACGGTCGCGAGCAATATAATCCTGAATCGACTCCAAGTCTGCCGCAGCTTTCGGCGTAAAATGATAGCCGCTCATGCGGCGCCGCGCGCCCTCGCTTTTAGACGAGCCATGATCTCTTCGCCCGGCAACAAGTTGCCACGATCTGCCTCGGCGAGGCCCGCATCGATATCAGCAAGTAAATCCGCTTGTTGGCGGACGATGTCTTCGCGTTCGGCGAGCCAGCGGAAAAGTTCCAGCCGCTCGTTCGAGCTTAACCGTGCGGCCGCGGCTTTGATTTCGGCAACGGAGGACATGCTGAAAAAGTGAAACAGACGGGCGATGAAGACAAACGCGATTTTTGCCCGGCGGAAATCAGCCACGAGAGGTTTCGCCAGCGCGGTTCCGGCCGTCAGGATGCGGGCTCGAGTTTAAGAATCAGCGCGTCGATTAACGCATCGACGTTGAGCTTGGTTTTCTGGGCGTCGGACATGGGTTTATCCGGTGCCGCGGCTTTCACGGCCTCGGAGATTGCGCGTTCGGCTTCGGCTTTCACCGCATTCAGGAAATCTTGTTTTGCCTGATGCAACGCACCGTCTTTCGTGAGTTCGGCGAGGCTGCCGGAGCGTTTAATAAATTTCGGAAGCAGAGCTTCGCCCACCCAGAGGCCCCAGGTGTTCGTATCGCGAAAATAGACTGCGAGTACGCTGTCTGGTGGCAGAGCCATGTCGTGAGCGAAGGTGCCGACGAGGTTGCCAGGACGCTGACCTGGGTTGTCAGGAGTGAATTTCTCGAAGAGCCGGGCGTAAACTTTGATGCTAGTGGCGCGCTGAAAATTCGCGAGTTTCCAGTCGAAGCCTTTTGCCCGCGGAGGAGTGGTCGGCAACAAACCATCGGGATCGTCGAAATGCGCCACCACGGCTTTCGGCGTCTTCGCCACGAGTGCATGGAAGGCGGTTTCGTCGCCCCGAAACGCTTCAGCTGCGGTTCCGCGACGGACGATTTTAACCGTCATGGCGTCGCCTTGTTTAATTTGGGGCAACACGTCCAGTCCTTGCACCGCGCGGCCGAAAACGCTGTGGAGGTAGTTCAGGCGGTTCACCGGCGCGAGGGTGAGAAAGAATTGGGAGCCGTTCGTATCCGGGCCCGAGTTCGCCATGGAGAGAATGCCGGTCGCGTCGTGTCGCAGGCCGGGCACAAATTCGTCGGGGAAGGTATAGCCAGGTCCGCCCTCGCCGGTGCCGAGCGGATCGCCGCCTTGTACGACGAAACCGGGTACAACGCGGTGGAAGGTGAGCCCATTGAAGAACGGCTTGCGTGGTGCGGGCCCAAGCGTGCCTTCAGCCAGGCCAACGAAACTCGTCACGGTGAGCGGCGCGCGGGTGAAGAAGAGTTCGCAGGTGACCGCTCCGCGCGGAGTCGTGATTTCGGCGTAAAGGCCGTCGGGGAGAACGGGCGCATCGACGGCACAGAGGTGAGCGCAGGTGACAAATAGAACCGAAACGAGCAGCAGAACGGACGGACGTTTCATGGGCGCGACGCTGCACGATTGGCGATGGGTCACAATGAAACTCTCGTCCGGTGGTCGCGGCATTTCTGGCGCGATGGAGGAAATTTCAACGACGCATACGTGTAGCTTCGAAATATTCGGAGGGAGGAAACCGCTAATAGGGATCTGCCAATGGGCAGATCC
>CBRAFL010000348.1:0-5706 GCA_967755055.1 uncultured bacterium
CGGGGACGGTTCGCCCTACCAAAACGGCTACAGTTTTTTTGAAACCGCTCTAGCGTGCCGTGCGTCGTAACGTAATAATTGCGGCGTTACCGACATGTCAGGGGAACCCAGGTGAAGAAGAGATCTTGGAGATCGTCGACCAGCGACGACCCGCAAGCCATCCGCGGAAGTTGCCTCCATTTTTTATTTTCGCCGTGGCGACTTTTTCGCCGCAGCCGGCGCGTAGGTAAGCAGCACGTTGCCGTTTTTGAACACGCGCGAACTGATCAATTTCATCGGCAGCTTTTTTGAAAGTCCTTCGAACATCGAGCGGCCTTCGCCGAGTGCGACCGGATTGAGCAGGATCTGGTACTCATCGATCAGTCCCGCGTCGGCGAGTTGGGCGACAATGCTGCCGCTGCCAAGGATGGTGAGCTCTTTGCCTGTGCCGCGCTTCAATTTCTCTACTTCGGCGATGAGGTCGCCTTTCACGAGCTGCGTATTTTCCCAATCGACGCTCTTCATCTTTCGGGAGAAGACGATCTTCGGCGAAGCGTTCATGCCCTTGGCGACGACCGGATCCATTTCCAGCGCCTGAGCCGTTGGCCAGAAACTAGCCATCATCTCATAAGTCACGCGCCCAAACAGGAGAGTGTTGCCGGAATTCGAGGCCTTGTTGGCGAGCTCCTGAAATTCGTCATCGACCGTATGCCAGGAGATGTCGCCGCCCTTGCCGGTGAAATAGCCGTCGAGGGAGATGAGATTAAATACGCTTAGTTTTCGCATGTGAATGAGGGTTCTTCCCAATACAACGAACGACCACAGACCAATCGGACACGGACTAGTTGAGAGATGAGAGTTGAAAGTTGAGAGAAAAACCAAACGGTGCTGAGAGTTGAGAGCTCAGGGCTCAGAGCTGGGAGCAAATCAACGGAGCAATCTAATCGCTGCGGCCATTCCATGGCGTGTGTTCGAAATGGCTCTTGCCGGTGAGAAAAAAGAATGGAGGGCTGCGCTCCGTCGCAGCTGGTCCCGGCGCGAACAGCGCTGACGGAACAGCGCCCCTCCAGCGCAGCGTCACTGACAAATATTCGACGATACGCGCTTAGAGGTAAGTGGAGCCGCTCATCGCGGTCTGCGATCAGCTGACCCCACTATTTATTCTGGAGCCGATCAGGCGGAAGGGTGGCATAAGGATCTGCCTATTGGCAGATCCTATTAGCGGTTTCCTCCCTCCGAGTATTTCGAAGACGTCTTCCGAAGGTTCCTCAACTCTCATCGCTCAACTCTCAAGAAACAGCTGCTTCGATGGAGGGACGACCTCCGTGTCGTCCGGCGTCCGTGAAGCGGAATCACCTGACCAAAGGAACGGACCGGACGGAGCCGGTCCCTCCGCCGCTGTTTCTTCCCGTCACGGGCAAAACGCGTTTTGCGGCCAGGGCTGCATAAATCCGCCCGAGTTTTTGCGCATTTTTCACCTCTTACGGCCAATGGTTGGCAGCTCGAACGAGCGGACGTTTTCTGGGTCTACGGGCAACATGCCCCTGCCCGCTTTGTCACCGCTGATCGGTGAGCGTTATGGTTAGACGGGGATTTTTATGTCGGAGACGAACCGCACACCCATCGAGGCCGCGCACAAGCACGCCGAGGAGGCGGTGCGCGAGCGGAACGAACTCCTCCGGGTACTGACGGAGCACGCCAGGGAGCTCATCCGCTTGCACGACCTCGATGGTCGGAGTGTCTACGCGAGCCCGTCCGTCGAGCGTCTCTATGGCCGATTTCCGAGGACGCTGTTCGAGTTCGCCCACCCGGAAGACATCGAGGCCGGCCAGAGGTGGTGGCAGACTGTTCTCGACGGAGGCACGAATCGCCTCGAGTGGCGCGCACGCAACGCGCGTGGAGACTGGCGGTGGTTGGAAACGTCGGCTGCCCTCGTCCCCTTTCACCGTCGGTCCCATATCCTGACGATTTCCCGCGATGTCACCGAGCGCAAACAGGCCGAGGCCGTTGCGAAAGCGAACGAAGAACGGCTGAGGCTCGCCTTCGAGGCGGCGAAGATCGGCACGGGCGAAATGGATCTTCAGACCCAGACCATAAATCTTTCCGGGCCCATGCAACGCGTCGTCGGATTGCCCCCCGGCACATCCACGCTCAGCTTCGCCGATTGGATCGGTCGGGTCATCCACCCGGACGATCGCGCGAGCGTTCAGGAGGCCGTTGAGAAAGGAATGGCCGGCCAACCTCACATCGCCCTCGACTACCGCATTGTGTGGCCCGACGGGACCGTCCGCTGGGCGACTTCGCGGGCTACGGTTCTCCATGACGACGCAGGCAAAGCGACGCGGATCATCGGCGCGATCATGGACATCACGGAGCGGAAGCGCCTCGAGGACGAGCTACGACAAGCCCAAAAGATGGAGGCGATCGGCCACCTCGCCGGGGGCGTGGCTCACGACTTCAACAACCTGTTGACCGTCGTGTCCGGGTCGAGCGAGATCCTCCTGCAAAGCCTGCCGCCCAGCGACCCTGCACGGGAACTGCTTCTCGAGATCCAGCGGGCCAGTCAACGGGGCGCAGCTCTCACCCAACAGTTGCTCGCATTTTCCCGCCGCACCGTGCTCGAGCCGAAGCTCCTCGATCTCAACGAAGCGGTGCGTGAGAGCGAAAAGATGCTGCGTCGGCTCATCGGCGAAGACGTGCTGTTCAACGCCGTGCTCGATCCAGCGCTCAAGCCGGTGAAAGTGGATCCCACGCAGCTCGCTCAGGTGATCATGAATCTCGCGGTGAACGCACGGGACGCCATGCCGAGGGGCGGGACGTTGAGCATCGAAACACGCACGATCGAACTGGACGAGGTCTCCACCGCGAACGTGCCTGAAGCCGAGCCTGGTCGCTATGTCCTGCTCATCGTGAGCGACACCGGCACCGGTATGAGCCCAGAAATTAAGGCCCATCTTTTCGAACCATTCTTCACCACCAAGGAGCACGGGAAAGGAACAGGGCTCGGATTGTCCCTGGTCTACGGGGTCGTGAAGCAAAGCGGCGGTTTCATCGCCGTCGACAGCGAGCCGAACCGGGGCACCACCTTCAAAGTATATTTCCCCGTCGCGGAAGGCCGCGTCCCGGCCAGGAAAACGCCTCCCGCTCTCCAGCCCGCGGCTGCAGGCACCGAGACACTCCTCTTGGTCGAAGACGAGGACGCGGTTCGCTCCATCATCCTGAGGGTGCTCCGGAACGCCGGCTACACAGTGCTCGACGCGAGTGGAGGTCGCGAAGCGATTCGCATCGCCGCAGCGCACGCTGGACCGATTCACCTTCTCATCACGGACGTAATCATGCCCGAAATGGGAGGCCGGCAATTAGTGGAGCATCTCATCGCGGTGCGGCCTAGTCTGAAGGTATTGTATCTGAGCGGCCACACTGACGACGCGGTTATCCGGCATGGAGTCTTGGAAGCAGACGTGGCGTTCCTGCAGAAGCCGTTTACGATCGAGGCCCTGACGAATAAAGTCCGGGAATTGCTGGCCGCGAAGGCGGATCGTTTCGCTCCGTAGCGGGTGGAGCGCGCCAACCTCCGCTTTTAGGGTGCAGAATGACGAGTCCGATCTACGCTGCCGACATGTCAGCAGGGAACTCAGACGAAAAAGAGATCTTGGAGATCGTCGATCAGCGACGACCCACCAACCATCCGTTGAAGTACATCGTGTTCGGTGTCGTGGCTCTCGCCTTCGTGATTTGCGGTTACAGGCTGATGCTGCACTTCACACCGGGTGCGGTGGTCGGGGCCGTTGCGACTCCGCTGGAGAAAAGCGCCGCGCTCACCGGTCGATTTCTGGAGCACGTGGGCAACTTCCTCAGCCGCTCAAAAGTCACCAAGACCACGGAAATCGAAGTCGGGCGGGTCGCCGCTCTGGAAAAAATCGGGCCCTTGATCGTGGCCCGACGAGACCTCTCGGTGAGATTCACCAACGTGGACGAACATATTTTCGGGACTAGCACCGCGGAGGTGCGCGCCGTCGGCCAGGCGAATTACTTCGTTTCGCTCCTCGGTCCGTCGGCCATCTGGAAAATCGAAGCCACCGAAAAAAACGGCGTGCGCGTCTGCGTGGTCCACGCGCCCGCGCTGCACGTGCTCACCCCCGTCAACCTCGACACCCGCCGTATTGAAGTTCGCACGACAACCGGTGCGTTCCGCTCCAATCAGGAGGAAATGACGGCCGCTGCGATCGCCGACATCACGCCACGGCTCAACCAGGAAGCGCGATTGCGCGAAGGCGAGGTGCGCTCCGCTGCGCGCAAAACCATCGCGGCCTTCGTGAAAACCTGGCTCGAGGTCGACACCAACTGGGGACCGGGCCGGATCAACGCGATCCAAGTGCTCTTCCCCGGAGAAACAGGCGTCGAAGCAGACTTCGCGATTCCCGGATTTTATGATCAACCATGAAACGGACCATCGTAATTAAAGATGCCGAGACCGCGCCAACTCGCTCGAGGGACACACTGCGGATGGTGGCAACGGTCGTTTGCGCACTCGTCGCGGACGGCCTGCAGTGGCTGCTACCGTTCCTCTGGCCGGTATGCGACGGTGCGATGGTAGTGGCGGTCCTGATACTCTGGGGCTGGCGGTGGGAAGTGTTGGTGGCCGTCATTCCGGAATTGATTCCCGGCATCGAGCTCGCGCCCACGTGGACGATCTTCGCCGGCTATCTTATCATGTCGCGACGAAGCGGAGCTCCCACAGGAGGAACTGTCACAAAGGCCAAAGCAGCGGAAAAACGGGTTGAACCGCTTTGATCACGATGCGTTTCAGTTGAGAGATGCGAGTTGAAAGGCATCAGGTGGTGCCGCTCCATGACAATCTTCAGCGATAGGCAATAAGCAATCGGCATGCGGCCATCGCACATCATCCATCTCCCATCTCACATCCGCCTTCCCACGCTCTTTGCGTTCCCTGCGATAAACTTGATCGAGCTCCGAACTCGACCGCGGATATCGCGGATGAGCACGGATCAAATACATGATTCGCGAAGGAAAATTCTCCCAATTCAATTTGGCCACAAGAGGCACAAAATGCACAAAAATCGGAGATCGATTATGTGCTTCTTGTGCCTTTTGTGGCCACGTCTCCGCCTGGATCCGAAGGTTGTCGCTCTGCCTCGCGGCGGAGAATGATGAAGATAACCACGAAGACACAAAGGCACGAAGAAGACGCGGGCATTTCCTTTGCTCCAGCTCAGACGAACTTTTCCGAGTTCCAATCAGATTTACCCACTGATGAAGACTGATGGGCACTAATCCGGAATACTTTCGGCACAGAGATCACGGAGGTTGCACAGAGTTCACGGAGGGATTTCTCCGTGTCCCTCGGATTGGCTCTCTATTCGCTCGTGACCATCTTCAGCGATAGGCGATGGCCGTCGGCGGCTTGCGGACTCCTCCGAAGGAAACTGTTTAACGATCCCAACTGTAGCGCGTTTGCCCGCGACGGTGTGCGCGGCCACTCTCGCCCGCCATGACCCTCCTACCCCGTCTCATGCTGCTCGCGGCCGCGTGGCCGCTTTCGTCCATCGCCGCGCCTCTGTCTGCCGTTTTCGACAAATTCACCGCTGCCGATGTCCCGGCGATTGGGCCCAAGGAGGTCGCCCAAGAACGTTCCTGGCTCCTCCCGGCGGCCCCGCTTCCGGCGTGGCCGGGCGGTGGCCTCGCCCGTCACGACATGCTCTATGC
>CBRAFL010000349.1:0-5691 GCA_967755055.1 uncultured bacterium
CAAGACTGTTAAACTCGACCGTGTGAGGGACGTCGAAAGCGAGGTTGTTGACGGTCGTGGAACCGCTCATGTACCAGTTTCCGTTGTCGATCCGCCACAGGGTTGTGCTGGGAGTGGTCGTGACGTGGACGGACGCGAGCGGCGTGTAGGAGGCCGTGAGGGTCCGAAGTTCACCAATGGCTAAAGTAACGGTATTGTTTGACGGACTGACGTACCCGTAGATCGCACTATATTCGATGATATAGCTACCCGCCGTGAGGCCGGAAACAACGGCCCCGCTGGGCAGCCAGGTGCCGCCACTAACGCGCCACTGCGCCGTGTTGGGAGTGAGCGTAATGCTGAGCGAGGCGGGCTTCAGCGAATACGCGCGAGAGAGAGTCGTGTGGTCGCGCAGGTTGAGCGAAATCGTTTCCGAGGAGAGCGGCGCGTAGTTGCCGCCGATGTCGAGGTAGTCGAGGGTATGCGATCCGACATTCAATTCGGTGACGGTTGCTCCACTGTTTTGCCACGCACTGCCATCAATACGCCATTGGCCAGTGTTCGGGGTCAATGCGACCGCGAGGGTCGGCTTTTGTGAAACATAGTAACGGGTGGTGGCGAACACTCCTCCGGCGCTTAGCGCGATCACGTCATTTGGCGGCGAATCATACAAACTGAGCGCCGAGTATTCGACGGTGTAATTTCCTGGCAGGACAAAGAGCGAAGCCCCGCTGGTTTGCCAGGCGCCGCCGTTCGCTCGCCATTGGCCGCTGGCGGGGACGAGGCTGATGGAAATCTGCGCAAGCTGAGTGTAGCTGCGGGCAAGCGTGAGCGATTGTCCAACCGCGAGCGTTATCGATTCAGAGGCAGGGGCGGAGTATCCGGTTAGAGACGAATAGTCGATTATGTGCGCACCTGAAATGAGATTGGCCAGGGTCGATCCGCTGGACTGCCAGGCGCCGCCGTCAACGCGCCACTGGCCCGAAGCGGGCGTGAGGGTGACGTTGAGTTGAGCGAGCTGAACATAGCTGCGCGTAAGCGTTGCTGCCTGGCCTGCGGTTAGACTGACCGTCTCGCTCGCGGGGCTCGTATATCCGGAGACCGCGGCATAGTTGACGGTGTGATTGCCCGGAGTAAGTCCACTGACCGTTGTGCTGCTGGCTTGCCATGATCCACCATCGACGCGCCACTGTCCGGAAGACGGCGAAAGGGTGACTTTCAACGTGGCGGTCTGGACGTAGGTTGCAGTGAGACTGTTCCCGCCGTTCTTGAGCGTCACGGTGGTGGACGCCGGAGCAATCCAGCCGGCAATCGCTTTGTAGCTCACGGTGTGAGATCCGGTGGACAAGCCCGTGACTGTGGTGCCGCTGTTACGCCACGCGCCGCCATCGACATTCCATTGGGCACCGCCGCTGACCGCTTGTGCAGGCGTCAGGGTTACGTTGAGATTACTAGCGGCATAAAGCTCCGTGCACACGAAGGCACAGAACGTTGCAAGCGAACGCAGGAAGAGATTCATAGTTGAAGGGCTGGAGACCCGTTGCACTTCGATGGCAGGCTCCGGCAGCAGGGCAATGCAAAGTAGTGTAGAAACCCACTTTTCTTCCGGATGCGGACTTTGCGTCCCGCCTTGACGAATGCACAGGCACCGGCGTCCAACTTGAAATGGACGAACGCCTCGGATTGGATCGAACTCCGCGTCGATTTCACCGTCGCGTCCGGCGACATCCGCTCCGGCGATTCTGGAGAGAGCAAAACTTACCGCCTCTTCGCCTACACCGCCGCGTAGACTAGCGCGCCACCTGCACCGTCGCCGCCGCCATCACCTCGGGCTTCAGTGCAAAACCGAACTCATCGTGATCGTGAAACACCGCTTTCGGCTGTTTCTCCAACGCGCACGCCACTCGCTGCAGATCCAACCGATATTCATGCGGCGAGCGCCCGGTCGATTGCCGGAAAACCCGCGCGAAATAGTTCGCGTCGTGATAACCGCAGGCGACCGCGATCTCTTTCACGCTAAGCGTCGTCGTCCGCAGGGCTTCAATCGCGTTCTGCAAGCGCAGCCGGCTGATGTGCTCGACGATCCGCTCCCCGGTTTCCTGGTGAAACAACTTCGAGAGATGTCCCGGCGAACACTTCAGCTCCACCGCCAGCCCGGCCACGCCGAGTTCGGCGTCCTCGAGATTGTTTCGAATCAGCCATTGGCAGCGAAATACCCGCTCGGTTTCGGAGAAACGCTGAGCCGTCTGCTCCTCGACGAGCGCGAGCAACAACGAAAACTCCGCCAGCAGAAGTCCCTTGATCGCGGTTGCACTAACCGCCGGTGCGCGAAAGCGGAGCTGGCCGATGCGGTTCAAATATTCCACGAGTTCTCCGTAAAGGTCTGTCGTGAAAAAATGGATATCCGCGACGCCCGGTCGGCCCGGCGTGATCTCCCGCGCCACGTGGATCGCCACCGTCTCGTTATAGAAGCAGACGACCACATTTTCAAAATCGGTCGCACCCCGGCGCGCCAGTTCGCCGTGTGGCACTCCGCGCGGCATCACACAAACTTCCCCCGGCGCGAGCGCGAATGTCTCGTCCGGAAACGTGAACGCTGTTTCGCCGCCGCGCTGCACGAAAAGTTCCGGCTTGAAATGATACGCCATTCCCGGACGCGTGACGTAGAGTTCGCGCGCCTGAGGAATTCTGACCTTTGCTCGCCCGCTCTCAATCGCGACAATCTGGTTGCGAAACGCCTCCGCAAAAATCCGCCGACTGTCGTCGCGGCCGCGCTGCGGTATCGGGGTGAACGAGTTCATCGGCGGGGTAGAGTAGACCTAACACGCTATCGCCTCACGGCAACGCCAGACATCCCGCCGGCGCATAAGTGCTAACTAACATCGAAAAGTCCACGCGCCCGAGCTTCCTCTATCTCGCCGCATCTCCAGCCTTTGGCGCTGACCCCGCTGCCCGCCTGATCAGCCTTGTGTAACCCCGACTCCACGCATGCACCCGCTCAAACCCCGTCTCTCGTTCGCGCAAATCGTGAACATGAACTTCGGCTTCTTTGGCATCCAGTACTCCTTCGGGCTCCAGCAGAGCAGCATGAGCCCGATCTACAAATACCTCGGCGCTAACGAAGCCAGTCTGCCGTATCTCTGGCTCGCCGGCCCGATGACCGGTCTTCTCGTGCAACCGATTATCGGCGCGATGAGCGACCGCACCGACACCCGCTGGGGCCGCCGCACACCCTATTTTCTCATTGGCGCGATCCTCTGCAGCGTCGCCCTCTTTTTCATGCCATTCAGTCGCGCCCTTTGGATGGCCGCCGGCCTCCTCTGGATTCTCGACGCAGCGAACAATATCACGATGGAGCCCTACCGCGCATTTGTGAGCGACAAGCTCGACCATGCGCAACACTCGCTCGGCTTTCTCACGCAGAGTGCGTTTACCGGCCTCGGCCAGACGCTCGCCTACCTCACACCGTCGTTGCTGGTTCTCCTTGGCATGAACAAGGACGCCGTTAACTCCCGTCACATCCCGCACATCGTGATCGCCGCCTTCGTCATCGGCGCGGTTTTCTCCATTTCCTCTATCCTCTGGACCCTTCGCACCACCAGGGAAATTCCGCTCACCGCCGACGAGCGCGCAAAAATCCGACGCGTGCCGCGCGGATTCGGCCACACACTCGCCGAGATCGGTGCCGCCATCCGGGAAATGCCGCCGACCATGCGCCAGCTCGCCGTGATGAAATTTTTCCAATGGTATGCGATGTTCTGTTACTGGCAGTTCATCGTGCTCTCACTCGCGACCACGCTCTATGGCACGACCGACGCTGCGTCGCCGGCCATCCGCGATGCCAGCCTCCTCAACGGGCGCATCGGTGGCTTCTATAACTTTATCGCTTTCGTGGGAGCGTTCGCGCTCGTGCCCTTCACGCGCCGGTTCGGGCCGAAGATTTCCCACGCCACCTGCCTCACGTTCGCCGGCCTCGGTATGATTTCCATTCCACTCATTCACACGCCGGCGCTTCTCTTCATTCCGATGATCGGCGTCGGCTTTGCGTGGGCCAGCATCATGGGCAATCCGTACATCATGCTTGCCGGTTGTATTCCGTCCGAGCGTACAGGCGTTTACATGGGAATTTTTAATATGTTCATCGTCATTCCGATGATCATCCAGATTTTCACCCTGCCACTTTTCTACGGTAGCTGGCTCCATGGAAATCCGGAAAACGTCATCCGCCTCGCCGGTGCGCTCCTCCTCTGCGCCGCGATCGCCACGCTCTTCGTTCGTCTCACCAAACCCGTTGCGAGTACGGCCCTGCCCGCGTTAGCCGCAGTGTAAGCGCCGCCCGTGTCGCCCGACGCTCCTCTTCCGAAAAATTCGAAATTCGAAAATCCAAATTCGAAAATCCCCAATGCCACCTGCCGTTCTTTGTTTCGGCGAACTCCTCTGGGATTTTCTTCCTCACGGCGCTTTCCCCGGCGGTGCTCCCTTCAACGTCGCCTATCACCTCCATCATCTGGGCGTCCCGGCGCTCCCAGTCTCCGCGGTCGGCCGCGACGTACTCGGGGAGCAGCTCGTTCGGCGATTGAAAGAGTGGGGGATCTCGACCGCGTGTATCAGCATTTCAACTGCACCCACCGGCCACGTTTCTGCGACGCTCAGCCCGGCGGGCGACGCGCACTACACCATCGCGGACAACGTCGCCTGGGACCACATCGCCATTGACGGCCTGTTGCTCGCCACTGCGTCCCGCGCATCTGCTCTCGTCTTCGGCTCGCTCGCCCTTCGGTCGGAAGAAAACCGGCGCTCGCTGTCCCGGCTTATCGCTGCGCTGCCGCCTACCGCGTGGCGAGTTTTCGACGTCAACCTCCGCGCTCCTCACGACGATCTCGCGCTCGTCCGCCGTCACGCTTCGTTCGCCACCGTTCTTAAACTCAACGCCGCCGAAGCCGCGCGTCTCGTTGACGACGGCTGCGAATTTCCCGGCCGTGAAGAATCCGACGCCCGCCAGCTGGCAGCGCAAACCGGTGTGCCGCTCGTATGCGTGACCGCTGGAGCTCGCGGTGCGGGTTTGCTCCGAGGCGATCGTTGGACATGGATGCCTGCTCAACCCACGGCTGTCGCCGACACGATTGGTGCCGGCGATGCATTTCTCGCTGCGTTCCTGGCCGGCTTATTGCGCGAGACAAAATCTGACACGGATCTCCTAGCCGCCGCCTGCCGTCGCGGCGAGTGGGTCGCCGCTCAAGTCGGCGCCACGCCGGTTTGTCCGACGTTATCCTCGTAGCGGCAGGCCTCCGTGCCTGCTGTGCTCGGAACTCCGATCTCCGAACCTCGAAACACGGCAGGCAGGGACGCCTACCGCTACTCGGTCCCGACCTAGGTTTTTTCCGGCTCTTGCGGGCTCCGTCCTGAACAATCCGCTCGGCTCCGTTGTGCACCAAACGATGCTATCCCGTCGTATCCCCCATGACGAAGCCCCTGTTGTTCCTCCGCGTTCTCCTGCTCGCGGGCATTTCCGGTTTGTTAATCTGCGCCGCCCCGCTCGTTCGCAGCGCGGAACTGCCGCAGATCTGCGCGGACCGCCTGGCCGTCGGCGTTCCCGACTGGATCCGCACCGCCACCATCTACGAGATCAACGTCCGCCAATACTCCACCGCCGGTAGCTTTGCGGCCGTCACCGCTGATCTGCCGCGCATTCGCGATCTCGGCGTCAACGTC
>CBRAFL010000350.1:0-5689 GCA_967755055.1 uncultured bacterium
GCGCGCGATCACGCGGAGGCCGGACGGCGCGGCGAGGAGGAGTTTGAGATTTTTGGTTTTACCCGCGCTGTCGACTTCGGAGAGGCCGATACCGTCGACCTCGACGAGGCTGCCGAGCGGGATCGCGGCCAGCACCGAATTTTCCGCATTTCCCTCGTGTTCGACCGTGAAGCTGAGCCCGTCGCCTTGGAGCAACCAGGTCGTGACAAATCCGGAGAAATGCGCGACATCGCGCGTCACTGGTCGTGTCGAGCGATCAAGGATGCGGCCGCGCAACGTGATGAGTTCTGCGTGATGAAGGCCGTTGCGTATTTCGTTGATCGGGACAGCTCGCGGCTGCGCCGGCGCTGGCACGGCGGAAGTTTTTTTCAGGGAGGAATCGCGGAGCAGCGGGAGAAAATTCTCGTATTCGAGAAAGCCTGCCGCTTCGACCTCGTCACCGACTGCAAATGGATCGAGCTGCTTACTCTCGGTGCGCAGCCCGCCCGAGCCGTCCTGCAGAAAAACGTCTTCACCAATTCGCTGAAGGGTGATGGCGCCCCGGACGTGCACGCGTTTCGTTGTGCCGGCTTCGCGACGATATTGGGCGACGCTGTTGAGCGGTAGGACGGGCTGAAGAAACGGATTGGTTGCCTCAGCTTCGAGCACAACAAAGTCCTCCGGCGTCGGCACGTAGACTGCGACCGCGGTGAGATGACGGAGCGCGGCGTTGTAGTGCGTGGCGGCGGTTCCTCGGATGCGCACGCGTGCGCCAATGAGCGTATCAGGATTGCCGACACCAGGAATCGGAGCGCGGACCTGCAGCCGATACCCGCCGACGGCGAGCTCAAGATTCCAGCGCGAGGCGTCGGGTCGCACGCTGCGAACAACCCCGGAGACTTCGACCCGCTCGCCATCCTCGACGCCGGACTCGAGTGCTTCGATCAGCACGGGTTTTGGCTTGGGCAGTGGCGCTGCGCCGATGAACTCCCAATTCGGTTCGCTGATGATCGGCGCATAGGCACCGGGATGACTGACGCCGCTGACGGTCACACGATCGCCGGGCTTCGGCATGCGACGGGAAATATTTTCAACGAAGACGCCGCCGGTCGCATCCTGCACAAAAAACTGGCCCTGCCAGTCGGGCTCGGCCGCGGTGACAACTCCGGTGACGGTGATCTTGAGACGCTGGCCGGCCTGTTCGGCGCTGAGCGATAGCACGGCATCCGCGCGCGTCAGTGGCTCGACCGGTGCGGGCGCGGCGGAGAGCGTCCACACGCGAGTGAGCCCGCATAGGACGAGCACGCGCAGAAGTGAAAAAGGGGAAACCATCGATGGGGCGACCGGCATGAAACCTCGGGGAACCGCCGACGTTAAAAGCACTACTCCGTTTTCCAAGCCTTCTCCGCCCCCCGAAAGAGGGATGCCTCGAGGAGGTGCAGAATGATAAGCTACGGTGAGTTACAACCCCCGAAAGCCAGCCCTGGCTGCGTCGAAGACATATCCGACGCTGTATCGGCTTTCCTCACACCAACACCCACACGTCTGTAAATATGCACCCCCAACGGTTTTTTCCAGTCACGTCAGTACTGGCGGGACTTTGTTTAAGTTCCATGGCTTTCGCTCAAACGACATCTCCGGCCACCGCTTCCACGACGGAGGACGAAGCGATCGTGCTCTCGCCCTTCAACGTCGATGTTTCCAAAGACAAAGGCTATCGCGCCACCAACTCGATTTCGGGCACGCGATTGAACACTGCGATCAAGGACCTGCCGATGCCGCTCGAAGTCATCACCGAGCAATTTTTGCGCGACACCGGCTCGACCGATTTGCGGCAGAGCTTGCGTTACAGCTCGGGCATTTTGCTCCAGACTCAAAACGATTACGGCGCTGCAGCGGGCAGTTTTTCAACAACGCCGGGGAAAATTAACAATCCCGAGGGACAGACCGCGAGTCCGGATCAAACCCACATGAAGATTCGGGGTTTCGAGACGGAGTCGGTGCTGCGTGATGGTTTTCGTCGGCAGAACTCCACGGACTCGGTCAATATCGCTCGCGTCGAAGTTGCGCGTGGTCCGGCGTCGTTGCTCTACGGCGTGGGAAATTTCGGCGGCGTGGTGAATTATTTGACGAAGACACCCGAGACAAAACCGGCGGCCGACGTTTCGTTGAGTGTTGGCAGCTATGATTTCAAACGTGCGACGATCGATCTTACTGGCCCGGTGACTCCGACCGGCAGCGTGGCTTATCGGCTCACTGGCGCGTGGCAGGACACTGATTCCTACACGGACTTTAACAGCGAGAATCACTTCTTCATCTCGCCGGTGGTGACGTGGCGGCCATTTAAGGACACGGAAATTTTGCTCGACGTTGAGTACGGTCGCCAGAGGCAGAAAGGCATCGGCTGGCAGGATCTTCGTGCGGCGGTGTCGGGCTACGTCAACGACAGCGCGGGATATAATGGCGACTTTCTCACGATTCCCGGGAAGGACGTGAGAACGTTTCGTTGGAGCGGACCGGACACGCGGCGCGACAGCACGGCGTCGAATATCGAATTCAAAATCACGCAGAACTTCGGCGAGAATCTGCACTTCCTCGCGGGCGTTGATCACTCGACGTTTAATTTTAATCAGTTGGACAACCTCGCCGCGCTGCAAACGGTTTCTGAAGGCAGCAGTGTGCCGAGTTGGGCGATCGCGCCGATCACCTACGCCGGTCTCTCACCGAAGCAGGCCGGCGTGCCGGCGGGACCGCAGCCCTCAACGATCGCTTACCAGTGGGAAACGCATCGGCAGGACAACGTGCACGATCAGGTGCGAGTGGAGCTGAATTACGATCTGAAGCTTTTTCAGAATTCATCGAAGTGGCTGCGGATGGATAACTCCTTCCTCGCTGGTTTCACCTACACGGAAGAAATCGTCGAAGATCACACGCGCCAGACGCCGGGTGACGTGGCGAATTATCACAGCCCGGGAGATTACAGTTATCTCCGCTACGGCAAACAAGCCAACGGCTCGGCTGATTATCCGCTCGTCGAGTGGGACAACCAGAGAGCGCGGACAGCGAATCCCGCGCTCTATGCCGTTTATCAGGGCAAATGGCTCGACGATCGATTGACGCTCATCGCCGGCATTCGCCGGGATCGCAGCTGGAACAAAGTCTGGAGCTACAATCCGGAATACGGCAGCGACGGACAACCACGCGGCGACCTTGCAGGGCGTAACGCGCGGAGCGATGCGAGCAAGGATACGACGCATCAATACGGCGTGAGTTTTGCGGTCACGCGTGAGGTTTCTGTCTACGCGATGACGTCCGAGGGCGTTGAGCCGAACTACCAGGGAAAACTGGATTTCAACGGCCGTCCGCTGCAGGCGGCTCTGGCGAAGAACAAGGAAGTCGGTCTCAAGATCGATCTCTTCAACGGAAAATTGTCTGGTACGATCAGCCGTTTCCAAATCACGCGGACGCGTTCGCAGGTGGGCAGTTCGAGCTTGTTCTGGTTTGTGCCCGTGGCGTCAGCGACGCCGAAATTCGATCCGAAGAAAGACATCGTTTACAACGTCAACGACCAGAATCCGTTCAACAACACCTGGAACAAGACGGCGGTGGATTCGACTTCGCAGTGGAACGCTGCGGTGGCAGCGGGCGCGGTTTACCAGGCGACGAATTCGACCGGCAGCACCAACTGGTATGCCAACGCGTCCAAGCCCACCGGCGCGGCATTTCTCGACGCGATCTTCGCGAACGCGGCGAAAAATAATTACGACTGGTGGGGCTGGCTCTACAGCGGATCAGACCCGGGCAGCCTGCCGTTCGACAATCTCGTCAACAACGCGACGATGGACGACAACGGCGCGCAGAAGAGCGTTGCGACGGGCAGTGATCGCTCGTCGGGTTGGGACACGCAGCTCCTGTTCACACCGACCGAAAATCTCCAAATTTTGCTCTCGTGGTCGCACATCAAGAAGGTGGTGTTGAACGCGCAGACGTGGGCGAAGTATCCGTATCCCCAGGACCGCTGGGCAATCTGGTACGCGCCTTACACATTTGCGGCGACGGCGGGGCGTCCACTGAACGAAGTTTACGCGGACCCGACGGACACCTCGACGTTCATCGCGTTTGGCACCGGACTCGCGCTCGACGACACGCCGAAGGACCAGGCGACCTTCTGGGTAAATTACCAATTCCCGAAGCATGAGATGCTCGAAGGCTGGTCGCTTGGAGTCGGCGGTTACTATGAAAGCGAGCGATCCGTTTACCCGGCGTTCGGCCAAAACGCGCTCGATAGTAACGGCAAGACGATCTTCCTTTCGACTCCGAGCCGCACCTCGATCAACGCGATGATCAAGTACTCGTTCAAAGTGCACGGCGGTGATTCGAGCGTTCAACTCAATGTCGATAATGTTGAGAACGACCGAAAGCTTTACGGCTTCATCTACGCCGCGCCGCGCCGGTGGCAATTGACGTTCAATCACAAGCTTTGAGCGGATGCGGCTGGTTGGAGTTTTCAGAAGAGTAGCCCTGCGCGGAAGCGCAGGGAATCCCGCTGCTCCCGCAGCGGGCTACGAATTATTTTCAACGAACGTTCTGTTTTTCCTCATGCACACCTTGGTCCGTGTTTTCTGCATTATGGCTGCTGCTCCCGCGACGATGTTGGCCGCGTCAACGCGCACGTGGTCCGTCGTTGAAACGGCACGTGACAACGGCCACCGGTTGGCGAGCGTGCCGTTGTCCGAGGTGGGGAAGGTCGCGTCTGGCGCGTCGATCATCGCGTGCGATCCCGGGCAACGGTTGCAGGAAATGGTCGGCTTCGGTGGCGCGCTGACGGAATCTTCCGCGTGGGTGCTCGCGCAGCTTCCGGCCAAGACGCGAGAGGAAATCATTCGTCGGTATTACGATCCCAAGGACGGCATCGGCTACACGCTGGCTCGCAGCCATCTCAACAGCTGCGATTTCTCGCTGCACATTTGGGCGCTCGATGAGACGCCGGGTGACTACGATTTGCGGGATTTCTCGCTCGCACCGATGCGGAAATGGCTGATGCCGCTTTTGCGCGACGCACAACGAGTAGCCGGAGCCGGGCGATTCAAGTTGCTCGTCTCGCCCTGGAGTCCGCCGGCGTGGATGAAAACCAACAATCGCATGGATGACGGTGGCGCGCTGCGTCCGGAGCATCGGCCGACGTGGGCGAATTACTATGTGCGGTTCGTAGAGGCGATGCGCGACGAAGAGAAAATCCCGGTGTGGGCGTTGACGGTGCAAAACGAACCGGAAGCGCATCAGACATGGGAGTCGTGCCTCTATACGCCGGAGGAAGAGCGCGATTTCGTACGTGATCATCTCGGGCCGGCGCTCGAGAAAGCCCGACTGACGGACATCAAACTACTTGGTTGGGATCACAATCGCGATCACCTCGAGATTCGCGCCGCGGCGTTGTTCAATGATCCCGGTGCCGCGAAATACCTCTGGGGTGTGGCGCTGCACTGGTATGTGAGCGAGGATTTCGCGGCGGCGTCACGCGTGCATGCGGCGTATCCGGAAAAGCACATTCTGTTCACCGAAGGCTGCGTTGAAAAAGGTGCGCGCCCGGGCCGATGGGATTCGGGCGAGCGGTACGCGCAGAATATTATCGGCGATCTGAGTAATTGGGTGTGTGGCTGGATCGATTGGAATATCGTGCTGGATCTGCGCGGAGGTCCGAATCACGTGG
>CBRAFL010000351.1:0-5664 GCA_967755055.1 uncultured bacterium
TGGAATTGAGCCTGCGCATCCAAGCTTCGGAGACAGCCGTTCCCTTGGCGAAATCATCCACCACTAGAATGAGCTGGTGTTCGTGGTCGCTGTAAAGGATTTCGATGTTCACGCCCGCATCCGCCATGCGCCGGGAAAGTTTTCCTAGCTGGCCCGGCTCCGCTTGATTTAGTTTTTGCACCAAAACATCGCGCACGGCGACCACGCGGATGCCGGCCGCTTCAAGGGCGTTGCGAGCTGCCGTCCCATCGGCCACAAGAAAATGTGCGACGCCGCGACCGTCGACGACGCATGCGCCGCCGCCCTCGATGCTGATGCCAGCACGACCGAGCGCCTCGCCCATGTCAGCGAGAGCACCGGGGCGATTCTCGAGCGCAATCGTGAGATCTTTCATGGCGATTCAATTTATGGCGCGCGAGGACAGGGATTGTCACGCGCGAACAGTTTGTTCACCATCGAAGCATGGATGTTGAACCTGATGTCAGTCGCGTTGCCCGCACGATCGGCGATCCGACGCGAATGCGCATGTTGATGCTGCTGATGGAAGGTCGGGCGCTAACCGCGAAGGAGCTCGCTCATGGTGTGCGGGTTGAGCCTGCAACCGCCACCGCTCATCTGCGCCGACTGCTGGAAGATGAGCTCGTCGTTTGTACGGCGCAGGGGCGGCACAAATATTTTCGCCTCGGCTCGGCGGACGTCGCGCGTTGCGTGGAGACGTTGTTGGCGATCGCGATGCCGATCACGGCGGTTCCTGCGACACGAACTCACCCGATTCATCAAGCGCGTTATTGCTACGATCATCTCGCTGGGCGCCTTGGAACGCAGATCACCGACGTGCTGCTCAAGCGCGAGTTGGTCGCAGTGGATGGGAAAAATTTTTCGCTCTCAAAAAAAGGGGAGAAGTGGTTTGCCAAGTTTGGAATTAATCTTGGAGCGGTTGCGGAGAGTCGGCGGAGATTCGCTTGCGTGTGCCTGGATTGGAGCGAGCGGAAAGATCACCTCGGCGGCGCTCTCGGAGCGGCGCTCGCGCAGCGCATGCTCGAGGCGGGCTGGCTCAAACGGAAGGCCGGCACGCGCATCGCGACTGTGACCGAGAACGGCTGCGACGCGTTGAAATCGCACTTTGGAATTCGGTGGAAGACGGGGTGAACGTCTATGGCGCACCGCTCAGGTCCACAATCTGTGTGGCTGGGAGATGGGTCTCGATGATGTTGCGGGTGGCGTTCCACCAGTGCTGACAGCGGTCGAGCACGAGACTGTCGGAAGTCGCAACGACCGCGCTCGTCTCGCTCAGGATTCGGTCGGGACTGAACTCGAGGTCAACTTCCCACGGCCAGCTGAATTTTTCAGCTACGGCGAGCAGGACGGATTTGAGTCGGGCGCTGTTGCCGACGGGACGATCGAGCAACCAGCGACATTTTGTGATGCCCCAACTTTTCGCGACGGCGCCGATTAACTCAGCGGCACGGGTCGTCTCGGCGACTTCGCGATACGTGCCGTGCAAGCTGGCCATGTCGCGACAACAGCCGTCGCGCCCGAGGAGAATGATGCCGCTGGCGAGAGCTGACTCGATCGAGATGAGAAGATTATAGCCGTCGATCCAAAGCTCGCGGCCGACGAGAGCGGTGGGATCAAGCTGGTGCGCGGTCCGCCGCTCGAGTTGTTCTCGTGGACACGCGCAACGAGCGACGGCGAGACGTTGACGTTGAGTCAGACCGTGGCGATCGCCGGTCAATGCGAGCGAGGAACGAAGCGCATAGCCGTGATCGAGCAGCCAGCACAGCTCGCTTGTGGCTTTTCGCAGCGCTGGCCAGTGAAGCGGCGCGAACAACTCAGCGTCCTCTGGATGCGAGCCGCGGTGCTGGCGATGGTCTGGCATCCATCGATTATGGCGATGAGGCGTGAGGACACAAATTCGCGGAGCGTCGAAACTGTTGAGTGCGCGTCTCCAAAACAAAAAAGACCGGCGCGCTTCAGCCGTCGCGAAGGACGGCTGAAGGCAACCGGTCTGAGTTTTGCGTGTGCGAAGGGACGCCGAAAGCTGCTCAGTTTGTCACGGGCATTCCCGCTGAACTTAACCGCAAGGTTCCGAACATCGACGTATCGAGATACGCGTTGCCCGACGTATCGTTCCAGGTGGCGACACTCGTGCGCACGCCGTTTCCTGCGCCGTCGTTGTTCACCTGGACGTCGAAGCCGACGAACTGTCCTGCCGCCGGCGTCGCTGAATCCATGGCGATGGCCGCCTCGACGATGTATCCGCCCGGAATGACGCGCGTGGCCGTCGTAAATTTCGCCGAAGTCGCGGCTCCACCAAAGCTCCGCTCGTTCAGATAATTCACGCGATATTGTCCGTCGTCAGACTGATAGGTCGTGGTCTGCGCGTTGTTCTGATCGACGAAGAGCTCCACGGAATCCTGCTCCCACGGATTCGGGCTGGCTTTGCTCAGCAGCGGATCCGAGACCGTGGCGAAGATATACAAATAGCCGGCGTCCCAGAGGAGTTTCACCTTTGCCGTCGCGCCCGAGGTACCGAGAGCGAAACGGCTCGTGGTGATTTCGGGGGCCAGCTTCCACGCCTTGTCTTCTATCGCGTCAACCACCGGTGTACCGTAACGCACGTCGGTTAGTTGCCGCGATGGAAACAGGCTCAGAGTGCCGAAGCGCGAGGTGTCGGCGTCCTGCAGATGACTGACGTCGCTCCAGGACAGGTTCTTTCCGGTTGAGGCATCGGTGACACGTACATCGAAGCCGATTTTCTGGCCGGCGGCCAGCGTCCGGCTAACGGGAATCGCGGCTGTGAGGCGATAGCCGCCTGTAACGAGACTCATGATACCGCTGTTCTTCTTACCGATCCCTTGGAAAACGAAGTGGTGATCGTTGGCGTCGTAGGTCGCGGTCTTGTCGTTGTTCTCGTCGATGAACACATCCACGCGATCGCCGGCGTCAGCGGTGGGGTCGAGTACGTCGACGACGAGGTAAAGCGTGTTCGCGGCCCAGAGCGTTTTGAAGCTCGCCCATGAGCTGTCTGATTCGCGCGATTCGAGTGCGTGGGGAGCGAGCGCTTGAATCTTAACGTCGGTTGAATTGTTGATCGCGATTGAACCAGCGGTGACGTTGAGGCTCTTGGGTAGAACCGGGAGCATCGTGGGATCGACCACGCCCCAATACGCTGGTTTCGCCTGCAACTCCTCGTCAAAGAGCAGCGGTTTGTCGTCACGGGTGATCGGGAACGTTTTGAGCCAGCTCGTATCGTCGGACATGCCCCAGAGTACAACCGAGCTGATCGTGTCGCTGAGTTCCCGATACAGCATGAAGATGTCGCGGTAGCGGTAGCCCTGGCGCACGAGCGTCAATGGCGAGACAGGCGTGGTGTCGGTGCTGTTCGCATAGGCACTCATATCCATTTCCGTGATCTCGTTCTTCAGGCCCATGCTGGCGAACAGCTCCAGCGTGTCGCGGATGCTGTCGAGCGTGGGAGCCGTAACGCTGATGTGCATCTGATGACCGACCGCATCCACGCGGATCCCGCGGTCGAGCATGCCTTGAACGACGTTCTGCAGCGCCGCGCGCTTGGCAGGCTCGTGGGTATTATAGTCGTTGATACAAAGCCGGGCGCTGTTACCGACGGCGTCAGCCGCGTACGTGAACGCCCAATCGATGTAATCGGGTCCGATGATCTGCAGCCACTTCGACTGACGAAGACCACCGGGTTGGCTCGCGTCGATCACCTCGTTCACGACATCCCATGAATCGACGATGTCCGCGTAACGCGCCACCACCGTGTGAATATGGGTGGAGAGCCGTTGGAGAAGAAGGTCACGATGCGCGGGATTGCCGGGGACGAGCGGGACGCCGTTGGCGTCGTTGAATACCCAAGCGGGCGTCTGGCTATGCCAAAGAAGCGTGTGGCCGCGCATGCGCTGGCCGTGCGAGCGGGCGTAGTTGGCAATCGCATCAGCGCGCGTAAAATTGAAGGTCGCTTCGTTGGGCCGCAGCGCGTCCCATTTCATCGCGTTGCCGGCGACGAGGACGTTGAAATGTTTCTGCAGCAGTTGGCCGTGCACGCCCTCGAGATCAATCGGCTCCAGCGCCGCACCCGTGGGAAAATATGCGGCGAGTGTTTCGTAGACCGAAGGAATGTTGGTCTGAATTGGTTTAATGGGCACGTATTTCACATCGACATTGTCGATGTAAAACGAGGCGGTGCCGCTGGCGGTTTCCACGTAGAAATCCAGGTGATCCACATCGGATCCAAGAATGTAGTCAGATCGCAATTGCACCCAGGCCGCATCGGTCACGTTGGTGTTGCCGATGACCGTGAGAAAATTCGTGGTGCCGGAGAGCTGGGTCTGAAGACTGACTCGGATCTGCGAAGCCGGTTCGCCGGGGAGGAGTTTGGCCCACAGCGAAATCGAGTACTTCGATCCACGTTGAATTTTGCAGAGCGCATTGATCGAAGGACCATTCCACGAGGCGGTGCGGTTGGTCACCTGAAGGCTGTAGTTGCCTTGGTATTTATCGGCGGTCGTAACTGCGACGGCCGCAGAACCGCGACCGCCCCAGCCTTGAGTTGTGCCGGTTTCGAAGTCCGAGTAGAGTCCGCTTTGCTCGGGCGGCTCCGCACAACCCGCGGGGGTAACGAGCGTGATGGTGAAATCATCGAGCAGATACGAGCTCGTCGCGCTGTCGCTCTCGAGGTACAGCAGCAGCGTGGAGTTGCTGGCAGTATCGAAACTATAATTACCCTGTAACTTGACCCAGGCTCCATCCGTCGCGGCGACGGCGGCGTTAACTTGAGTGTAGTTGTCAGCGCCACCGGTCGGAGTGCGTTGAACGGTGAATTTGACGTTGCTCGGAACCTCGCCAGCGACGAGACGCACCCAACCGGTAATCTGGTAGGTGGCATTCGCCACCAGCTTGGTGCGAAGATCCAGGGCGGGGCCATTCCAGCTGCCGGTCCGACCGGTTGTCTTCAAGCTGTGAGTGCCGGCATGAGCGGCTTCGGTGGTGTTTGTGAGCACGGCACTGCCGCGGGGGACCCATCCTTGAACTGTGCCGTCTTCAAAATCGTTCGAGACGACGTCAGCGAAAGCGGAGTTGGCTGCGATGAGTCCGAAAGCTGCGCAGACTAGGGCGATCGAGCGGATAAGAGAGGAAAACAAACAAAGAGTGCGATTTCCGAGACGAGAGGGGGAACAGTGGTTCGAGAGCAGCCGGGGAGCGGGCGCATGAGACGCAGACACAGAGACGAGGTGCATATCGGGGTATCGCTAGGCGAGGAGGGTTTGACCGAGCACGATCCAGATACTCGTCCGGATGCCGCGCGGTTGAAACGGCGGCAGACGGCAAGCGCTTTTCTGTAAGGCGGACGGAGGGGAGGAGTAGCTTATCTTCGTGCCGGCTGGCGCGGCACATGAAGATGGAGGCAGGATGGCCCCCACGTAATCCCCCGCAATTGGACGCCCGATCTAACAATCGAATTGCGAGCGAGGGCGGTGACGGGGCTGAAGATTTTGTTCGTGACGATGGCAGGAGTTGCGCGCCGACGACGCAATCGACACGTTCCGCGCCATGGCTCAACCGGAAGCTCCCAAAATTATTTTCTCCATGCTCGGCGTCTCGAAGAAAATCGAGCGCAAGGAAATCCTCCGCGACATCTCG
>CBRAFL010000352.1:0-5659 GCA_967755055.1 uncultured bacterium
CAGGCCGTAATCCGTCAGGCCATTGCCCACAGCCGCAATGACCAGCACGCCCAGTGAGACGCCGAAGATCACGACGAACTCCGAAACCTGAAGCAGGACCAATGGATGGCCTCCGGCCAGCACGAAGCCGCCCAGCGTGGACGCCAAAACGATAAAAGCTCCGACAAGGATGAGCATGCAGATATCCGGGGCGAGACTCGCCTCAGCGATTCCGCACGCGTTGGAGATAGGCGCGAAGACCGATGACAGTCTGTGCGTGAATTTGGCAGATGCGGGATTCCGTCAGCCCGAAAACCGCGGCGATTTCGGCCAACCGCATGTTTTCAAAATAGTACATGGCGAGGATCTTCTTCGGTATATCGGGCAATTCCGCCATCCGTTCAGTGAGAAGCTCGAGCAATTCTTTTTTCTCCATCGTCTCACGGCCGGTGACGTCCGTCTCATCCTTCAACAACTCGTGAAGAGAAGCGCCCTCGCCTTCCTCGCTTTCGTTGCGGTGATCAATGCAGAGAAACGTTACCGGGCGGGCGTCTTCAACCCACTTGAGGTAATCTTTCTGAGACAACCCAAGCGCGGCACAGACTTCCGCATCGGTCGCGGCGCGGCCGAGCTTCTGCTCCACGTCAACGATCGTCTCCTTGAGCTTGCGGGAGCGCGCGCGGGCACGGCGTGGGCACCAATCCATGCGACGGAGTTCATCGAGAATTGAACCGCGGATACGCATCGCCGCGTAGCTCGCAAACGTGCAGCCCTGCTGGGGATCAAACTTCCGAACGGCAGCCAGCAAGCCGGTGATGCCGACGCTGTAGAGATCATCGGCGTCAATGTGCGTGGGCAGGTTAAGCTTGATGCGATCGACGACATTGCGGACCAGATACAGATGACGCTCGATGAGATCCTTCTCGTCAACCGCGCTGGGTGAAACGCCCTGGTAGGCGCGCCAGACGGTTTTCGGAGCGGTCGTGGTGGTGGCGGGGGCGGCAGCGGCATCAATGCCAGGAGCGACGGCGACGGTAGGTGCGGAGTTCATGTGTGAGCTTAATCAGACTGTCGGATTACTTGGTTTTGGGGGAGTGAGCGGCGGCGGCTGTGGTGGCCGCATGCCGGATGAGAATGGTTTCGCGGATACCGCGGACTAACACGGTCCAGAACCAGCGGAAGAGAAGTGCACCAGCCAAACAGCCCAGCGCGGCATCCAGGAAGATCCGATCTGGGGCGCGATCCGCCATGTAACCGGCAATCGCTGCTAGGAGAAATCCGGCAAGACCGCCGGCAAGGAAAACAAATTTCATGACAAGAATACGTGAAAGTTAAGACGCGTGGGCGCTTCAGTTTTCGGGCAGCGTGCGACGCGCGATCGCTCCACAGACGTCTTCTTCGCAGTCGCCCGTAAGCGACGGGCCGGTCGCCACAAACAGCGGCTCGATCTCTTCGTCGAAAAGGTAATCCCAGAGTTTGCCCCACTGTGGGACTTCATCGAGATGGGTGAACACGACGTGCGTGGCACCGAGATCGCGGCCGGCGGCGTAAGCATCGCGCATCGCCGCGCGATCGTAAGCGGCGTTGAGAACGAGCACGCGCTCGACGATCTGCTCACGATCGAGCCACGCGCCAAGCGCCGCGTTGTCCGAGGGCCGGCGCGCCGAAATGCTCGGCAGATCGAAATAGACGAAACCACCAGGGACCGCCGGCTGAGTTTCACAGGGAAAATGCGCGAGGGGTACTCCGAGCGCCTCGGCGAAAACTGGGAGCGGTCCGAGTGGGTTTGGACGATCGAATTCGATGGTGACCACGTGGCCGACGCGGGCGCGGCGAAACACTTCGACGGAAAGCCATTTGCACAGCGCGGTGGTGCGCCCCACTCCGGCCGCACCCAAAAATGCAGCGCGTGAGAGCGGCGCGCGGACCGTCCGGGATTCAGCGCGTTCACGCAGGAGCCGTGAGGTTTCAGCGAGCGCACGGTGAAGAGGGAGCCGATTGATTTCGCGCCAGTTCGAACCAGATTGAAGACGGTGCAGCGCGGTCTCGGTCAGACCAGAGCGGCGCAAAAGATCGGCCAATCCAACTGGCGTATGCTTGATGTTGATACGCGGATTCGGCGTTTCGGCGGCGAACGTCGGCAAAGCGGGCTCCGCGGAAACTTCCGACGTCGCTGGACGCTCGATCGGATTCTCGTTCGCAACCGAAGCGCCTGTCTCCACTGGCGCATCCATTTGCGCGATCACCTCGAGCCGGGGTGAGCTGAAAAATTTACGGAGGCCTTTAGGTTCGACAGAGCGAACAGAAAGAACCCGCGCATTTGCGCCCAAGCGTTCGCGGATCACCGAAACCGCTTCGTCAGCGGAACGGACCGTGAATTTGAAGCAGCTGCCGGGGGCAGGCCGTGGGTCGAGGTCGGACATGGTTTAGGCTGCGGCTTTGAGCGGAACTTCGGTGCGGGCGAGATGCGCGGGCAGCGTGACGATGCCGGCGTTTTCGATCTCGGTCGCGGCGGGCAATTCCTGGAACGCGAGCACCGTGAGGCGTGGAAAGGACGATTCGAAAAAGCGTTTGAGCGGGAGGCGGATTTCCGTGGAGACCACGAGAACCGCGGGCTGACCGAGCGCAGTGAGTTCGGTGGTACGCCGACTCAACTCGTCCAGCAAATGACGCGTCGTGGAAGGATCGAGCGCGAGTCCGACATCCGTCGGCGAGCGCTGGACCTTCGTGGCGAGCCATTGCTCCAAACGAGGATCGAGCGTGGCAGCACGGACGACATTTGGGCGCGTCTCGAATTCTGGCACAAAGTACAGGCCCAGACGGCGGCGAATGAGTTCGCTGAGGTCGTCGGGATTCTTCGAAAGCGAGGCGAAGTCGCCAATGCCTTCGAGGATCAGAGGCAGATTAACAATCGCGATATTTTCGCGGAGCAGATTCTGCAGCACGCGCTGGATGATACCGAGCGTCACGAGATCAGGCAGCAACTCGGCCACCAGAGCGGGCTGCGAGGTCTTCAAGTAATCGACGAGCGACTGAACTTCCTGACGACCGAGCAGGTGATGAGCGTGCGACTTGAGCGTCTCGGACAAATGCGTGATGAGAACCGAAGCCGGATCGACAACCGTGTAGCCGTTGAGCTCGGCGGTTTTCTTTTCGGCTTCGTCGATCCAGGTGGCGTCGAGATTGAAAACGGGTTCGCGCGTTGGAACGCCGCGGAGACGGACTTTGCTGGCGGAAACATTCATCGCCAACGAACGGCCAGGATGCAGCTGACCACGGGCGAGTTGTTTTCCGCGGAGGAGGAAACGGTAGTCGTTCGCCTCGAGTTCGAGATTGTCGCGAACAGAAACCGGCGGAACCACGATGCCCTTTTCGCGAGCAAGCGTCTTCCGTACCCCCGTGACTCGCGCGAGCAGATCGCCGCCGGTTTTGGCGTTGGCCATGTTCAAGAGGCCGTAGCCAATCTCGATTGCGAAGACATCGGTCTCGATGAGTTTACGAACATCTTCGCTGGCGCCAGATGGTGCGGCTGCGGCCGGAGCATCCGCCGCGCCTGCTTTCGCCGGCATTTTTCCAGAAGCTGCTTTGACCGCTGCTGCGGCCTCGGCGCCGTGCGCATGGCCGGTTTTGTCTTCCTGTTCCTTGAGCACCTTGCCGATAAACCCGGCGATGCCAGCGAGGAGGAAGAAAGGCAGCATTGGCATTCCGGGCATGAGGCCGAAACACACGAGCATGCCGGAGGAAATCTTGAGGGCCCGCGGATAGCGCAAGAGCTGTCCGGCGAGTTGCGTTCCCAAATTGTTATTCTCGGAAGCGCGCGTGACGAGCAAACCGGCGCCGACGGAAAGGATGAGCGCGGGAATTTGAGAAACGAGGCCGTCACCGATCGAGAGGAGCGTGAATTTTTGCAGCGATTCGCTCAGCGAGAGGCCCATCTGCAACACACCGATGGCGAAACCACCGACGACGTTGACGAGCGTGATCATGATGCCCGCGACCGCATCACCGCGGACGAACTTCGAAGCTCCATCCATCGCGCCGTAGAAATCGGCTTCTTTCTGAACCTTCACGCGGCGCGCGGTCGCGGTAACTTCATCGATGATACCGGCGTTGAGCTCGGCATCGATTGCCATCTGTTTACCGGGCAATGCGTCGAGGGTGAAACGCGCGCTCACTTCGGCGATACGACCGGCGCCCTTCGTGATAACCACGAAGTTGATGACGACGAGAATCAGGAAAACCACCGCACCGACGATGTAGTTGCCTTGAATGACGAAGTGACCGAACGCGTCGATCACCTGTCCGGCGTAACCGTGCACGAGCACCTGCCGAGTGGAGCTGATGTTGAGAGCGAGACGGAAGAGGGTGAGTGCGAGCAGCAGCGTGGGGAACGCCGAGAACTCGGGCGGATCCTTTACGTAAACGATCGCGAGCAGAACCAGCAGCGAGAGGCCGATGTTCAGCGCCAGGAATAAATCCAGCAGCTGCGTCGGGATCGGCATGATCAACAACAGCACTGTGAGGAACAGACCGCCGGTGAAGATGAGATCCGCGCGCTTCATCAGCGCGGTAAATGGATTGGGAGATGTGGCCACGGGCGTCATCGGTTAGGCGATTGGCTCGAGCCGGCGGGACTTCAGCCGGTGGAAGTAGTAGCGGTGTGTCCGATACACGACGGCGAGAATGCCCGCGACCGCCTGATAAAGTTCCGTGGGGATCGTCTCGCCGACTTTGCCCATGGCGAAGAGCAGCCGGGCAACGGGTTTGTTTTCCACCGTGGGCACGCCGTGTTCGGCGGCGAGCGCTTTGATGCGTTGAGCGAAACGGTTTTCGCCCTTGGCGAGAATCACTGGAGCCGCGTCCTTGCCGCGCTCGTATTTCAACGCGATCGCAAAGTGAGTGGGATTCGTGACAACGACGTCGGCGGTCGCGACCGCAGCGAGCATCTGTTTTTGCATGAGGCGGCGGGCCATCCGGCGCATTGCACCTTTGGCGAGCGCGTTACCTTCCGCGTTCTTCTGCTCATCTTTCACTTCCTGGCGCGTCATCATCATCTCGCGCCCCGTCTTGAATTTTTCGTAGCCGTAGCTGATCGCGGTAACCACGCCCAAGGCGAAGATCAGACGGGAAAGAAAAATGACCGTCGCGTTCGTCAGGAACTGGCCGAGATATGCCGCTTCGACGGGCGCGCTGAACAGAGGATCGAACATCAATCCGCGCACGCCGAGATATAGGGCGGTGCCAATCGCGACGAGTTTCAGAATGTCGACACCGGCTTTGACGTAAGCTGACTTGTTGAAAATCCGACCGAAACCAGCGATGGGGTTCAGCCGCTCGGGCTTGAAGCCAATCGCGTTCGGCGACATGCGAAAACCGCTTTGCAAGCCACCGGAAAGCAGTGCCGCCGCAACACACGCACAAAGGATCGGAGCAAGAGCGCGGGCACTCGTCAGCATCGCCTCGGAGAGTTGCACCGTAATCGTGTCGGTTTGCACCGGCGTGGAGGCGAAACGCGTGAAGATGCTCGTCGAGTACTCTGCGACGTCGCGTGAAGCGGCTTTGGCCGTAAAACCGAACGCGCCAAGGGTGGCGCAGAGCAAAAGGAGAATCCCGAGTTCAGGAGAACGAGCGAACTGACCACGATCAGTCGCTTCTGAGAGCTTCTTCTCGGTCGGTTGCT
>CBRAFL010000353.1:0-5616 GCA_967755055.1 uncultured bacterium
GTCGTGGCGAATCTCGTCATTAAAAGTCAGAGCGGACTCGATGAGTTTGGCTATCTCCTCGAGGAAGCGCACCGGCTTGGACTCGAAAAATCGTGGATGAAGCCCGCTGCCCGCATGCTTCGACGCAACCAGCGCAATCGCCGCCTTTGGCAACGGGGCCGGTTCATCGCTGAGCTGGTGCCATCGTCAGTCCGTCGTGCTTTGCGCGATACAGGGCATCGCCTTCTCTGGAAATCGCCCCACGAACAGTCGCGTTCAGCAGTCTCGGTGAAGCCCGCAGCGGTCGGAGGACAGTGATGCTGGGACTGACTTTGAAGGCTGAGTAATCATGGCCCCTCTCCGCATCACAATTGTTCAAGGCGCGTTTCTGCCGGTGCCGCCGCTACTGGGCGGCGCGGTCGAAAAGGTCTGGTATTCACTCGGACAGGAGTTCGCGCGATTGGGGCACCGCGTCGTCCATGTGAGTCGCGCTCACGGAGAGCTGCCGTTGGAGAATTTCACCGAGGGCGTGCTCTACCAGCGCGTACGCGGCTACGATACCCCGAAATCTCTATGGCGTTTAAAGCTGCTCGATCTCGTCTATTCGCTGCGCGCGCGTCGCATCCTGCCGGAAGCGGACGTGCTGGTGACAAACACCTTCTGGTTGCCGTTGATCGAGCGACGCGCCTCACGCGGACGTCCCTACGTGCACGTCGCGCGCTATCCGAAAGGGCAAATGAAATTGTACCCGCGCCGGGCGTTGCTTCAGACGGTCTCAGAGCCGATTCGCGCAGCGATTTTGCGCGAAGCTCCCGACGCAAACGCACGCGTCCGGGTGGTGCCTTATCCGCTCGCGCCGGGTTATCTCGTTCCCCTCGCCGTACCGAAACAAGTGATACTCTACACCGGCCGGATCCATCCCGAGAAGGGCCTGCATCTTTTGGTCGACGCGTTTCTCCGTCTGTGGATGACCGGTTTGCGCGGCTGGACATTACGGATCGTCGGTCCGTGGAAAACGGCGCAGGGCGGTGGTGGCGCGGGGTATCACGAGCAACTCGCCGGGGCCGCTTCCAAAGCTGGTGGGGCGATTGAGTTGCTCGACCCGATTTTCGACGAGGCACAACTTGTCGCTCATTACCGCGACGCCGCCATCTTCGCCTACCCGTCGGTCGCGGAATTTGGCGAAACGTTTGGGCTCGCCGTGCTCGAGGCCATGGCGGCGGGCTGCGTGCCTGTCGTGTCTGCGCTGGGCTGCTTTGCGGATTTTGTTCGCGACGGAGAAAACGGGGTGGTGTTCAATCACCGCGCCACGGATCCCGTGGCCGAACTTTCGCTCGCACTGTCGGATTTGGTCACCTCGCCCGCGCGTCGCACAAAGCTCCGTGAAACCGCGTGGACAACAGCGCGCAGCTACACGCTGCCAAAAATTGCGGGTCAGTTCATCGCCGATTTTCACTCCGTCACCCCACCCCCGCCAGAGCTGGCGTCTTCGTTGCACGCATGCCTCCCTCGATAAATATGGTAAACATGAATGGCGCTCTCGCGCAATTACTCACGAGTTTCCGCGGGCGCGATATCGTCGTGCTGCTGAACCGGGGAAACCGCGGAGATGGCGTGATTCACATGGGCGGCCGGCAATTTTTCGGGCTGCTCGGAATCACGTGTCGTGAATTTCGTGAGACCGACGATCTCAGCCATATGCGGGGCGACGTCCTGCTGATTCATGGAGCGGGTGCCATGTCGCGTGGGACTCACTCGCTGCCGCGGTTAATGAAAGCGGTTGCGCCTCGTTTTTCAGAAATCGTCATCCTGCCCTCATCCTTCGATCTTACTGAGCCGAGCGTACGTAATTTCGCCGCGTCATGGGATGACAAATACAGCGTGTTCTGCCGCGAACTGGTGAGCTTCGATGCGCTGCGGCAGTCCGGAGCAACACCGAAAATGCTTTTGATCGGTCATGATCTCGCGTTTCACGCCGATCTGCGCTCCTGGGCCATCAGGCCGGCACAAGGACGAGCCGGTCTTTTTCGCCAGGACAAAGAAGCGGCGTACGGACGATTGCCCAAGGACTTCGACGTGCGTCAAGATGCCTCTTACGGCTCGGATCGTGACCCTGAACGGCTGCTCGATTTTGTCGCACGCTTCGAAGAAATTCACACCGATCGCTGTCACGGCGCGATCGTGGGGGCGATGATGGGCCGCACGGTTGTTTTTTATCGAAACAACTATTTTAAAAACCAGGCGATCTATGATCACAGCCTTTCCGGCGTGTCACTTGTCCGGTTTGCAGAAAAAACGCCATTTTCCATCGCTCAATTTTTTCGGGCGAATTACTGGGGCCGGATGCGTCCGGTGGAAATGAAAGTGCGCCGTCTGTTTCAAGGCGCCCCCGCCGCCGCGCAGGGCTGAAACGGCAGGTCAAGCGAGTCCGTGAGTAGCGGCAGGCCTCCGTGCCTGCTGTGATCGAAGATTTGGATCTTCGATCTCCAATCCCCGGATACAGCAGGCACGGAGGCCTGCCGCTACCTCGGAATTTAATTTCCGCCGCTTTCAGGACGCTCCGGCCAGGGGCTCTGTCGACCGGCAGCATCGACCGCAGTGACCACGTACACGGCTCCTTCTTTCGCCGATGCATCGTGATAGCTCGTGGTCGTCAGGGGAGCCGCCGGCGATTCGGCGTACGGTGAGTTGATCCAGCGATATGGGCCACCGGCTGTCTCGGCGCGGTACAATCGATACTGCGCCGCACCCGAAACCGGTTTCCATTCAATCTCTGCGCCATCCGATTTTTGCCGCACCATGGGCACGTCAGGTGCCATCGGAAGATTCGGGCGATGATAACGCGAGAGCCCGTCGCGAACCAGCAGGTCCGCGAGAATATAGTAAGTGAGATCGGGCCAGTTTTTCCACCGGCCTTTCAGCGTTTCCGAATAATGGATCGCTTCGGTCAAACCTGCCCCGTGTTCGCCGGGATCTTCCAAAGGACGAATAAATGGCGCGCACGACCAGCCAAGCCAGCGATGCGTGTGCGCCTGCCCACGGAAAAAATTCGCGCGCGCCTGGCCCGCGGTCCCGGGTTTGTCCTTCGCCGCCACCCCATGATAGCGGTCCGCCATGACATCGATGCAATCCGTGTAACGCGCGTACGCGAGCGGGTGAAGCCCGAGATCTTCGTTGGCGAGAAGTTCGCTCGTCCGCAACCAGAAGTCACAGATACCCTGATACAGATAATCCGTTTGCTCCGGCGCGGTGGTCGGTGCGCCCGTATATGGACGCTGTCCACGTCCGAACACCGCCAACACCGGCGGTGCCGTTGCGAGATCACGATAAAAACGCACCAGCGCCGCGTCTCCCGCGGTGGCACCTGCCGTCAATCCAAACAACACGGGGCCGAGCTGCATGTTGAGCGTGCGACTGTAGCAATCGATGTACGGATTTCCGGCTTGATCGCCCCGCCCGCCTTCTTCGCGCACGCCGCTCGCCATGGCAAGATTCACCGCGGTCACCGACGGTGGAGCGTCGCCCAGAGCGGCCAGTGCAGCGGCGGCGCTTTGCGTGTAGGTGATATGATACGGATCCAGTCCGCCGTACGCGCGGCCTTTTTCATCTTCCCGGAGTTTGCGTTCACCGTTGTTGGTTAACTTTGCTCGCGATCCGCGCGCGCCGCGCAGAAGACTCTCACGATCCTGTTCTCTCGGTGAAGGGCCGTGCTGAAGAATGTTTGCCACGCGCGCCTTGTCATCCAGCACCAGTGCCCGCCCGGCTTCCTGTCGCCAGCCGATGGGTTTCATTTCGTGCACCACGTCGCGGAGAACGGCGTGATAACGTTCGAGCGTTGCTCCTGGTTCCTCGACCACGGCCACCAGCGGCTGCACGTGCTCGCGATAAATTTCCCAGAGCCGCGCGGCATCCGTTTCTTTCGTGGGCACCAGGCGCACTTCGGTCCAAAAACCGTACAGCGTATCCTTCTCCCCCTCGGCGCCGCGCTGAAGCCCGCGCTGGCCATTCAATGAGACGGAGCGGTTGTCGTCGATCGTCCACGTTCCATTCGGTCCACCCAGCACCAGTGGAATCGCGAGCAAGGAGCCGCTGCCAGCCGCGGAGTTCAATGCCGTGATTGAGTAGGCGTGCTCGGCCCGCAGCGCATAACGAATTCCCGCGGGAATTTTTTCGATTTTCGCTGACGCTGAAGCCGCTGTCAGCGTGCCCTGGAGCAGGCGGTTTTCTTTCACGACGCCCCCGGGGCGATCACCGGGAAATAATGCCGACGTGATCACAATTTCGCGGCCGTGTCGGGGAATACGATACTCCTGCTCCAGCGCAACTCCGTCGGTGCCGGCGAGTCGCACGCGAATTTTTGCAAACAAAGCACCGGAGGACCATTCGACCTCGCGACCGGCGGTGGAGCGATCGAGGACTACATCGGTTGCGGGCTGTTTTTCCCTCGGAGGATATTTGATCAACGCCTGCGGAAACGCTCCCGGCGCTTCGAATCGGCATTCCCGCCCCGCGACCGGCAGTATCCGAATTTCACCTTCACGACTCACGCCGACGACTCCGTTGTCGGTGTTCACGTGAAGTTCGTCTCCGGTGCTATCGATCGTCGTCGGCGCAATTGCCTGGGCCCGCGAGTTGGGGTCTGCTCGACGGATCAGACGAAAATGGCGTTTCTCTCCTGGTTTCAAATCGATGGCGAACCAGAGGTGCACGCGACTGATGCCGCCGTCTGGTCCTCGGCGAATGTCATCGGCCTGCCAGGGGATTTCCGTGCCGCCGGCGGTGTCGTCGAGTGCGACGATCGCCAGATTTTCGAGTGTTGGACATTCCTTCTCCGCAAAAAATATGGGGACCCGGACGAGGTCGCCTTTGCGGGCAATCCCAGCGCGCTCGTCGACCTGGAACGTACGAAGCGTGCCGTCCGGGCTCGAATCCTTGAGTGCGAGCACGTCGCTGTAATTCGATGGCGGTCCGCTAAAAACCTCAGCCGTTTGTCTATTTTCTCCTCGAAGATTTGCGCCGCTGAGCACGCCGAAGGCGAAGACGACACCGGCAAAAAAACGCGCTGCCGAGATGCGCGTGAGTGCGGAAAAATCGTGAGGGAACCGCAAGTTTTTGAAGACCTGATTCATCGGACTCAGGCGACCCCGATAAGGAGCGCGCAGTTCCGGAGAGGTTCTAATCGATTCCCTGATGAGGCGATCGGGCGATCTGAATATTCAATCCTCTTGTGATCAGATACCTGCAAAACACATTTAGCGCACCACCCGCTCTCGGGTGGTATTTATCGCTTAGATTGATTTCGAAAACACATTAACCAAGGAAAACAATGCATCATGGCATTCGTTCACTATTCGCGGCGGCCCTCGGGCTGGCGCTGACGTGCACGGTGGCGAACGCGCAGCTTCTGCTGAGCGGTCAAACTACCGGCTCGTTCGACGATTTGTCAGAGCCCAATACGACGGTGACAAATGCGCCTGATGGCAGCTTCGCAAGCTTCCACACGGGCATTCCAGTATCAGGTTCCACCCAATCAAAAATCGAGTTCTCCAGCGTCGCATTCAGCAACGTTGGTTCCGGCGATCCGATCCAGGTGGGCCTGTTCACCATCACCAATGGTATGACCAAGATTGGAACGGG
>CBRAFL010000354.1:0-5600 GCA_967755055.1 uncultured bacterium
AGGATTTCTGCGCCCTCGTTGTCGACCTTGCCATCGAGATTAAGTACGGTCCAATTGCCTTTGGGGAGTTCGGTGATCTGCATTGCTGCCGGAGTTGAAGTTGCCGCGGTCTGGGATTTAAAAAAGACAGCCGGCCCTAGCCTGGCAATTGCATCAATCGCCCAGGAGGTTACAATTGTGTGACGGACATGGCTCCGTTTTCTTTTCAGTTACTCCAAACAAATCCCAGGCGCACTCAGCGCATCTATTTTAAAACGGGGCGCGTGACCGTGAGCACGTTCTGATTGCCTCTGCGTTCGTATTTTGGATGTCCGAAATTTTTGACGAAATGAATGCCGAGCCCGCCGATCGGCCGAAGCTCTCCCGGCAATGTAGTATCGACCTCAGGATGAGCCAACGGATCGTATGGGCGCGCATCATCCACAACCGTGGCAGTCAGCGAAACGTCGTCCGCCTGCATGCTCACGACAAGAACGTGACCCGGCGTATTGTTGTACCCATGAACAATCACGTTTGTGGCAATCTCCTCCAACGACACTTGGAGCGCGATGCGGTCCTCGTTGGCGGCGTTGGCCGCCCGACAGAAGCGGTCCACGAAATCAGTGAGCTTCGGCAGCTCGGAAAGGCTGCTGCTGAGTTGCAGCGTTTGGAGTCCAGTATGACTTAACACGACGGTGACTCAGCAATGTGGTGACGGGCTCCGGGCAATCGGGACATCCGGACAAATCACTCCGTGGCGACAGTTACGATGTACTCGTCGTCCAAGACCGCGACCGTAACACATTGCGAACCGGTCCAGACTCGCCGCTCCCGACCATCGAGCGCATCGGCAATTTCAGGTGTCCGCGACACTCCCGCTGCATCGAGAAACGTGTTTACCAGCACTTTCCGCTTCTCGACTGAAGGGATGCGGACGGCGAGCGTCGCGCGTTGAACTTCTTCGGTCGGGAACGGCGCAAGGCTGACGGAGCAGCAGTGTGACTCGCCAAAATAACACTCCCCGCCATATTCTGATACCTGAACGCCAAACGGGGCTAACTGTTTCTCAAAGTGATTGCGGTTCATGGCTCTAACTCCGGGTTGACGGTTAATATTCCAGTGAAGAAGCACGGTATGATTCAGCTAAGACCCACCGCAACCGAAACGGGGTGTGTCACACAATCGTAACAGGGCGCTTCAGAAAAAAGCCTCGGGGCTCCGCTCCGTACCTACACGCCCAATTGACGTCGTGCTGGGACTGCCACCGATACGACGTCGGCAAGTCTTCCTGTTTCCTTTAAATTTGGGCTCATTTTCGCCCCGATTTCCGGGCTAAAAAAAAGGGTCTGCGCCATCGATAAACGTCCGCGAGTCTCGGGGTAACTATTGTCACTTCCATTGTCACTTTGACCTTTTCAGCCAACAATAAGCCCCGTAACTAACTAAAGTTACGGGGCTTAAAAAATTGGCGTCCCCACGGGGATTCGAACCCCGGTTCTTACCGTGAAAGGGTAGTGTCCTAACCGGGCTAGACGATGGGGACTAACCTGGAACGGCGCACGCTAGGCTGCGCCTCTCCTCGCGCAAGGCCAAATTTCCGGAGTTATTCCGTAAGAAATGACTTCGCCCCGACGCGTTTTTTTCTGCAAATCCATCCCGCATGACTTTTGCCGAAATCGCTGCCGCCCTGCCCCGCACTGCAGTCACGTCCATCGAGCGTCTTCCCTACCCGCACCTTGCGTCTGGCAAGGTACGCGAGATTTTCGATCTCGGAGACGCATTACTCCTCGTCGCAACCGACCGACTTTCCGCGTTCGATGTAATTCTTCCCGATGGAATCCCGGGCAAGGGCGCGATCCTCACGCAAATGAGCAACTGGTGGTTCGCGCAAACCAGTTCCGTCATTCAAAATCATCTGCTGCCCGATCAGCTCGGTTTGCTGGCCAACCGTTACAAGCTGTCTCGCGATCTGCAGCTCCGCAGCATGGTCGTGCGGAAATTGAAACCGCTCACCATCGAGTGCGTCGTTCGCGGCTATCTGGTCGGGAGCGGCTGGAGCTCGTATCAGAAAACCGGTGAGGTGTGCGGCATTCGACTGCCCGCGGGGCTTCGTCAAGCAGATCGTTTGCCCGAACCTATTTTCACGCCCACCACCAAGGCGCCAAAGGGTGAGCACGATATGCCCATCAATGACACCCAGGGCGCAGCCGCCATCGGCGCGGCGCTCTACGAAAAAGTGAAGGCCACGAGCCTCGCGCTTTATCGCTTTGGACACGATCGCGCGAAGCAGGCAGGAATGATTCTCGCGGATACCAAGTTCGAATTCGGCACGGACGAGGCAGGAAATCTTTTTCTCATCGACGAGGTGCTGACGCCTGACTCCTCGCGCTATTGGCCGGCCGAAAGCTATGCGCCGAATCAATCGCCGCCGAGTTACGACAAGCAATTCGTCCGCGATCATCTGCTCGCGATCAAGTGGGATCAAACTCCGCCGGCTCCACGGATTCCCGCTGAGGTCATCGCGCGCACGCAGGAGAAATATCTCGCCGCGCTGAAGAATCTGTTGGGCTGATAACGTCGATTCGTAACCCGGCAGCTCGATCGCGATCGCAAGAGCAGTCCGCAAGCGAACTGCCTACATTACCAACTCGGGATGTCGGAGCGCAGAGCCCTCCAAACCGTTCGAGTTCGGCTACTGCATCACGCCCGAACGTTGCGCCGAAGAAACCGCGCCATTGGCGACGCGCAATAATTCGCGACGCAGCCAATCAAGCGCGGCGTTCACGGCGCGAATCTTGATCGTCGAACGTGGCCCAGGATAACTGAGTTTTTTCGACCACACGCCATGTGGCGCATGCAGCGCGATGAAGATCGTGCCGACCGGATTGCCGCCCGGTCCCGTCGCTTCGCCGCCAAAACCAGTGACGGCCAGCGCGTAATCAGCGCCCAACGTTTCCGCCGCGCCCGTCGCCATCGCCACGGCACATTCGGCGCTTACTGCTCCGTGTTGGAGCAACAAACACTCTGGCACGTCCAATAATTGCATGCGTGCGTCATTCGAACAACACACCACGCCGCCGGCAAAAAACTTACAGGCTCCGCTGATCTCGCTAAACGCATTCGCGAGCAATCCGCCCGTGGCAGTCTCCGCAACAGCAAGGCGTTTTTCCTGCGAACGAAGCAAATCGCTCACGATCTTCGGGAGCGAATCATGTCCGTAACAGGTGAGATCTTCACCCAGCAGCCGTCCGCATTCGCGGGCCGCGACTTCCAGCTGAGCCGCTTCCAAGGCGCCGTTGGCGGAACTCACGCGACAATCGACCATGCCTTGGTGCGCACAAAACGCCACGTTCAGTGAGTCACCATAACGATCAAAGATCGGCTGCAATTTCGTTTCCAGCACCGACTCGCCCACGCCCGCCGTGCGAATTTGCACGTACGCCTCGCGGTCGAGCAGCCAGCCGAGTTTCGTCAGTCGCGGAAGCACTTCGTTCACGAACATCGGCTGCATTTCATTGGGCGGGCCTGGCAACATGCAGAGCACCCGGCCGTCCTGTTCCACCCACAAACCCGGCGCCGTTCCGTTGGCATTAGGTAACACTTCGCCACGCTCGAACCGGTAAGCTTGCTTGAGATTGTTCGCTGTCATCTTCCGCCCAAACGCCGCAAAACGCTCTTGTATCGCTTTTTCAATTGCAGGCTCGAAGACCAGCTTTTGGCCCAACACCGCCGCGAGAACCTCACGCGTCCGATCGTCACAGGTCGGCCCAAGCCCACCGGTCGTGATCACCACATCGGAACGCAGCCAGCTTTCGCGGAACTGGCGGGCAATCGCGTCAGCGTCATCCGTAATGGTGACATTGCGCTGCAACGTCACTCCGCGCCGCCCAAGTTGCTGACCAATAAACGCCAAATGACTGTTCGTCGTCAGACCGAGCAGGAGTTCGTCACCGAGCGTGAGGAGCTCGTAATGAACCTGACTCACTGGCTTTGAACTATGGTTGGCGTGGACGGGTGAAACCATACTTGCGACGTTCATGATTAGGCGAATTCTAACAAAATGCCAGCCAGCGACCCGGTAAATCTTAAGGAGAAGGTCCGCCATTTGCCGGATAAACCGGGGGTGTACCTGATGAAGGATCGTCTTGGCCGAATCATTTATGTCGGCAAAGCCAACAGTTTAAAGCGGCGCGTGTCATCCTACTTCCAACCTGGCCGCGCCCGGATGTTGCTGCAGCCAAAGATTCGCGCGTTGATCCCGATGATTACCGACTTCGACACCGTCGAAGTGAAATCCGAACCCGAGGCGCTGCTGTTGGAAGGGAAGCTGATCAAGCAGTGGCGGCCGCGCTACAACACCGATTTCACCGACGACAAGCGCTTCCTGCTCGTGCGCGTGGACCCTCGCGAGGAACTGCCGCGGTTCCGCCTGACACGGATCAAGAAGGACGATCGCTCGCGCTACTTCGGACCTTTTGCTCACAGCGGATTGCTGCGCAAAACGCTGACTCAAATGCGACGGCAGTTCGGAATTTTGCTCGGAGACGTGACCCCACAAAAGCTACCCGATGGCACGTGGCGCCTCTATGATGACGTGCGCCAGGAAATTTACGGCGGAGTTCACACGGTCACGAGCGAAGCTTATCGCGGCCGGGTCGAAGACGCGTGCTCGTTTCTCGAAGGAAAATCTCGCGAGTGGCTCGAGGCGTTGCGCGCGGAAATGACCGACGCGGCCGAACGACAGGCGTTCGAGAAAGCCGCGGAACTGCGCGATGTGGTATTTGCGCTCGAAGAGACGCTCGCAAAAACGCGCCGCTTCGAACGGCTCGATCCCACGCGACCGAGTGGCGATGAAGAAGCACTGCGGCTCCTGGGAGAAGCGTTGTTGCTCCCCGGTCCGCCGCGCACGATCGAGTGTTTCGATATCTCGCATATTTCAGGCACGTTCGTCGTGGCGTCCATGGTCCATTTCGCGAATGGCCGGCCGGACAAGGACAACTATCGTCGCTTTCAAATCAAAAGCTTCATCGGCAACGATGACTTCCGCGCGATGGAAGAAGTCGTGGGCCGGCGTTATCGCCGACTCGCGGAAGAGGGAAAACTTTTCCCGGACCTCGTCGTGATCGATGGTGGTCGCGGGCAAATTGGTGCGGCGCTGAAGGCGTTCGTCGGTCTCGATGTCATGCCGCCGGCGATCATCGGACTCGCGAAAAAACATGAGACGATTTTCTTCGCCGATGCGCGGGCGCCGTTGAATCTGCCGCTGAACCATCCTGCGTTGAATTTGCTGCAACGCGTGCGCGACGAAGCGCATCGTTTCGCGAATACATATAATGCCGTGCTGCGCTCAAAAAAAATTCGCGAGAGCGTGCTGGAGGATTTTGCCGGTCTCGGGCCGGTGCGTCGCGGAGCGTTGCTCGCACACTTTGGCAGCATCGATCGGTTGCGCGCGGCAACGGTGGAGGAAATCCAGGAAGTGAATGGCATCGGCCCAAAGCTGGCAGCAGAATTATATGCTTTTCTCGCTCGGAAAGACGAACCGGCTCCAGCTAACGTAGCCCTCCCCGATGAGAATTCGTCCGATCCTGTTATCTAGCCTGACTCTAATATTCATGCCGCTG
>CBRAFL010000355.1:0-5570 GCA_967755055.1 uncultured bacterium
AGGACAATATAGTTCTGCGCCTCTCCCTTCACTCTGAAGGGAGTACCTCCGTCCATTGCACTTTCACTTCGGAACGACACTTGCCCGAATGTGAGGATAGGGTTCCCGCGCCGTGCTGCTTCGAGTGCTTCCGCAGCTGCTGCCTCCGGAGCTTGGCCCCCAATTCCCAGCTGAAAGACTTGCCAGTCGGAAACGCCGATCTCTTTACCACCGACGATTAGGGTTCGCATAGAATAACAGGAAGTTGACCCGAGCTTTGCACGGCGGTAACGGGAGCACCAGCGAATTGCGAAAGATGAGAGGCCCTTTGAACAGTCCCGGGCCGAACAAACGGGTCACACTAGGGTTGCCCTGTTTTGACGGACATGGGTTGAGACTCACGTGAGCTTTTGGTGAGGACAGGATCGGGTTGCCGCATCCACGCCGCCAGATCCGCGCGCATCGTCAACCCCAAGCCCCAAAGTTTTCCTCCTTCGTTCCCCTCTGCCTCGAACGGTCACCTTTCCCGCAAAGGATTTTACCGAGTCGGAGCTTTCCATTCACATTCGTCGTGTAACTCCTGGCCGTCGCGTCGCGCTGTGGCCGCAATGTGGTTTTTGCCCGGCGCGAGTGTCACGCCGGACCAAAGAAAGACGCCGGTCGCCGCAGCGCTGGATTTACCGAGCGACTTGCCGTTCAAAGTGACTTCGACGTCTTTTGCGTTGGAGTAGACTTTCACGTCGGTCGTCGCGTCGGTGCGCTCGACGAAGCGGCGGCTCGTGATGTGGAGCACGGGTTCGGAACTCCAGTTGGCCTTGTAGAAATAGAATGCATCCTTGCGCGTCTTGCGGTCGAAGGTGACGAGGCCCTTGTCGTTACGCCCCGGTTGTTCGCCCTCGTTGCGGCCGTCGGATGCGAAGTCGAACATGTTCCAGACAAACTTCCCCCAGATGTAGGGCCGGGCCGACAACACCTTCCAGGCGCCCTCGTGGTAATAAGCCTGGTATTCTTCCGGGTGACTCTTCGCGAAGGCCGCGCGGCGCATGCTTTCCATCGCGGTCCGTTTGTAGCCTGCGCCACCATAGTTGGCCGGCTCGTGCTGCGTGATGCCACCACCCGCGCCGTATTCGCTGACGCCGATGCGCTGCGCGGGATTGCGCGCGTGCAGGTCATCGAAAAATTCCGCGTTGTCCTCAGGTTCGCCATAATACCAGCCGTAATATTTGTTGAAGGCAGTCACGTCGGTATACCAGCGCTGCGGCTCTCCCTGGATATCGACCACCGGCTGGCCGGGCAACGCGATGTGGACATGCTTCTCGGAGTGAAACGATGCGTAGGTCGTGAGCCGCGTCGGATCTTCGGCCCGCGCGAGGGCGTGGAGGGCTTGGATCAGGTGCTCGGACATCGGTGCGTATTGGGCGATGCCGGCGACGAAACTCTGCCCCAGGTCAAAATTTTCGTTGCCGCAACCCCAGAAAAAAATCGCGGGATGATTATAGTTCTGGCGAATCAACTCACGCATTTGCTCCAGCGCGTTGTTGAAAAACACGTCGCCAGGCAGCGCTTCGTCCACAAACGGAATCTCGGCCCACAGCGCGAGTCCCTGCTCGTCGGCGAGCCGATACCACAGAGGTGATTGCTGGTAGTGCGCGACCCGGATCGCGGTGCAGCCCATCTCGGCGATGAGCGCGAAATCCTCTCGATCGTCATCGGCACTGATCGCCCAGCCTTTGTCGATTCGGTCCTGATGCCGGCTCACGCCATGGAGATCGAGGTAGTGCCCGTTTAGAAAAAATCCCTGCTCTGGATCGACGCGAAAGTAGCGCAGGCCGAGCGGCTGCTCGAGAGCGTCCCGCACCACGCCGCCGGTGCTCACTTCGACCCGCACCGTGTAGAGATAGGGATCGGCGCGGCCATTCCACAGGTGCGGGGACGAAAGCGTGATCGGCACAGTGACCTCACCGCGACCGTTCGCAACGAGTGCCGCGGTCGAGCGCGCCTCCTGCACGACCTTGCCCGCGGCGTCGGTGACGGCGACGCGCACCGACACGTCGGCGGGCTTCGTCTCATGATTGGCGAGCTTTACGCGGGCGTTCACCTCAGCGCGCTCGGCGGTCACGCTCGACTGCGTCAGAAAAACACCCGGCGATGCATGATCCATGGTCTCGATTTGGACCGCGTCGGTCACGAACAACGAGACGTCGCGGTAGAGTCCGCCGAAAAATGTGAAGTCGCCCGAGTGCGGGAGAATGCCGTTGTCCTCGTTGTTCACTTTTACGGCGAGCACGTTGGCCTCGTCAGGTCGAAGCGCGGTGGTGATATTGAAACGAAACCGGGCGTGGCCGCCAAGGTGCGTGCCGACGAACAAGCCGTTGAGAAAAACATCGGCGCGGCGATTCGCACCGTCGAACTGGAGATAAACCTGGCGGCCGGCCCACGCCGGATCGAAAGCGATCGTGCGACGATACCAGCAGGACCCACGCGCGTAGTCGCCGCCTTTCATGATGCTCGCTCCGCCCGCGGCGTCAGCTTTCGCGCCATCCTGACCGTCGAGGGCATTCCACGTATGCGGGGTGTCGACCGACGCCCACGAGGAGGCGTCAAATGCGACTGCTTCCGCGGCGGGCGTTTCTCCACACTGGAAACGCCAGCCGGCATTGAGACTGATCTCCGTGCGAGCGCCGGCGGCGTGAATACAGGCGCTTGACAGGGCGACGGCTAGCGCGGCGAGTCGGGACCAGAACGATGAGAAGTGCATGGGGAATTATCAGGGGTTGGCCAGCAAAGGGGAAAGCAGCGCCGACGCGAAAGGGGCAAATGACGTGGACGCGGCATGCGAGTCAGTCAGTCAAGACCCGACCTCTTTATTCTTGATCCCGGCAGAGAGAAGCAATCGTAGCCACGTCCTCGAGATTTCCCTCATTGGGAAAATTCCGATTAGCAGTTTCTCTCCGTCGGCAACGTGTCGACGATGCCCATGCTGTGACGCTTCGAACCGCATGCGGGTCGGAAAATGGGGTTCGGCCGCACCGGTTGATACCCGACGCTGGCATCAATCGAACTGCAGTGTTTCAATCAAATGTAGAGCACTCTCGCCCGAACATTCGGACTGCAGTGCTTTTCTTGATACGTATGTCTCGTCAAAACACTTCCTGAGGCTTCGCCACCGAGCGCCACGGTCTCAGCTCAAGCAAATCGCTCGACCAACCGTTGCACGCCTTCGCGATTACTCGTAGCAATTGCGCGAAACGATTCTGAGACGCGCGTATCGGATGCGACGCGCTGCCAGAACGCCAGGGCCGCCCCAGCAGCGTCATTCCAAACATCAGCCACGGCAGCAAACGACGGGCGCGGCGCAAAAGGCCGCTCGGCCAACTCACCTTGTGCACCCGGCGCGTAGAGCATCGGCAGCATATCGTAGAACGGAGTGAGCTGATAAGGGCGGTCGTCGCCGAACCAAAAACTCGCGTTCGCCCGATGCATGTCACTGTTGGCAATCAGATCGCCAAAGCACCAGGTCCAGCGCAGCAGCCGCGCGCCTTCCGCTGAGATCCAGCCCTCCTCCTGGAGCATCCCTGCGGCTACCGCCCAATCCGACGAGGGCTGCGACAAAAACGCGTCCTCGACCGTGCCTAACGAGAGCAAACCGCGGCGGCCAAGGTTGCCAATCCGATCAAATCGCTCGACCTCGAGGAAGCGACGGCCACCGGAATCGAACACCTCCGTCTGAACGCTCGGAATCTGACGCGACCTCATAATCTCAGCGGCGAGATGCTCACAGAGAAGAAGGTCAGCCCACCGCTGAGAAACGGGAGAAGGTTGCGCGGCCGAGAACTTGACCAGCACGGATCGAACATCCCCTGAAGAGCGCAACACCGTCGTGAGGAACTTGGGTTGTTCGCCACCGGCGGACGATCCAACGAGCTCACCGCGCTGAGCGGCCTCGGCACGGCTGGGATAGACGGCGGCTCGATCTGCGTCAGCGATGGCGGTAACGCGGAAATCCTCCCCCGCGCGAATCGCGTGTTCTAACGCGCGATCACCCACGACCAAGTCTCCCGGCAGATCCCCGCCGTCGGTGAGGAAATACGTGAGCACGTCATCATCGCTCCACAACCGAAGATCAGCCGGCGCGCCAAGACGTGACGCGACATAACGCGCGATTGCACGCCCGAGATATCCTTGCGGTCGCACCTCCTGCAGAAAAAAGGGAAGCCCGGAGAACAAGCCTTCCGGATAATCGCGTCCCATCCATGCTGGAGTTGCCGAGGCGGGAACCAAACGAAAGCCGCCATGCAAAGCGCGTAGCTCTCCCCAAACTCGCGGTCGGCCGCCATCGCCTATCCGGTAGATGGGCCACTGACTGCCTAGATTCCTCACGGGACGCCGAAGCGCGTAACGAACGTTTCGCGCTGCTCCCATGCGCTCGACCGATGCTCCAAGTCGGCCTATGAGCCGGGTCATAGTCGGCGTGCTAATGTCTAACTCCTGCGTAAGATCGCGACCAGCCAGCACTCCTCTCGCCTGAAGGAGAAGCGTCAAACGGCTGGAATCAGGTAGTGGTCGGGCCATTTTAGTGAAACGATTCCTGAAACGATTAACTATTTTCTTATCGTTGCACAATAGCTAATAGCACCATCACGTCATAGCTTAGTGAAACGATTTATTGTTAAATAACCTAATCAATGGCTGTCCCCGCGTTTAACGCCGTCAGCCCAATGATGGTTCGTGAGGCGCGCGACAAAACGAAAGCCCCTCTAAGATTTTAGCTTAGAAGGGCTTTTCTGAAAATGGAGCGGGCGAAGAGACTAAGCCTCCTCCCAATTCTCCACTTGCAGTCCTGGCACGCGTTCGAACTCGCCGACGTTGCGAGTGACCATGATCGCGCCAAGCGCCAGCGCATGCGCAGCGATGATCGTGTCGCGATCGCCGATCTTCTGCCCCGCAGATTCCAAATGCAGTCGAACCGCAGCGTAGTGCTTCGCAAAGCTCTCGCCGAGCGGCTCGACTTCCAACTGCTTGCGCAGTGCTTCAACCCGGCGGGTGAACTTGGTATCGCCCAATTTCGTGCGAATCTTTTCCGCACCGAATGTCAGCTCAGCCAATACCATCACGGAAAGCCTCAACTCCCCCGCGGCGAATGCCAGCCGCATGCGCTCGGTGAGTGCCGGTGATCGTCCCGCCAGGTACGCCGAGAAGACGTTCGTGTCCGGCAGGTAGATCATTCCCAGTCGCGCGGGATGTTCGCCGCCGTATTCGCCGGCACTTCTGGAAACTTCGGGCAACTGCCCGCCAGAGCGGCAAATGCTTTTGCGCGCCGAGCGCTGGCGGACTCATCCTTCACCGCGAACCCATCCGCGGTCTTCACCAGCTTCACCGTCTTGGAACTGAGACGAAACGCCTTCGGAAGCCTCAAGGCTTGGGAATTGCCGGATTTGAACACCTTCGCCGTCGCCGTTGTCATGCGTATATACGGTGCATACGGACCCAAACCAGTCAAGGGGAGCGTCTGAAAATTGGCCGGGCTAGGCTTGGAGCCCTTCGGCTCGTCTCAAGGCACTTTGCAAATTCCGTGAGAACATCGCCGCCGC
>CBRAFL010000356.1:0-5565 GCA_967755055.1 uncultured bacterium
AGCGCGAGTCCGACAACCGCATGGTCGGCGGCATCTACAAGGGCCGCATCAAGAATCTGGATTCGGGCCTCAAAGCCGCGTTCGTTGACATTGGTTATACCAAGAACGCGTTCCTCCACTACTGGGACATGCTGCCCGCCGCCGCCGACTCCTCCGTCGAGGTCGTGCGCGTGAACAAAAAGAAAAACGCCCCGTCGCGTCCCGTCGACCCGACGGTCAAAGACATCCCGAATCTCTATCCGCCCGGCACCGACATTGTCATCCAGGTCACCAAAGGCCCGATCGGCACGAAGGGCCCGCGCACGACCACGAATCTTTCGATTCCCGGCCGCTACCTGATCCTCACGCCGTTCTCCGATGGCTGCGGTATTTCTCGCAAGATCGAGGACCCGAATGAGCGCAAGCGCCTCAAACAACTGATCAACGAGCTCACGATTCCAGAAGGCATGGGCGTGATCGTTCGCACGGCCGGCGAAGGAAAAAAATCCCGCTACTTCGTTCGCGACCTGCACATCCTCCTCAAAACCTGGCAGGATATTACCGCGAAGATGCAGAGCGAGCGCTCACCCGCCTGTCTCTATCAGGAACCCGATCTCGTTGAACGAACCGTCCGCGATTTTCTCACCGAGGAAGTCGACCGCGTCCTGATCGACAGTCCGGAAGATCATTCTCGCACTCAAGAGCTCGTCGGCCAGATCTCCAAACGCTCCGCGTCGAAGATCGCGCTCTACAAAGACAGCATTCCGATCTTCGAGCGCTTCAACATCGAGCGCCAGATCGAACAGACCGGTCAGCGCAAAGTTCCTCTCCCGTCCGGCGGAGAAATTGTCATCGACGAAACCGAAGCGCTCATCTCGATCGACGTGAACACCGGCTCGCACAAGTCCCGCGGCGGTGACGAAAAGAACGTCATCTACGCAGTGAATCTCGAGGCCGCGACCGAGATTTCCCGCCAGATCCGCCTCCGCAATCTCGGCGGTTTGGTGATCATCGACTTCATCGACATGAAGGAGCGGCGTCACCGCAACGCCGTGTACGAGAAGATGGTCGAGGAGATGGCGGGCGACAAAGCGAAGAATCACATCCTCCCGATTTCGACGCTCGGCATTCTGCAAATGACGCGTCAGCGCCAGCAGGAATCGCTCTCGAGCAATCTCTACACCGATTGCCCCTACTGTCGTGGCCGCGGTATCGTAAAATCAGCGACAACGATGTCCGTCGAGTTGCAACGCAAGCTCTCGTCCGTCGTGCGCCGCCTGCAGCTGCGCAAGGATGGCAAGGAATATTCCCTCCGCGTGATGGTACACCCGAGCATCCTCGAACGCCTCCGCAGCGAAGACGCCGAACTCCTCGTACGCATGGAAAAACTCTTCGGCGTGAAGTTAGCCTTCCGCGCTGACCTGAACTACCACGTCGAGAATTTCAAAATCATCAACGCGCTCACGGGTGAGGAGTACCGCTAATCGTCGTCCTCCTCTTCATCGTTCTCGTTCTCGTTCTCCCGGCCGCCGCTCACCCGGCGGCCTTTTTATTCTCCGCCGAAGGCCTCCCCACGCACGTGAAGTGTTGCCCGCAGAGGTGGCGCGTCATTAGTTTTCATTCGCTCCTCGTAATCTCTCCGGCTGCCGCCGACGCTTTTATCGCCCGCCAATCCACCACTCCATGGGCCTGACCATCCACTACACGATCCGCGCGCCCCGCCTCGATTTCATGCAGGCCAAAGCCCTCACGCGAACCGTGCGCCGTGAAGCGCAAGCGATGCAGCGCCGCGGCAAAGTCGAGGACGTGTTGTCCGCCACGACTGACCGCGCTGAACTCGTACGCTGGGCCGTATCGTGGAAAATTCTCCAAGACCCGGACGATCCCCACACTTCGACCGGTGTCGCCGTGGAGCCAGTGGAGGGCTGCATTTTCCCCGTCTTGCTCGGCGACGATTGCGAACCGCTTTGGCTCGGCCTCTGTCGTTATCCTTCGACCGTTACCCACAACGGTCGCGTCCTGAAAACGGAGCTCGGCTCCGGCTGGCAACTACGCGCCTGCTGCAAAACCCAATACGCCAGTCTGCACGGCTGGGAAAATTTCCGCCGCTGCCACGTCGCCGTTATCACGCTGTTGCGCGCCTGGAGCGAACTCGGCGCGCACGTTCGGATCGTTGACGAAGGCGAATGGTGGCCCCGTCGATCAGACATCCTGTTGCGGCGCAATATCGACAAAATAAACGGCATCGTTGCCGCCCTTGCCGGCGCGGTGAAAGACGCGACCGACGATGGCGAAAAAAATTCGCCCGTGGTCTCACCGATCTTCGCTCATCCTCACTTCGAACGCCTCGAGGCTGAAGGCGCGTCCCGCCACGGTCCCGCCATCACCGACACCGCGCGACTCATCTCGAAACTGCGGCCGTAAAAATTTCAGCGTTCGCACCGGCCGCGCGTTCAGCTGTTCAGCTCGTGTGCGCGAGAATCGTCTTCGCTGCTCGCTCCCACGTCCACTGCTTCATATCTTCCGCCGCCTGCCGTCCCAATTCTGCGATCGACGCGCGGTTTTGATACGCGAATTCGATCTGGGCGATGATTTCATCCGCCGTCGGTTCCAGCCAGCGCGCCGCCACGGTTCGGTCCGGCCCGTTGATATTCAGCTGCCGCAGCCCTCGCAGGAGCAGCGAATTTTTTTCGGTCACCACATCGCGGTGCCCCGTCCCGTTCGTCACGATCACAGGCCGGCCGCACGCCATGTATTCCATCAACACCAGATTCGTCCCGCCCTCGCATCGATTGGGAAACAAGCCGATGTCGCTCTCCCGATAGATCTCCACCATCTGCGCCTGCGGTATCAGCGGAATGGTTATCACCCGGCTCGGATCGATTCCGTTGATTCGGTAAACGTGCTCCATCTGCTCCACCCATGAGCCTTTGATCAGCTCGAATCGCAGGTCCGGAGCTCTCGCCATCAAAGACATCAACTGCGGCCAATGGTTGAACCACGCGTTCACCAAAACCATGTCCGGATATTTTTGGTGCAATATCTTGAACGCGCGCAACACCAGGTCCTGCCCCTTGCGCAGCTCAAATTTTCCTCCCGAAAAAATTTGAAATCGCCCATCAGTCCTCATCCGCGGATTCGGAGAAAACACCTGGCTGTCCACTCCTTGGACCAACACGATCCCGTTGCGAATGCCGTGGGCGTTCAGTCGCTCCACGCACCAGGTCGAGCCAGCGAACATCACGTCGAAGCGCTTCGCGTTTTCCACCGACCGCCGATTGGGCTCCGCTTCGAAAAAGGTGTACCCAAAGTTTCGATTCCCCCGCGCCGGCGTCACCGGAGCAAATTCGTGATTACCCAGCGGCGTAAAAAGATCGCCTGGCAGAGCCTGTGAATTCCAAAGCGGATCAGTCTCCGTCAACGGCGCGAGCGTCGTGAGCTTCGACAGCTCCTCGATCAAGTGCCGGTTGCACACGCCCCACCCGTGCGTGCCGCCTGGCTGACCTCCATAAAATAACGTTTTCGGCGCCACAGCGGAGGTCATTCGATCTCCAATCCGGCCAACGCCGCGCAGATCGCCTCAACCGGTTTCGCCCAATCGCCCGCGCGCTCCTGACGAAAGAGCCGTGCGCTCGGATACCATGGGCTGTCTTCCCGCTGCAGGAGCCAGCGCCAGTCAGGACAAAACGGCAGCAACACCCACACGCGCCGACCAAGTGCACCGGCCAGATGAGCCATCGACGTGTCCACCGAAATCACGAGATCCAGCTCGGCAACGAGCGCCGCTGTCGTATCGAAATCTCCGATATCCGAAGCCAGATCCGTAATCCCCATCGAAATCGCCAGCGCTCGATCTTCCGGAGATCGATACTCTTTTTGCAGACTATAAAAATCGCCGCGCCCTTGCTCGAAAAGCGGTCGCAAGATCTCCAGCGGAACGGACCGATTCCGGTCATTCACGTGATGAGGATTTCCAGTCCACATCAGACCAACACGTGGACGCCGACTAGTCGCGAGTCGGCCGCGCCATATCACTACGCGTTCTTCAGATGCCGTGAGATAGGAGGGCCCGGTCGGGATCGTTGCCAGCGTGGTCCGAAACGCCCGAGGCAAACTGAGCAGCGGGCAATGCAGATCGAACGGTGGCAGCGGATCGCCTTTCGCGAACACCGCCTGAACTCCGGGGAATCCACTTAAAAGCGTTTTCAACGCTGGCTGCACCTCGAGAAAAACCGTCGCACCACGCTCTGCTGCCAGCGAAGCGTAGCGCACAAACTGGATCGTGTCCCCGAGTCCCTGCTCCGCGTGCAGCAACAGCTTTTTGCCCTTGAGGTCGACTTCTCCGAGCCACAGCGGCTGGGGAAATGTTCTCTGCGCGAAGCGAAGATCGCTGCGCCAGCGATATTCATATTTGGCAAAACCTTCCTCGAATTCGCCGAGCGCCAGATGAACGAGTGACTCGTGGAAAGCGGCGTCGCCCTGCGCCGGCTGCAAGTCATGGCTTTTCCGATACGTCGTGATCGCCTCGGCCGAGAGTCCGTTGGCGTGAAGCGCGTTGCCCAAATTATTCAGCGCGTCGATGTAGTCCGGCCTCAACTCCAGTGCGCGCCGATAAGACGCGATCGCCTCCGGAAGTTGATTCGCAGCCTTGAGCATGTTGCCGAGATTACTGTGCGCTTCCGGAAAATCCGCCTTCAAAGCAATCGCCTCGCGGTACGCCGCAATCGCCTCGTCCGGCTTTTTCCCCGCCTGCAACGCATTGCCCAGATTGTTGTGAAGCTCCGCCAACTTGGGATTAATCGCCAGCGCCCGACGAAACACAGCTGCCGCCTCGTCGAAGCGCCGGCTCGCCTGCAAGCTGTTCCCAAGATTGTTCAGCGCCTCGAGGTTCTTCGGATCGAGGGCTAGCGCCCGGCCATAGGCTCCTTCCGCCTCCGATTTTTTTCCGAGAGCGACGAATGCGTTTCCACGTCCGATGTGTGCTTCAACCAACTCCGGTCGCACACGAATCGCCCGGTCAAAAAACCCGAGTGCTTGCGCAGCTTCGCCGCGGTTCATCATGAGCAGTCCCAGCAAACGAAGGACAGACGCCTGCGTCGGCTCCGCTAGTAGCAACAGTCGGTAACCTGCCTCCGCCTCCTTCAACCGCCCGCTCCGATGATGCACCATCGCCGCTTCCAGCTCAGCCGCTCGGCGCTCGGCCAGACCAGCGGCGCGCGATCCCGCTCCATCTGCGGATCGACCTGGAAATGGCGCGGCTTTTGACATGGTGGAATTTGAAGCTGTCGATAAACGACACCCTTGTCAGCTGCCTTGCGTCGCCGCGATCGCCTCCGCCACTACTGTACCCACGGTTTCGTGACGGTTAAAATGTTCGTAGATCCGATGGCGTTCCTCGTTCGACATCGCGAGCGCGCGTTCGCACGCCTCGGCCAGCGCGTCCAAATCACCGTGCGCATAACGCAAAATAAGTCCGGCCGTGTGCAACTCCTCCAACCGTCCGCCACTCGTTGAATCCTCGCTCACCGGCACCAAACCCAAACAGCCCGACCAAAACGGCCGATCCGTATGAGTCTTCGCCATCGC
>CBRAFL010000357.1:0-5561 GCA_967755055.1 uncultured bacterium
CGACCGCTTTCCCGTTGACCAACACGGTCGGAGTGCCGGGAGCGAGCAGATCGCCCGAGACCACCGTTCCGCTGGTGAGGGTGAACGATTCGCCGCTGAGCAGCTGCAAGGAGCCATCAAGGTCGCCACCCAGAATCGGAGCGTGGCGGACGAGTGCGGTGACCGTGATCTCAAGCGTACCCTCGATCACGCCCGTGTATTTGGGATCATTGGACGTAACGACAACGTCGTACGTGCCGGGCAGCTTTGGCGGAGTCGTGCTCCCGTTATAGGTGATCGTCACGCCAACTCCCGTCGGACTCGTCGTGATTTTATCCGCGACCGATTGGGGTGCGCCGTCGTAAGCGAACTTGATCGCTCCACCAAACGGGCTGCCGCCACCGAGCATGATGCTCACAGATGCCGGATCGATCGTGATCGCAAGCGTTTCGGTTCCGGTGCCGGCGGCGTTGCTCGCGGCGAGCGAAACCGTGTACGAACCCAGCGCGGTCGGCGTGCCGGAAATCACACCGGTGGTTGTGTCGATCGCGAGTCCCGGAGGAAGTCCCGTCGCGCTGAACGAAGTCGGACTGTTGGTCGCGGTGGTCGCATAGCTGAATGACGAATTGAACACGCCCTGAGCGGCGGTCGCGCTCGTGATGACCGGCGCAGGCGCGCCGTTGACGAATACGAGGGTCGACGCGTAGGCTGTGGTGAGCTTGATATCGTCAATGTAATACGTCGGCGCGTCTTTGTCCGACCAGTTTTGGAACATGACACGCGTAATATTAGCGCTCCCCTCGACGCCGAGCTCACCGAGTGGGATTTCGACTTTCGTCCAAGTGTTTGCCGTTAATGCAGGAATCCCGACGCCCGGTGAACTCCAATCATCGCCGCGCACGAGTTTGACTCCGATCATCTGCCCACCGACGGATCCACCGTGGATCCAAAACACCAAGGTGTGATAAGCCGATGTGTCGACCGGCGTCTCCCAAGGATTGTGCATCAAAACGAGTCCACCATAACCGCCCGCATCGACGGAAAAGGCGCTCGTGCCGGAGTGCACGACCGTCGTGTTGTCCGGATTGCTGGTCACCCAGCTTCCCCAGTTATTCCAACCGACCAGCCCGTCTTCGTAGATCACCCACTCCTGGGGCACGCCACCGATGTCGCCGGCGGCCTGGAAGGTAAGACGATAGTGCTCAATTCGACCGCTCCAGAAATGGAACGTGAGGTCGATCGGGTTGTTGGTCGTCCACTCAAAAAATTTCTTTTTGATCGTGATGGTATTGCTCGAGTAGTCCGGCTTGTAGTCCTCGTTGTATAGCTTGTACGAGGTCCATTCGGCCGGCCCGGCAAACGGGAAATCGATGCCCACATACTTCGCTTCCATGGTGGAGACGAGGTCGCCGTTGAAGGCGGCGGGGATCACAAGTCCGCCGCTTTTGGTGCCGGCCGCCGCGGCGACCACCGGAGCGGCACTGTGGCGGACGTGAAGTTTCCAGCCCGGACCGCCGCTGAAGTTAACCGTCAACACGGTCTTCTCACCGAAAGCACCCGAAGCGTACGCAGCGAGCGCGCTTGCTTTGACCGTGAGCGCACTCCCGTTGATCATATAGTCCGATCCCAACGTCAGCGGCGTGGCACCATCGTTCAGCGAGAGAAAGCTGTTGCCGTTCAGGTTGAGCGGAATGACGACGTCCTTCAACGGCGCGCCGTCTTGCACGAAGATCAAATCAGTCGCCCCAGTGGACGAGCGGCCGGTGAGGCTGCGCATCAGGTAATTATACAGCTCGGGATCGCGCAATTGGGAGGTGTTGCGGTCGTAGAGGACGTAACCCGCGTCCCATAGCTGCCAGGTGATGTTCTTGGACTGGGCGGTGGCCGTGAAGAGCTCGAAGAACTTCAGCAGTTCGCCGCGCTCGATCGCTTGATTGTTGCTATCGAACGCCAGTAGACCCAATTCGCCGACGACCACCGGGATGCCATCCGCCACGAACGTATTGTACGCGCCGTTGATCGTGGTGTTGATGTCGTTGATCACGTTGTCGTCGACGCGGATCCCGCCGGCGATGTTCACGCTAAAAAACCAGAAGCCGTAGAAGTGAATCGTCGCGATCAGGTTCGGATCATTCAGCCCGGTCATGGTGGCCTTGAGCGAATCGAGGTACTTCTGGCTGGCATTCGTTACGACCGTGGGGAGCACGAGCGGGCGCGTGGCGTTACCGCCGCCGGTGCTACGCACGAGATTAAAGAAGGTGGTGTTCAGCTCGTGGTTCAGGGCCATTTTCGTCGCATCGTCGGCGCCGTCGAATTCCGGCTCGTTGAGGCTCTCGAACATGAGCTTGTTCGAGTAATCGCGGAAGCGGGGCGCAATCTGCGACCACACCGCCGTGTAGCGGGCGAGCGTGCCGTCGTGGTCGGGCAGTATTCCCCTCCGGTACCAGGCGGAATCGTGGTGCATGTTGAGCATCACGTAGAGTCCGGCATCGAGCGACCAATCGACGACCTGCTGGACGCGATTCATCCAGACGGGATCGACAGTATAGGTCGGGGCCGGTCCGATGCGGACACCTGGGGCACCCGTGTCCCACGTCACCGGAATGCGGATACTTTTAAAGCCTTGGGCCTTGAGCTGCTGGATGAACTCCTGGGTGACGAGCGGATTGCCCCAGGAGGTTTCGCTCGGTCCCGCGTCGAGCGTGTTGCCGAGATTCCAGCCCGGCTGCATCGCTTCGACGTAGGACTGCATGGCGGTCTTCGCCGAAGCGGACGACGCAAACGCGCCTAGCAGCGCGCTGAAGAGCAGGAGGAAAAAAGCCCGCACGTTCGATAGCCGCAGGGGCTTTTGGCGGTGAACAGAAACAGTCAGATCGTCGGTCGACAACGAGCTAACGCAGGAGGGTGACGCAAGCGGCGCAAATGGCCGCCGAAGGAGCACTCGGGGAAGGAGCATGATGCGGGTGTCACCGGTTTCTGGTGACACTTTGAAGGTTGGGGTGGACTGGGCTTACTAAAAAACTGCGAAGGCCCCGTCAGATTACCTCAAAACCCCGCCCCGCGTATGCCGTCAAAATTGACGGCAAATTACGACGGGACGCAAAGGAACTACCAGTTTCCCCAAAAACTCCCTGCAGCCGTGGTCGACGTCGCATCCACTGCCCGGCCGGTCGTTCGCCCACCGCGAGTTGGAAGAATTTTTCGTGGAATAACTGCCGTCACGAGGGGAAGCACAGCAACGATGGAAAGAGTTCTTCAGCAGTAACCGCGAAGATTTCGAAGGCCCGAAACTCAATCCGCATACATTGGCAGCGGTTTGGTCGAAACTCGGCTGACCTTTGGCTCCGTCTCACCCAGCGATGTGATCTTCAGGTTGTCATAGTACGCAGTGCTGAGCTCCTTGCCGTGATCGCAGGCGACGAGTCCCGCCATGCCGCGAGAAAAACGCGCGTCCTTCGTCGGGACCACTTTTTGCCCGTCAATATAGCCGGTGATCGTGTCACCGACAAATTCGAGTCTCATCGTGTGCCATTTCGTGCGGTCGAATCCTGCAAGCACGCCCGTCGCGACGCCTTGTTCACCGCGAGGGCGGGCTTTGCCGGACGCGGCTTCAGCTTTCAGGCGTTCTCGATTCTCTTTGTCGCCGATGTCCTGTGGCCCCGCTTTGCCGTCGATCGCGATCAGCCCATACGCGCCGTCGGGCGAGACGCGCAGATAATATCCCTTCGGCGTGCAACCAAAGCCGTTCCCCACGTCGTTGATGCGCCCCATCACTCCCGCCGCGGCGTCGTTCGTGAGCAGCACGTCGACACTCACCACGTAGTCGGTCCACGCGTCGTCGCCGATGATGGTATACGGCAACCACTCGGGCGCCCAACCCATCGGCTTGATCGGCACCGCTTGACGCAGGCAGCGTCCGTGACCGTCGGGCCGATCGCTCAACTCGAACGCGCCCGAAATATCCGCAGTATAGCGAGGCAAATAGCCAAACGCACGCGGCGTGTTATAGCCGTCAAACGTTTCACTATAAGGAAAAGGGAAGCTCTGCTCTCGCGGCGGTTCACCAAACGAACCTTTCGTTTGGCCGGTCGTGGTGGAGATCGAGTAAATGGATTTCGGGTCGAGCGTGAGCGTGAACGTCCCTTGCTGCGGCGTGATGGAGACCCGTTGGACAAATTGCTCCTGCTCATTGCTGCGCCACACGCAGAGCGGCCGGCTCGACAACCCGCCGCCGATATTAAACGTGACGGTTTGCGGCGCGCTCGCGTCATTGGTTTCCACGATCACGCTGTAGTCCGAGCCGGGCGACTTCAGCGTCACAAAGGATCCCCCCACCCTCGAGTTTGCCACAGCCGCCATTGAGATACGTCCATCCCACTTCGGAGAACTGTCCGTAGTGCGCGTAGCCCCAGAGCACTTCGCGCGTGCGATAAAACCCGCTCCACGGCGAATTGGCGATCATGGCCGCCGGATCTATTCCGTAGGGCTCCATAGGATACAGAGAGGCGACCAAAAACCAGTTGACGATCTTCGTCACGCCGTTGCTGACGTAGTTTTCGTTGAAGGCCTTCACCAGCTTGATTTCGCAATCGAAGCCTTTGAGGTAAACATGCTCCTCCGTATTCCAGAGTGGTTTGCCGAGCGACTCCGCGAGCCGCTGCACCTCCGGGGATGCTGCCACTTCAGTCATCGTGTGATTGCTGATAATATCGATCGCCTCGCGTAGCTCTGCATCCGTCGACAATGCGCCGACCCAGTCGAATTTCTTGTCGCCCCAGTTGTCGAAACCGTGAAGTCGCACGTGCTGCAGCCCGGCGGAGTTGAGCGTCGCGCGAAAAAGTTTCGGGAAACCGAGATCGACGCCCTTCTCGTTGCGGCACCCGATCGCGTCCAACTCGAGACCGTGCACGGACTTCAAGCCCTGAATCCACTTCACATAATAATCCGCCATGTCCTGCGACCAAAAGTTTCCGTCTCCGACCCAGCCCGGAGCGCCCCACGCCACCGCATCGAGCGTGATTTTCGGATTTCGTTTTTTCGCCTCGCGCATGATCCACCACTCGTACCCGCGGTAAACATTGAGATCCTCGCGCGTGTGCATGTGGCTCGGCTCCGAACCCTGCGTGGAGTTGCCATCGCCGGGAACCTCGACCAGCAGCGCACTCATCGAGGCGCCGAATTTCGGTTTGAACAAAAGATCCAGCACCTGACTGCGCTGCGGTTCGGGATAATCCTTCAACAATACCGACGTCGCCCCGCCTCCGCTCACCGCCCCGATCCCGTCGAAGACCTTGCCGCCTGCATCGCCGCGGAGAGCAACCGTCTGGCTCGCTATGGCGAAAACTGGAAACGCCAATCCGAGTGTGGAAATTAATAGGACCGTGCGAAACGTGATCATGATATTTGTTTTTTGGTTCCTCATCGGAACAGCGCAAATTATTAGCCACAAAAATCAGCGATTATGGCAGAGAACTGGATGAACTCCTGGGTGACGAGCGGATTGCCCCAGGCGGTTTCGTTCGGTCCCGCGTCGAGCGTGTTGCCGAGATTCCAACCCGGTTGCATCGCCTCGACGTAGGACT
>CBRAFL010000358.1:0-5558 GCA_967755055.1 uncultured bacterium
AATCTTTTCCGCTGAGAGATGGAACCTGTTTTAACCTGGTTCGATACCAACCCAGACCGGTACTGGCTACCGGTCTGCGCGGCGATCATCGCAATTTTACTGGTGCTGGTTCGGCCCATGTTGCGACGCGGATGGGCAGACGCTCCCGCTCTGGACCTCCGCTGGGGATGGGCCATTTTTATCATGTTGGCCGTTGGAAGATGGCCGAGTTGGTTTGCGACGCGTGAGTTCAACCCCGACGAAAGCCAGTTTATCGCGGGGGCTCTGACCCTGCGCCACGATCCGGTGTTTTGGCGCTCAGTGGACGGCGCGACCGCCGGCCCGTTGGATTTTTATGCACTCCTGCCGGTCGGATGGATCGGTGGCGGCGATAGCTACATGTCTGCTCGAATCACGGCCGCGCTCCTGATTGGAGCGGCTCTGGTTTTGGTGCACATGAGCCTTGCATCCACTTTCGGACGTCAAGTAGCCAGGGTTTCAACGTTTGGTGCGGTATGCCTGGAATCGCTGACCCAGCACGACGACCTCATCCACTACTCCTCTGAGCTCGTTTCGATGGTCCTCCTAGCGTTCGGGTTTTTTGCGGCGACGCGACGGCAAGTTTCGCCCCGATCGACTCTGTGGCATATCGCCGGCGGGATTGCATTGGGGGCGGTGCCATTCGCCAAACTGCAAGCCGCGCCGATCGCGTTTGCCCTCGGAGTATGGTGGATTGGGGCCGAGTATTTCGATCGGAAGGTTCAGCGCGCTGAACGCTTCCGCAATCTCGCCGCGCTCTGTGTTTCGTCATTGTTACCATTGCTATTGATCGGAGGACTCACGTACGCCTTCGGTCAGTGGGAAAATGCTACGATCTCCTACATCAAATATAATATAGAATACGCGCGCACCCCGGAAGGTGGAATCCGGTCAACCTTGGGAAAACTTGTGCGTTTATCGTCGACCCAAGGTGCTCTCATCGGAACCTGGCTCATTGGATGTGCCGTCTATGTGCCAGCGGCTTTTGTGCAACTCCGCTCCGCGAAAGCCGAGGCTTGGTGGATGGGCGTCGGATCGGTAATTTTTCTTTTTGTCTCGGCGCTCAGTGTCATGACTCCGCACCGAGCTTTCTTACACTACTGTCAGTTTTTGGTTATTCCAGGAACTTTGGTGATAGGCTCCGTCGCCGGTTTGACGATGAGACAGGTTGCGACGAAGAACCTACGATGCGCAGTGCTCTGCGGCATGCTATTGCTCAATAGTGTCCCTTTGATTTATCGGCGCGCAGAGGCCCCTTCCCGGTTCGTCGGCGATTTGATCGCTTCTCAGCAGGAGACGTACGGACCAGTCGCCCGCCAGTTGCTCCGCTATGCTCGTCCGGGAGAATCGGTCGCCGTGTGGGGCTGGTTGAATACGTGTTTTGCTGAGACTGGCCTGCGCCAGGCAATCAGGGATGCCAATTCAACCTGTGAGATATTACCCGGGCCCTATCGTCGCTATTTTCGACAGCGCTACCTAGCCGATCTCCGCAACGCCCAGCCTCCCGTGTTCGTCGATGCGATCGGCCCGGACGCCTTCAAGATCCACGATGTGAAATATCGGCACGATAGATGGTTTCCCGAGTTAGCGGACTACGTTCGGCAAAACTATACACTCGTAGCTGAACCGGTTGGGACGCGATTGTACGTAAGAAATAATCGGCTATCTGAGGTTGCCGGTAAGTCGGAATAATACGGTTGAGAGCAAAGTTTCCTTCGAAAGGTAGGGCGAGTTATCCTTAACCCGCCGCCCATCTGTGGCCCGCGATCAAAATGCCCTCTCGAGATGGGGAGCGGGACACCGAGCGCACAGAGAACCGATCCGAGTGAGACAGTCGATCCGAAGGGGTCGAGACGTTAGCTGTTAATTCGCCGATTCCACTCGCTCACGCTCGCAGCCAGGGGAAGTGATCGGCCCCGGCGCGTTAGGGATAACGTGCCCTACCCGGCGCTGCAGCGCGAGTGGCGAGGATTATCCATAATTCGCCGCTCATCCAATCGGGTGCGCCAGTCGCCCGCCTTTGATACGAAATGTGAAAATGAATCACTGCCAGATGTAATTCGTGGCGGGTTTTTCCTTATATACTGATGAGGACCCTCGTTCAACCCAGCCAATCACATGCAAAGCCTCCATCGAAATTTCCTGATCGCTCTCGTCCTGCTGCTCCCCGCGCAGCTGGTTGGAGAAGGGTTTACCATCCCAAGTGTCGTCGACACGAAGTTCCAGGGTGGGCTTGGATCCGTCGTGGGATTTGCGTCTCGCATCAGTGGCCATAGCCTGCGGAACGTCGCCACCACGACGTATCTGCAGGGGCATCAATTACGGACCGAAAACGACACGTTAGGTACGATCTATGACTTGGATGCGGAGCGGGTCATCACCATCGATCACAAGCAAAAGACGTATTCATCGGTGACCTTCGCGGAAATGAGCGCGGCGTTCGAGCGGGCTCGCGCGTCGGCGGAGCAGTCACGGGCGAAGGAAGCAGCGAAGGCGCCGAAGAAGGACGAGGTCAAAATGAAGTATCATGTGACGGTGGACCGGCCCGGTCAGCACGAGATGGTCGCGGGCTACGATGCAGAGCGCGTGTTCCTCACCATCACCCTTGAGGCCGAGGCCACGCCGGAAGGAGGAAAGACCGAGCAGGTTGGGAGCATGGTGTTGCTGCTTGACCAATGGATCGCGAAGAACCCGCCACACGGACGTGCCCTCACCGAGTTCTATCGTTTGTTCTCACAAAAGCTCGGTCGTGAATTCCGCGCCCAGGTGCAGGGCCTGCAGGCTCTGCTCGCATCGGACCCGCGACTCAAGGACGGCTTTGAAGCCGCGGGGAAGGAAATGCAGAAGGTGCAAGGCGTTTCGCTGCGCAGTACAACCTACGCTGTCCTCGTCCCCGCCAACATGGTCTTTGACCGCCAATTGACCCTCGACGCAGCGGCGGTCTCGGCCGCGGCGTCGGCGAAGTCGGACGAGGCCGAAAAAAACGAGAAGCCGAAGTCAAAAGTGGGCGGATTTTTTAGCGCGCTCAAGTCGGCGGCGGTGGATGCGGGCAAGCGGATGGAAAGCGCGAATCAGGGGGAAAACGCTCCGCCGAAGCAAAGCACGCTGCTCGCGATCGTTGACCAAATCACCGCCATTAAGACCGGTGCCGTGCCGGCGGCCACGTTCGCGCCGCCCGCTGACTATCGCGAGGTGAAGTCGAAAACGTTGTAGTACGGAAAACGATACAAAGCGGAGGAAAAAAGCGGTAAGCAATAAGCTATAGGCGATAAGCGATCGATCAGCCCGGTCCTTCGAACATCTTTCATTGGACATCCTACATCTCTGCGCTTGGGCGAACGTCCATGGAATCGCCGCGGAGCTTTCCATGAAACGTCTCTCCGCGCACCGAGTCGCTTAGTGAGCATGAAACTCACCCATTCCGAATCCGATCAGCTCATCAATCCTCCACCGTCAGAAGTCGCCGAAAATATTCTCGTGCGTGGCATCCACTTGGAAATCACACCGGCGCTGCGTGTTGCCGCGCTCGAAAAGGGCGCGCGCCTTTTTCGCCATCACACCCGGATAATACGCGTTCGCCTCGACCTCGAGCTCAACCACGCCGCGGCCGACGATTCCCGGTTCATCGCGAAAGGACACATCGAGATCAGTGGCCCCGACCTCATCGCGAGCGTCGCCAGCGAAGATGCCTACAAATCCCTCGACCTGCTGATCGACAAACTCGACCGCATGCTACGCGAGCGCAGCCGGGCCAGGGCGGACCGCCGCAATAATCCGCGAGAAGCTGTAGGCGAAAAGCTGTAAGCGATAAGCTGGGGCCTTTATTTTACCGACCCATTTTTCTGACTGCCCGCTCCCGGTTCGCGCTATCTACAATTCCTCCACTCGCTCACGCTCGCAGCCACGGGGGTGCGTACTCCGCTCACCATCGTAGCTACGAGCGTGAGCGAATGGATTCTCCTCCAATCTCTGCGGTTCGCGAGTAGGGTTACACGGCATAGCGACGGGGCGGTGGATGTCGCATCATGGCGGTGAAACGAGCATCGCAACCCCAACCCGGAGAAATCATCCATGGCTAAGAAAAGCAGAGGCGGCAGAATAACCGCCGCAAAGACACGCGCTGCAAAATCGCCCGGCGGCAAAGGCCCCGTCAAAACACGTCCCGCTGGTCGGAATATAATGAAGACCTAAGACGGTCCGATGGGGCGACATCGCAAGCAGGCCGTTTCACGACGGCCTTTTTTATGGTCGGTGACCGGCCAAAAGGAATTCAGGGCGTTAGTTGTTAATTCGCCGATTCCACTCGCTCACGCTCGCAGCCACGGGGTGCGTACTCCGCTCACGATCGTAGCTGCGAGCGTGAGCGAGTGGATCTCTCTTCCGGTCTTCTCAATCTCGCGGGCGCTCGTACTCTCGGACGATCTCGGGCTTCAATTGTTCAATTCGAGCTCGGGCCGTATGACCTGAGTTTTAAGCGTTCCGCCAAACGGGCGTATCCTCGAAAGCATTTCATCGCTAAACCAAACCCAGTGGTTTGGGTCACTCTGCGATCGATCAATGTACCCTACCCGGTCATCAACTTTCCAGAGATGTACGACTCTCCCTGAATTGACCAGGAGGAGCCATTTCGAATCGAAGTCTGCGAGGGTAGGCGCGGAAGTCATCTAGCCAGAGTTCCACAACCTTGAATGGAAGTTCCCAACGGATCTGCCTTTGTTCGGAATCGCTCAGGCGAGCAGAAGTGTGCCAATCCGAAGGGTTCAGGGCGTGAGCGTTAGTTCGCTGATTCCACTCGCTCACGCTCGCAGCCACGGGGTGCGTACTCCGCTCACCATCGTAGCTGCGAGCGTGAGCGAGTGGATCGCGGGCGGTCGTCCTTCCGTGTCAGCCTTGGGCTTCCTCGGCGGCCAGTTTCTTTCGGCGCGCCAATTCGGCTTCGGACGGTTTTTCAGGAGCAGGTGATCCCGCCGGGAGAGCGCCGGCCGGGCGGTAGGTGTTGAGGAGGACTCCCTTGGTCGTGCTGCGCGATTCCACCAGGGTAAGGCCACGCGGCGGCACGCCATTTTCGAACAGCCGCTTGCCCTTGCCGAGGACCACCGGGTAGATCCAGACGCGAAACTCGTCGACCAACTCCGCGGCGATCAGCGTCTGAAGCAGTTCGCTGCTGCCCCAGATGTGCAATTCGGGCCCGTCGGATGCCTTCAGCCGGCGGATCTCGTCCACAGCGTCGCCCTTCATGGGCTGCGTGTTCACCCAGTCGAACTGGTCGAGGCTGTGCGTGACGACGTATTTCGTCGCCTTGTTGAAGGCCTTGGCGATGGGGTTGTCGCCGGCATACGGCCAATACGCCGCGAAAATTTCGTAGGTGCGACGCCCCAAGAGCAGGTCGAACTCACCGGCCATGATCTTGCCCAGGGCCTCGCCCCCGGCTTCGTCCCCGAAGAGCATGGCCCATCCGCCTTGCGTGAAGCCGCCGCTCGGATCCTCCTCCGGCCCGCCGGGCGCCTGCATGATACCGTCGAGCGTGACGTGGGTGATGG
>CBRAFL010000359.1:0-5555 GCA_967755055.1 uncultured bacterium
TGGCCCAGCAGGTGACGACGCGAATCAATGAGCTTTCGACGAAGCGATTGCTGCCATTCGAGATGATCGGGATGGCGATGGAGGCCCGTCCGAAAACGCCGACCGGAGATTCAACCGTGCAATTCGTGCGCGCATCGACAGTGAATCTTTACGAATTAAACGTGGATGCGAAAAGCACGTCGCCCACCGCGCCATCGGCTTATCAAGCAGCACTGACCGCTCTTCCGGCAGTGGAGAAAGTTGAAATGCGCGAACAAAAGGCAATCGATACAGGTATTTCCTTCACAGTGGCGGTAACGTTTCGCGCTGCAGCCATCAAACCCAACGCGGTGACACCATGAGAGCATTGAAAGCATTTTTCCTCAGCCGATTGCTGCGTGAGAAGTTAATGCTGGTGCTGTTCGTGGCACTCGGCGCCCTCATGTGGCTCACCAGTTTTTCGAAACGCGCTTCCGGGGCATGGAGCGAACTGCACGCCACGCGAAGCGAACTTACGGAGCAAAAACAATGGCTCGCCAGCCGCCAGCAGATCGAGGCCGCGGCGGATCAGGCGGTCAAAAATCTCGATCCGGCGCAAACGCTCGACGACACGCGTCTCGTCGGCGAACTGAGTGCGCTCGCTCGCGAACAAAATCTTAAGTTCACCAATGATGCTCCGCAGACGGCGCGCAGCGCTCAGTTTGCGGTGCACACGGTGCAGGTCTCATTACCGCGAGCCGACTGGGAGTCATTGTACAAGTACTACGTCGCGCTTGCGCGGCGCTCGCCGTACATCGGAATTACGCAGTTCACGCTTGCCGCCGATCGCTCTAAGCCGGAGCTGCTCAACGCGTCGTTGCGCGTTTCGTCCGTCGAGATTGTTCGGTAAAATTGAGATCATCGTCGTGCAACACACACGGCGAGGATCGCAGGTCGGGAGAGGGGTCCCGCGGATCCGAAATAATACGATTGAACGTGAAGCGGCTCGGCGGGACGTGCTCCAGAGGCGCACAAGCCTCACCTAGCGGACAAAATCTTTCCAAAGTGTTACGCTTGGCCCCTTGAAAGACCCAACCGAGCACCGGACTTTCCGCGTCGCGTACGCGAGCCGCAAAGAAACGGCGGCTAGCTGCGTTCACCGTAATTGTATGCAAACTTTCCCTGGTCACTCACGTCCGTCGCTCCCTTCGTTCAAGCTGGGGATTCTCGTCGTCTCCTGGTTTTTTCTCCAATTGCGCCCAGTGCGCGCGGAAAATGCGGTGAGCTACAAGTTCGCCGACTACCGCGAGTCCGGCGACCGCATGACGATCGAATCGCATTACGGCCTGATCGAGCACGATCTCGGCGCCGACATGCACCTCAAGCTCATGGGCGTGATCGACGCGATTTCGGGAGCGACGCCGACGGGCCAGCCGCCTTCCACGCCGGGCGGTCCGGTTGCACTTTCTGAAGTTAACGACCGGCGGAAAGCGTGGAGCGTAGATTTGTCCCGGCAATTCTCGCGGGTGAACGCGACCATCGGTTTCGCCAACAGCCGCGAAGATGATTATGTCTCCAACGGCTGGTCGCTCAACACGCTCACCGATTTTAATCAGAAGAACACCACGCTGCTGCTCGGCGTCGCCGGCACGGATGACGACATCAAAGTGTTCTATCAAACTCCTTGGGTGAAGAAGCGGACGACAGACCTGATCGTGGGCGTGACGCAGCTGCTCAACCCGCTCACGTCGGTGACGTTGAATTTTGGTTACGGACGGAGCACGGGCTATCACGCTGATCCGTACCGAGTGATCCAGCAGCGGGTCGAAGTCTCGCCCGGCGTATTTCTGCCGCTGACATTTGGCGAAAATCGTCCAGCTGAGCGCGAAAAGTGGACGGGACTGGTTTCAATCAACCGTGCATTTCCTGCGGCGCGTGGCGCCGCTGAGGCGAGTTATCGCTTGTACCACGACACGTTTGGCACCACCGCGCACACGATCGAAATCGCGTGGTTTCAGAAGCTCGGAGATCATTTCACGCTGCGACCCTCGTTTCGTTTCTACGATCAGAACGCCGCGGATTTTTATCGTATCGATATTACTGGCACAAACTACACGCCGACCGGACGGCCAGTCCCGGCCGGTCCGTTCTATTCGGCGGATTATCGGTTGTCGGCGTTTCGCAGTTACAACACCGGTCTGAAAGCGGTTTGGACGATCAACGCGAACTGGCAACTGGACGCGACCGTCGAGCGCTACGAAATGCGCGGCAAAGACAGCGTGACCTCGCCGTATGTTTATCCGCGCGCGGCAATCGTGAGTCTTGGGGCGCGGTTCGCGTGGTGAGCTGAACCCATGGCCTTCATTGCACAAAGTCAGCGCACGCCCACACCGATCCCTGCCGGACCGGCGGGAGTTTTGCGGCGGCTCGCGTTTCACGCGATGGGGACGAATTGCGAAATTCAATACGTGTGCGAGGACACGGCGCGAGCGGAGGCGTTTGAGCGGACGGCGAAGGACTGGGTGCTGGCGTTTGAGGCGAAGTATTCGCGGTATCGCGAGGACAGCCTCGTGAGTCGCGTCAATGCTGCGGCGGGGCGGAGTTGGATCGAGATCGACGCGGACATGGAGCAGTTGCTCAAGCTTTGCGACACACTCTATTTTCTCACGCAAGGAATTCTCGATCCCACGGCGCTGCCGCTGCTGCGAATCTGGAACTACAAAGCGGAAAATCCAGTGCTGCCCACGGACGCTGAAATCGCGGCGGCGCTTCGCCTGGTGGGCTGGCAGAAAGTGCAGCGAGCTCCCGGAAAGATTTTTCTGCCGGAGGTGGGGATGGCTTTGGACTTCGGCGGATTCGGGAAAGAGTACGCGGTTGATATCGTTGCCCAGTTTGCGGTGGCGCATGGCATCTTGAATGTGCTGGTGGATTTCGGTCACGACCTGCGGGCGCTCGGTCAACCACCGGGCCGGCCGGGCTGGCATATCGGATTGGAAGATCCCAAGCATCCGGGAGTTTCCGCGGGGAGCGTGGCGCTTTCGGGAACGCGCGGGATCGCGTCGTCGGGTGATTATCTCCGCTGCTTCACACTCGATGGAAAACGCTATGGTCACATCGTCGATCCGCGCACGGGCCGGCCGGTGGCGAATCGTTGTCTACAAGCCACGGTGATTTCGGGGACATGTCTCCATGCGGGCGTCTTGTCGACGACGGCGTTCGTGCTGGGCGTGCCGAAGGGAATCGAATTCATCCAGTCATTTCCTGGCGCTGAAGGGATGCTCATCACCGAAGATGCGCGCGCTCAAACCCGAGGTTTTTTTAATCATGTGGTCTCTTCTTGAAATTTTCCTCGTTCCGACATTCGTCGGCTTTGGAATTCCCGGTAGGGCGAACCGTCCCGGTGAGCCGCGGCACGGCGGGGACGCCTCGCCCTACCAGCCGAAAATTCGTCTCATCAGAGACGCGGTGATAAGCGGGAGATCGGTGTTACGTACGCGGTGGTTGGGCTGGCTCCTCGCTCTGATTTGCGTGAGCCCGGTCGCGACTCGTGCGCAGATCGCTCCAGGTGATGCGTTTCCTGCGCTTAGTGCTGCGAGTTTGACTGGCGGAACGCTTCCGGAAACGGCGGGGCACGTAGTATTGGTGGATTTTTGGGCGTCCTGGTGCGCGCCGTGCAAGGCGTCGTTCCCGGCGTTTGCGCGGATCAACGCTGACTACAGCGCACGCGGTCTGGTGATTATTGCTGTCAGCGTGGACGAGAAGCCGTCGGCGTATTCGGCCTTTGTGAAGAAATGGCAGCCGCCGTTCGCGGCGTTGCTGGATCAGGAGCAGAAACTGGTGCGCGCGGTAAAGGTCCCGACCATGCCCACGTCGTATCTACTCGGCCGTGACGGCCGTGTGCGTTTTGTGCACAGCGGTTTTCATGGCAGTGCGACGGAAGACGAACTGCGTAAGCACATCGAATCGGTGTTGGGCGAAAAAAACTGAAATCAATCATGAGCAATCCCCGTAAAATCATTTTCTTAGTCGCACTTGGCGGCTTGCTGGTGGCCGGAATGGCGGGCTGCAGTACGGTGGCCGTGCAGCCGTGGGAACGCGCGGCGCTTTCGGATTATTCGATGCGTGCGGATCGTGACCCGCTCGCCACGGCTGCGGCGGAGCATACGTATTTCTCCCGTGAGTCTGCGAACGGTGGGCGGGGTGTGGGAGGCAGTGGGTGTGGATGCAATTGAACAACGCAACCGCAGGCGGCGATCCGGTGCTCCATGCGCGCTAACGTGCGGGCAAATCCACTCGCTCACGCTCGTAGCTACGAGCGTAAGCGAGGGGAGATTGGGTTTCAGTTAACGCGTGTGACGTGGCGGGGCGGGCCGGTTACGTCAGGCGATTAGCTGGCGAAAGTTCGGGCATTAAATAACATTTTGTCTTAGCTTCGCGTTTACTCCAACGGCGTTTCCACTCCAGCGAGCCTTCTACACCAGCCATGCGCATCTTAGTCGTCGAAGACGAAGCTCAACTCGCGCGACATGTTGTTCGAGCGCTCACCCGGCACGGTCACGTTGCCAGCTCCGTCCAAGACGGCGCCGAGGCGCTTCGTGTGGGCCTCGCGGATCCGCCCGATCTGGTCGTGCTCGACTTGAATCTGCCCAGCCTCGATGGACTGTCGGTTCTGGCGGGATTGCGACAGGCGAGTTCTCCGGCGCGTGTCATTATTCTGACCGCCCGCGGCGAAGTGGAGAATCGCGTGAAGGGGTTGAATGCGGGAGCGGACGACTATCTGGCCAAGCCGTTTTCACTCGACGAACTGGTCGCTCGCGTGGAGGCGCTCGGTCGGCGCGCAGCGACGCCGACGGCAGCTGATCTGCTCAAGGTGGCGGATTTGCAGATGGACGTGCAGCATCGCAAAGTGATGCGGGGCGGCCGGCTGGTGGGCCTTTCGCCCCGGGAATTTGATGTATTGCAAGTCCTGATGCAGGAGCCGGGGCGTGTCTTTTCTCGCACTGAACTCTGCGAACGTGTCTGGCAACGGGATCATCAGTACGACACGCGCACGGTCGAAATCTTCATCGCCCGTCTGCGCAAGAAAGTGGACAGCGGTTTTTCCGCGCCGCTGATTCAGACGCTGCGTTCGGTCGGTTACACCGTCCGTCCACCGGCCTAGCTGTTGGTTTTTCGTCCCATGCGACGAGTTCAGCGATCTAACAATCCCTCGCTAATCGTTGTGCTCTCATTCCTTGGCTCGCGATGACAGGAGAATACGTCAATCTACGATTCGGCTTCTTCTCATGAACCCTCCTTTTTCTTTCATCCGCTTGCTCGCGGCTTTCCTTTTAACCGCGATCGTCATGCGCGCGGAGCTGGTGATCGAGGGTCATGTCAACTTGCCCGCGACGCGTACCGCGCCTGTGGTAAACAAGCGTTATGAGATCGTCAGCAAAGGAGGTGTGATCGCGACGAACCCGCCGCTCGCGGTGGTTTATCTTGAAGGGTCGTTTCCGACCGCGACACCGCCCGGCACTCTCCAAATGCCGCAAAAAGATTTGGCGTTCGTCCCGGCGTTGCTGCCAGTGCAGGTCGGCACTCGGGTGGAATTTCCC
>CBRAFL010000360.1:0-5551 GCA_967755055.1 uncultured bacterium
AACGTGCCGTTGAGGAAGCCGTAGAATTTGTTGCCGTTCACCCGATCAGAGCGAACCGAAGCGCCGGCGGGAATTCCCGTCGAAGCTTTCCAAGCAGTGCGGCTCGTGCCGCCGGACGTCGTGTACTGGACGCCGGCGCCGGACGGGCTCCATACGATCTTGCCGCCGGCCGTCGCTGAAACTGCGACGGTGCCACCGCCGGTGACTCCAGCTGGCTGAGCTGCCGCGACGGTCCAAGTCGAACCACCGCTGGTGGAAAGCGCGAAGTCGTATTCGCCGTTGGCGTTGTCGCCATCGCCCACTCGGGCGATGTAACTAGGCGTTAACTCGGCGAAATCGATGCTCCGATTTGTCCCCGCGATTGGGGTCCAGCAAGTCGTCGGAACTACAGTTAGGTCGGTGTGCACGAACCCGCCGATGTCGCCCAGTGCACTGAGCAGCGGTGCACCGGATGGCGGACTGATCAGGTCGAGCACGGCAGTTTCCTCGATGCCTTTGGCTGACGGAACGATCGTGATTTGACTCGTGGTGCTGCCGTCCCAGACGGTGAGGTTGTTGCTTGCGAACAACGTTTCGCCGGTGCCCCACATGACGCGGTTGGAGTTGAACGGGTCGATCTCGAGACTCTCGATCATCCAGCCGACGCCGGGATTGGGAATCGTAGGACCAGGGCGGCCGCCCCTTGGGAGCGGCTTGGGCGGAAGCTTCAGCCAGGGGCAGGTGGTGATGTTCATGACGTAGCGGGTGGAATAGGCGGGATACGCGGTCCAGTTCCAGATCTTCGACCACGTCGTGCCACCATCGGTACTGCGCCAGATGATGCTGTCAGGCCACCAGGAGTTTAGCGCCGCCACCATGATCGTGGACGGATTCTGCTTGTCGATCGTAATGCCGCCATAGCCAAAGTAGTCGTTGGACGTGTCGGTTGAGGGGACGGGACTGACGCGTATCCAAACTCCGGTGGCGGTGGTGTATTTCCAGACGTCGCCCAGTGAACCGTCGTAAGGACCGGCATTGTTGTTATAAGACAAATAGAGGAAGCCGTTGACGGTATCGAGAACGCCATGATGGGCCATGAAGCCGGTGGGTTGGCCAGCCACGCGTGTCCACGTGGCACCGCCGTCGGTGCTCTTGTACAGGTTGTTTTGCAGGTCCGCGACGCCGACGTAGATCGTTTGAGTCGCGTTGCCAGCCGAGCCGGTGCGAGGGTCGAACGTCACCCATGTGACGCCGGGTGGATGATTGGCGTAGTCGTTAACGTCGTTCGGGTCTTGGGCGTAGTTGCCGACGTTGGGGAAGCTGGTCACCTGACTCCACGTGACGGCGGAATCAGTGCTCTTCCACAGTCCGTGGCCATCTGACGCGGCGTAGAAGAGGACGCTGTTTTTATTCGGATCAATCATGAGCCGCTCGCCCATGCCGCGACCGGGCATGTTGCCGCCGACTTTGAAGGGGAGTGGCGTGGTCGCCCACGTGGCGCCTTGGTCGGAGGAACGCAAGATGACGCCGTTGTTGGGGTCCCACGTGTTGGTGTACATGCCGGCGGCGACGTACACGTTGTTGGGATTGACGGGGTCAGTAGCGATGCTGACACAACCGAGGGTTCCCCAGTTGCTCCAACCGACGCCATCGTTGAGAGGTATCCACGAGCTGGTGGCCTGATTCCAACGATACGCGCCACCGATATCGGTGCGGGCGTAAATCAGGTTCGGCTGCGTCTGGTTGAAAATGATTCCAGGGACGAAACCGCCGCCCTGAATTTGAACACTCTTCCACGTATAAGGCTGAGAGACCGCGAAGGCGGAAGAGATGAACAGCGTGCTGAACACGCAGGCCAGTCCGGCGACGAACGCGCGGAGCGATGGAGTAGCAGAGAGCAACTTCATAGTTACGGGGATTTGGGGTTCTGATTTACGGACGAGTTGCCTCGACCGGAGAAAAAGGGGGCGAATCTAAGCGGGTGAGCGCAGGAAAGCGTTGTTTAGCGATAAATCAAGCGATCCGGAGGAAATTATTTGTGCTAAAGAGAGATTTCTCGGAATCCCGCTGACCGTGATCAACGGTCCAAAAAAAACTACAACAGACTCAGCTGCGCGTCGTCAGCGGGCGCGACGGTGATTTTCCTTTTCGGCTTCGCTTGCGGTGCCGCGGGTGCGGGCAGCGCGACCTCGGAGTCGTCGCTCTCGAGTTTGCTGAGAATTGTTTTCGCGCGATCGATCACGCTAAGCGGCAAGCCGGCGAGTCGCGCGACTTGAATTCCGTAGCTGCGATCGGCCGCGCCGGGAATCACGCGACGAACGAAAACGATGTCGTCGTTCCACTCTTTCACCGCCACGGAGAAATTCCGGAGGCGTAACAGGTGTTTCGAGAGTTGCGTGAGCTCCTGATAGTGCGTCGCGAAGAGCGTGCGCGGGCCGCTGTTTTCGGATGAAACGGAATCGGACGAGACGGAGCTCGTCCCTCCATTGCGATGCAGGTATTCGACCACGGCCCACGCGATGGAAAGTCCGTCGTACGTCGAGGTGCCGCGACCGATCTCGTCGAGGATGATGAGCGAGCGGACGGTGGCGTTGTTGAGAATGTTGGCGGTCTCGTTCATCTCCACCATGAATGTCGAGTTGCCGCGTGCGAGATCGTCGCTCGCGCCGACGCGGGAAAAAACCCGGTCGACCAAACCGATGCGGCAGGACTTCGCCGGCACCCAACAACCGACTTGGGCGAGCAGCGTGATGAGCGCGACTTGCCGGATGTAAGTCGATTTACCGGCCATGTTCGGACCGGTGATGAGCGCGATCTGCGCGTCGGAAGAAGTGAGCAGCGTGTCGTTGGGCACAAAGCCCGCACTCGCACCGCGAGCCATCGTGGCGTCAGGCAATTTTAACATCTGCTCAACGACCGGATGACGTCCCTCGGAGATTTCGAGCACGTCGCTTTCGTCGAGAGTCGGGCGGCAGTAATTCCAATCACGCGCCAGCGTCGCCCAGCCGGCGAGGACGTCGAGTTCGGCCAGCGCTTCGGCCGTTTGAGCGAGGGCGATGGAATCGTCGAGCACGGCTGCGACGAGGGAGTTGAATAACTCGAGTTCGCGAGCGAGGGCATTTTCCTCAGCGTGAAAAATTTCCTTTTCCTTCAGCTTCAGTGCCTCGGTCACGTAGCGTTCGCCACCGACTGTGGTTTGCCGGCGGACATAATCGGCGGGCACGAGGTGGAGATTGGCCTTCGTGATCTCGATGTAATAACCAAAATTATTCGTGAACCGAACTTTCAGGCTGCGGATGCTTGTGCGTTCCTGCTCGGCGCGTTCGAGGTCGGAAAGCCACGTTTTGTTATCCGTCGTCAACGAGCGCAGTCGATCGAGTTCCGCGCAGTGACCGGTGCGAATGTAATTTCCGTCAGCGAGATCGTTGGGCAATTCGTCCGCGAGAGCGGAAGTGAGGAGTTGCCGCAAAGCCGGCAACTCTTGGAGTTGAGAGCTGAGAGTTGAGAGTTGAGCGTCGGAACCGAACGCGGCGAGTTCGGCACGGAGCGCGGGGATTTGGGCGAGCGTGTCGCGGACGCCGCCGAGTTCGCGGGGATTGCGAAGGCGATTCTGAAGGCGGCCGAGAATGCGGGGAATATCGCGGACGTTGGCGAGCGCCTCACGGAGGGAGAGGAGACGCGACGGTTGTTCGAGGAGTTCGCCGACGAGTGCTTGCCGGCGGTTCAGTTCGCTGAGGTCCAGCGGCGGAGCAGCGAGCCAGCGTTCGAGCAGACGTGCGCCTGAGGACGTGACCGTGCGATTGATCGCACTGAGCAACGAACCTTCGCGACTGCCACGCGCGGAGGAGAAAATCTCCAGATTTCGCAACGTTGCCGGATCGAGCAGCAGCGTGCGCGCGCTGCGGTATTCCTGGAGACCGCGGAGATTCTCGGGTTTCGCGCAAAGATTTTCCGTGGCGTAATAGACGAGCGCGCCGGCAGGGCCGAGCGCGGGATGCGTGTGCGTGAGACCGAAGCCCTGCAAGTTCAGCACGCCGAGGGTGTCCATCACCGTTTTCGCGCCGGAGGACGTCTCAAAATGATAGCCGGGTAATTCGGACGAGAGCCTCGATGCGCAAAACGCGTGAAGCGCGTGAAGCTCGGCTTGGTCATGCGGCGCAGCCTGCCAGCGACTGAGTTCGCCTTCGATCACGAGGAGTTCAGCGGGGTCGAGCGCGGTGAGAACGGGCAGGAGATTCGCGATGTGGGTGTCACTCGCGATTTTGAATTCACCCGTGGAGAGATCGAGCCAGGCGGCGTGCAGCCCGGCTTTATCGATCGAAAGCGCGCAAAGATAATGGTTGCGGGCGGCGTCGAGTTGGTTGGCGGCGAGCGTCGTGCCCGGAGAAAGGATACGCGTGAGCTGACGACGAACGAGCTTGCCAGCGGTTGCGGGTTCGGCCTGATCGCAGATTGCAACTTTTTTGCCCGCGGCGAGGAGTTTGCTGACGTAGTTGTCCGCGGCGTGTGCGGGTAGTCCGGCCATCGGATGTTCCTGCCGTTTGGTGAGCGTGAGACCGAGGAGGCGCGAAGCGATGACGGCGTCGTCGAAAAACAGCTCGAAGAAATCGCCCAACCGAAAAAGCAGCAAGGTGTCGCGCGGCAGTCCGCGCTTCACCTCGAAGTACTGCTGCATCATCGGAGTAAGTTTTTCGGGGACGGACATGGCTGGTGGAAAGTAGCGAGTAGCGGGTAGTGAGTAGCGAGGAGGAAATGCAGGGCAAGCAGTGTGTCGGACAAAGCTGATTTCTCCTCGCTACCCGCTACTCGCTACCCACTACTTTTTTCAATGCAGCTATTTCATCGCGAACTCGGTGGGGAGGGGAAGCCGCCGCTGGTAATTTTGCACGGGATGCTGGGCTCTTCGCGCAACTGGCAGACCGTCGGCCGCGATCTCGTTGCGCACTTTCAGGTGTTCGCGCTCGACCTGCGGAATCATGGCGGCTCTCAGCACGAAGCGGACATGAGCTACGGGACGATGATGAACGATGTGCTGGCGTGGCTCGATGCCCGGCAGTTGGAAAAAGTTTCCTTCGTCGGGCACAGTATGGGCGGCAAGGTGGCAATGTTGCTGGCGTGTCGTCACCCTCGGCGCGTCGAGCGGCTCATCATCGTGGACATTGCGCCGAAAGACTATTTCTGGGTGGCGCATCGCGCGGAGTTTGCAGCGATGAACGAGTTGGATCTGGAGCATCTGGCATCGCGCGGGGAAGCGGAATTGCGCTTCGAGGCGCGTGTGGATGACTGGGCGATGCGGAAATTTCTCTCCACTAATCTAGAACGCACGTCCGAAGGACGTTGGCGCTGGCAGATCAATTTGCCCGCGCTCACCGCGGCGCTGCCAACGCTCGAGAAAAATCCGCTTACGGTGGAGGATCGCTTTGACGGGGCGGCGCTTTTCGTAATCGGAGAACGCTCGAATTATGTGACGGCAGCGGATCATGAAACGATTCGGAGGCATTTTCCTGCCGCGATTTTCAAGACGATCGCGGAGGCGGGGCACAACCCGCATATGGATCAGCGTGAGGCGTTC
>CBRAFL010000361.1:0-5512 GCA_967755055.1 uncultured bacterium
TACCAACGCGGCGTCGCCCTGCTCGACCGCAAACGGGTGCTGGTTCAAGACGAGTTCGAAGGCGGCAAAGCCGGTGAGGAAATCGCGTGGCATTTCACGACAGAGGCGAAAGTCACGCTTGCTCCGGATGGCCGCAGCGCGCGGCTCGATCAACAGGGCCAGACCCTGCACGTCGCGCTCCTCCAGCCAGCGAGTGCCCAGTTTTCAATTACATCGGCCAGTCCACCGTCGAAGGCAGAAAATCCCAACAACGGAAGCGCGCTCCTCACGATCGTGCTTCACGATTCATCACCGTCGCAGACCGTTGCGGCGCTCTTTACTCCTGCGTCCGTCGATCACGACACGCCACTGCCGACTCTCATTCCGATGAGCCGCTGGCCGAGCGTTCCACCGCTTTAGTTCATCGCCCCCAAGCACACGGGCCCGTTCTCCGCAGTGCGGGGTCCGCTCGGATGTTTTGTCCACTCATCACCATGGTTGAATCTACGCCGCTCGATCTCAATGCTTCGGTCAACGAGCTCAGCCTGCGAAAACCCGGAAAGCCGCGCTGCCTCATTGTCGCGTCGATCGAGTGTATCGACATGGTTTATCCGGTGGAAATTCAGCGGGCCGTGGCGACGGAAGGCGCCCTGCTTTCCGATCCGGTACCGACAGAAGTGTTGCTCGCCGAGCCGAGTCGCCTGCGCTATGTGGAAGTCCTTTGCACGACCTGGGGAGCTCCGAAACTCGAGACTCAATTATTGGATCAGGCGCCTCGGCTCCGCGCGATTTTGCACGGCGCGGGTTCAATTCGTCCCGTGGTCTCCGACGCAGTGTGGGAGAGAGGAATCGCCATCAGCAGTGCGTATTCGACCAACTCGATTCCGGTGGCGGAATTCACTCTCGGAGCCGTGCTCCTCGCCAATAAGCGCGCGTTTCATCACATGCGCAGCACGGCTCGGCAAAAGGCGCTGCCGGGCGGAAATGAATTACTCAGCTTGAGAAACGACTGCGTGGGAAATTACAAAAGCGTGATCGGCTTGGTTTCCTTCGGAGCGGTGGGGCGGCTGGTACGGGAGCGTTTACGCCCCTTCGATCTGCACATTTTGACTTACGATCCCTTTCTCGACCAGCGAGAGGCAGAGCGGCTCGGCGTCGAGCAGGCGAGCCTCGCGGATCTATTCGCGCGTTCGGATGTGGTTTCGCTGCATTCGCCGCTGCTCGACACGACCCGCGGATTCATTCGCGGTCATCACCTTGCATCGATGAAGCACGGCGCGACGTTGATCAACACCGCCCGAGGCGCCTTGATTCGCGAAGACGAAATGATCGCGGCGCTGAGGAAGCGACCCGATCTCCAGGTGCTGCTCGATGTGACCTGCCCCGAACCTCCCGCTCCAGGTTCTCCGCTCTACGAGCTGCCGAATGTTTTTCTGACTCCTCACATGGCCGGCTCGTTGGGGGGAGAATGTCATCGTCTCGGCGAACTCGTCGTCAGTGAACTCCGGCGCTTCGCCGCAGGTCTCCCGCTGGAATGGCAGGTCACCCGATCGCAATTCGAGACGATGGCCTGATTTTTTCGGCTCCGCTGATCGCTTCGAATCGCGAGCGGACCGTCGCCATCGACCTCAATTTCCATGGACACCCCTTCGGTTTCTCTTCGCGACCTGACTCGCCGAGGCTGACTCCAAATCGATTTCACCAGTGTTAAAGTCGAGGCACTCCCGCCTCGCAGCGGCGCTGGTTTTAATAACTCAAGATGAACTTACCCCTGCCATCTCTTCGCTGTCGTGTGGCCAAAACTGCCCTCCTTTTTTTCTTAACAATTGTCGGTCTCCGCGCCCAAACGCTTTATTGGAACAAGACCGCCAGTGGACTGATCTGGGCCACCAGTGGGAATACAAACTGGACCACCACCGCGACAGGGACGGTCTACCAATCGTGGGTCAACGGTTCTGCAGCGGTGATCGTCGCGCCTTCCGCGTTGATCGCGATGGGCGGCAGCGCTCCCACCACCAGTAGCTTGATTGTGCAGTCGGGCGCCACGGTCACTGGCTCCGGCAGCGCCGCCACGGGGCTCGTTGTCTCTGGTGCCTCTGGATCCAGCGGGAGCGGCGATCTCATACTCGGCGATAACGCCACGGGCAACGCGAACCTCCGCGTAGGATTCACTGCCAGCGCGACCGGCACGGGTTTCAACGGCACGATCACCGTAAACAATTTTGCGAACGCGAACTCAGGCTTGGCGCTCGGTCCAGACAACAAGCTCGCTTCACCACCGACAGCCCTCACGGGCGCCGACGCTAACACCAAGATCGTCCTCAACGGTGGCAATCTCTACGTCGCCGGCGGCGTGTCCGGTACCACGGCCGTGATTGGTTCCCTCGCGGGGAGCGGCAATGTGGCGCTCGGAAATGTTTTTTCCAGCAACAGCGGCACGCGCTTGTTGCGTATCGACCAATCGGCGACAACGACGTTTTCCGGAGCGGTCGGCGCCACCACGACGACTCAAACGAACAATATCCTCGCGCTCACGAAAGCTGGTTCCGGCCGTCTGGCGATTACGGCTTCTGGCTCGACTAGCGCTTTTGCTGGAATAACCACGGTGGATGCCGGAGCCCTGTATTTGAGCGGGATTTTCGGCCACGCAGCGCTCGGCTCGGGACTCGTCAATCAGGGCGACTTTCTCGTGAAATCCGGAGCGACACTTGGCCTGACCGGCACCTACAATGTGGGGAGCGCGAAAAAAATCACGCTCGAGAGTGGCGCCACTTTCGATCCGGGCACGCTGGTGCTGAATGCCGTGGGAACGTCGACGAGCCCGGGGCTCGTGTTCAATGGCTCGGCCGTCGTGCAGCTCACTCCCGGCGTCGATAAAGTTACCTTGACTCAAAGTTCCATGACCGGCTCCGCGTTGGGCGGTGCGGGAAGTATTGCGTTCGATTTCACCGCAGCCACGGCGCCGGTGGCGGGCACGCGCTTCGACCTGATTAGTTTCGGCGGTATCACTCCAGGCATTCCGTTGGATCGTTTCACGCTCACACCGGCCAGCATCGCCGCCGGCTGGAACGGCTCCTTCAACTACGGCGGCGACGGAAATACGTTGCAGTTCACGGTCGGTGGAACTGTGGCGGAAATGCCGCGCATTCTTTTGTCCGATACCCGGCTCGACCAGATTCGCGCGCTCGCCGCCAGCGATCCGCTGATGGCGCAGCTCCTCGCGAAGCTCCGGGCCGACGCCGAGACCAATCTATCGGCGCTGGCGCCGACCTATGGCCTCTCATCCGCGGGGAACATGCTGGATGCTTTCCGCGGCTATGCGGGGCGGATCATCACGGCGGCGTTCCTCTATCGCCTGGAAGGCGATCCTCGTTTTCTGGAATCGGCGAGACAGACGATGCTGGCGGTCTCGGCTTTCCCGGACTGGAACCCGAACAGCTTTCTGGATACGTCGGAGATGGGATTCGGCGTTGCCCTCGGCTACAATTGGCTCGCGGCGGATTTGCCTGCGCAAGACCGGAGCACCATCCGCGCCGCATTGGCGGCCGATCTTCTCGCACTGGCACCGCGCGCTTACGATTCGAACGGACAAGGCGGCCTCAGTTGGTCTGCGTTCGGCAATTCGACCAAGACCACCAACAACTGGAACTTTGTCTGCAACGGTGGCTTTTTCGTCACGGCCCTCGCGCTGCGCAACGCCGAGCCCACACTTTCGAGCGTTGTCATTCAAAACGCGCCCAACTCTTGGCCGCTCGCGATGACGAACTACGATCCCGACGGTGCATGGGGAGAGGGTCCCACCTATTGGAACTACGGCACTAGCTATCTGGTAAGCGCGCTGGCAATGGCGCAAGATGTTCTCGGCACCGATTTCAATCTGGCAACGAAGCCGGGTTTCAATCGCACGTTGGATTACGGTCTCCAGGTTTTCGGTCCGAGCGGGATTTGTTTCAACTTCGGCGATGGCGGATCGATGCCCGACTATCAGTGCAGCCCGGGAATGTTAACCTGGCTCGCCAATCGGTTCGATGGCGCCGGCGATCTCGCGGAAATTCGTCGGCGGCTGGACAAGCGTATCATTACGCCGCCTACAGGGAGTTACGAACAGTCGCTGCCGCCGGGCACCTACGGACGCGATTTCGTGTTCGCAACGCTCCTGTTCCCGGTCTCTCCGGCGACGCCGCCCGCCACGCCGCCCCTCAACTGGCATTTTCGCGGCGAATCCGATTTCACCGTGTTCCGCAGCGCGGCCAACGATTCGTCGGCGTTGTGGATCGGGCTCAAGGGAGGCACCAATGGCCTCAGCCACGAACACCTCGATCTCGGCTCCTTTGTTCTGGATGCGGCGGGGTTGCGTTGGGCGATCGATCTCGGCTCCGACGCTTACACACTGCCCGGCTATTTCGACACGGCGCCGACTGGTGAGCGCTGGACCTACTATCGGCTCAATAATTTCGGGCACAACACGCTCACTTTTAACGGCGAACTACAATCGACGACCGCCGTCGCGCCGATCGTCGAGTTCAATGACACGCCCGGTTCGGCCCACTCTATCGTCGACTTGACCGCGGCGTATCCCGGCCACGCCACGAGTATCCGCCGTGGTACGACGCTCCCGAACAATAGCTATGTTTTGGTCCAGGACGACATCGATGGCCTGGCGGCACAGACCGCCATCTCGTGGCACATGCTCACGGCTGCTTCGATTACGCTCTCCCCTGATGGCCGCAGCGCGACACTCGTCAAAAGCGGAAAAACGCTCGTCGGCGAGATCATGTCTCCTGATGGCGCACAATTCGCCGTCGAATCTGCTCAACCACCGTCCGGTGGCGGCTCGGCCAATCCCGGTATCGTCTCACTCGCGGTTAATCTCACGCCGACTGCCTCGGCGACTCGGATCGCAATTCGGTTTTATCCGTTGATCGCCGGAGGTACGGCGCCAGCGCTCGCACCCGTGCAACCGCTGTCTCTTTGGTCCGCCCAGTCCGCCGCGCTTCTACCTCCTACAAGCGTGACGTCGTCGTCCGCAGGCAGCGCGGTTGCTCTGAATTGGCCGGCGTCTACCGGTGCCGTCTCCTACCAAGTGAGTCGCGCAACCGTGAGCGGCGGCCCCTATACGAAAATCGCCGGGGATCTCACGACCACGAGTTATACTGATAACTCGGTCGCGAGCGGCACCACTTATTTCTATGTTGTTTCCGCGAGCAACGCTTTCGGCACGAGCGCCAACTCCCCGGAAAGCAGCATCACCACGCTGTCACCTCCGGTTATCACGAGTCCTTCATCGACCGCCGGCACATATGGTGTGGCCTTAAGTTTCTCGGTGTCCGCTTTGAACGCTCCTACTGCGTTCGGTGCCGTTGGTCTTCCGCCCGGTCTCGCGATCGACACCATGACAGGCCTGATCACCGGGACGCCGACCGCGGCCGGTTCCTATAGTGTCTCGGTCCAAGCGACCAACGGCGCCGGATCCGCATCCGCCTCGCTGACGATCGCGATTGCCCAAGCGGACGCCACGATCGTGCTCGATGAT
>CBRAFL010000362.1:0-5507 GCA_967755055.1 uncultured bacterium
GGCTGCAGATATTGGCCGATCGTTACAATGTCGGTTTTGTCCGAAGCGATGTCGCGCAGAGTCTGTTCAATTTCTTCGCGGGTTTCCCCCAAGCCGAGCATGATGCCCGTCTTCGTGGTGAAGCCGCGGCTCTTCGCGTGGCGGAGCACACTGCGCGAACGATCGTAGCGTGCTTGCACGCGTACGGGTTTTTGCAGGCGCTCGACGGTCTCGACGTTGTGATTAAATATGTCGGGCTTCGCATCGAGGACGATGTCCACGTGCGCTGTGTTGCCCTTAAAATCGGGGACCAGCACTTCGATCGCGGTGCGCGGGTTGCGATTACGCACCGCGCGGATCGTCATCGCCCACACGCTCGCGCCGCCGTCGGAGAGTTCATCGCGGGCCACGCTGGTAATCACGCAATGCCGCAGGTTCATTTTCGCCACGGCATCGGCCACTCGCGCCGGTTCACCGAAATCGAGCTCCGTTGGACGGCCGGTTGCGATCGCGCAGAAATTACAGGAGCGCGTGCAGATGTTGCCGAGAATCATCACGGTGGCGGTCCCGCGCGACCAGCACTCGCCAAGATTCGGGCACTGCGCGCTTTGGCAGACAGTGTGGAGTTTATTTTCGTCCACCAGGCGGCGGGTAGCGGCGAAGCCCGGGCCGCTGGGTAATTTGGCACGAAGCCAGGAGGGTTTGCGCGTGGTGTCCATGGGCGAAGTTGAGTTACGAATGGACACGAATGGACCGGAAGCACAAGCGGGTTTTCGGCGCACCGGGTGAACGCGAAGGACGGCTTGCAATCGAGCTCCCGGGATTAAACTGTCAGCTCGGAGCTGCATTCTTCCTGCTGCATACGGCACTCGATAACAATGATGCGGTCTCTGCGAACCATGATGTTTCCCAAAAATAGCTATCCCGCATTCACGTTTAAATATATCCTGCTCGGTTGGTTGCTGCTGGTTGGCAGCGCGATCGCTGGCGAATCCCAAGCCTGGCTGCTCGTAACTCCCAATCGAGAAGACGCGGTAATGACGCTGAGTGCGCAGGAGAAGGAGGGCTTGGTGAAAGCCGGCTGGACGATCGATGGGACAGGGATGGTCCAGACTGAATCCGTACCCGATGCCGCACAGTTGCACCGCATGATCCGCACGCGTCCGGACGGTATCGATCGTATGCTCGAATCTGATGAGTCCAAAGTGGCAGCTTGGAAAAAGGCCGGCTTTGTCGATGAAGGGTTGCTCGGTTATGTCGCAGCGAAAGAAGCGCCTGAACGAATCCCGGTGGTTCAATTCAGCAAGGGTGAGCAACGCCTGTGGTTGATGGATGCCCAGTCGCAAAAAACGGCCGAGGAAAAGGGTTGGAAACGGCAAGGCATCCAGTTTTGGCTCTGGCCGATCAGCGGCGTGCCGGCCACGAAGAAGTAGATCGTGTTGAAAGGGAGAGGCATTTCGTTGCCTCTACTTCTATGTAGCCCTGCGCGTGAGCGCAGGGATCCCGTCGCTCCCGCGGCGAGCGACGACCGAGCTGTTTCCCTGTTAGCTAATCGGACGATCCGCGGTTTCTAGCCGCGTTCCACCGTCCAAAAACTCTGGCCAGAGAGCTGTGAATTCGCGCGCGAGGATCGATCTCACTTCGGTGAGATCAACAGATTGGCCGAGCTCCGCTTGCAGCGATGTCACAGTGCCGTCGGCCGCGCCGATGCCGCATGGGACGATGCCACCGAAATGCGCGAGGTTGGCATTCACGTTGAGCGCGAATCCATGATAGGCGACCCAGCGTCTCACGGCGACACCGATGGCGGCGATCTTGCGCGGGCCGATCCAAATTCCGGTTTTGCCTTCGCGGCGTGTGGCGGCGAGTCCGAGGCGACCGGCTGAGTTGATCAAGACATCCTCGAGAAAACGCAGGTAAGCATGCAGGTCTTTCCGCGGCGCGAGCGAGACGATAGGGTAGCCGACGATCTGCCCCGGTCCATGATAAGTGATGTCGCCGCCGCGATTGGTTTTCACGACCTCAATTCCTTCTCGCGCCAGCTGATCAGCGTTCCAAATTAAATTGGCATCAGCACCACTCCGCAGGCCCAGAGTGAAAACCGGTTCGTGTTCGGTAAACACCAGTGTGTCACCGATCTCGCCTGCGATACGTTGGGCAACGTAGCCGTCCTGCCGGTGCCACGCGTCGGTGTAACGCGTGCGCCCCCAATCCACGATGGCGCAGGAAGGAAGTGTTGGCGCGGACATGCTTCCAATGAGCGCGTAAACTAACGATCCGGCAACTCTTCGGTTTGAGAACGATCGGCCTTCGTAGCGGCAGGCCTCCGTGCCTGCTGACCTGATTTTCGAATTCCAATTTTCGATTTTCGATCCTCGAACCCGGCAGGCACGGAGGCCTGCGCGCTACGCGGAGACGGACCGCACGGACCTCTGACCTGACGCGTCGGCTAAATTCCGTTTGCCCCCGCTAACGCCGACGGGCACGGTGCTCGGTTCCATGAGCGATACACCCATCGATATTTCCCACGACCAGCACGCAGTTCGCCGGCAAAAGCTGGCCGAGATGCGCGCAGCGGGGTTCGATCCTTTCCGCGCGAATTTCGCGACGACCCATTTTTCCGCCGAGGCGGTGAAGGCCTACGTCGAGGGTCAGGATAACACCGTGACTGTCGCCGTTGCCGGCCGCCTCGTTGTCATCCGCGACATGGGCAAAAGCCAGTTCGTTAAGATTCTCGATCAGGAAGGCCAGATTCAGCTCTATGTAAAAAAGGATGTCGTTGGCGACGAAGCGTACGCGGCGTTTAAGAAGCTCGATCTCGGCGATATCCTGGGAGCAAAGGGAACGTTATTTAAAACCAAGACCGGTGAAATCACCGTGCGCGTGGAGAGCACCACGCTCGTTTCAAAGGCGCTGCATCCGTTGCCAGAAAAATGGCACGGGCTGGCCGACGCCGAGCAAGTTTATCGTCAGCGCTATCTCGATTTGATCGTGAATGCGGAATCGCGGGCGCGGCTCATGTTGCGTTCGCGCGTGGTGTCGCACATCCGCCGCTTCCTCGAGAATCAAAAGTTTATCGAGGTCGAAACCCCGGTGCTCGAGGCGACGGCGGGCGGCGCGGCGGCGCGTCCGTTCGTAACGCATCACAACGCGCTCGGCGTTGATTTTTATCTGCGCATCGCGACCGAACTGCGGCTGAAGCGGTTGCTCGTGGGCGGCTTCGATCGCGTGTTCGAGATCGGGCGAATTTTCCGCAACGAAGGCGTATCGCGCCGGCACAATCCCGAGTTCACGATGCTCGAAGTGTATCAGGCTTACAGCGACTACCGCGGGATGATGACGTTGATTAAAGATATGCTCACGACGCTTTGCCTCGACGTGCTCGGCACGAGCAAGATCAAGCACGCGGGGAGCGGACAGGAAATCGACTTCGGCGGGCCATGGCGCGAAGTGCGTTACAAGGATCTGATCAAGGAAACGACCGGCGATGCCGAGTGGTTCAATCGCAGCAAGGACGAGAAAATCGCGGGCGCAGAAAAGCTGGGGCTGTCAGTGAATCCGGCGTGGGAAGAGTTCGAGATCACGAATGAAATTTTTTCCAAGAAGATCGAGCCAACGCTGATTCAACCGACGTTCGTGACACACCTGCCGAAGGAACTTTGTCCCTTGGCCAAGTTGAATGCGGACGATCCCACCGTGCTGGACGTGTTCGAACTCACGATCGGCGGAATGGAAGTGGCGCCGGCGTATTCCGAGCAGAACGATCCTGATGCGCAGCGAGCGATGTTTGCGGCGCAGGCCGGCGAGGAGAAGCAGAACATCGATGAGGATTTCCTGCGGGCGCTTGAGCACGGCATGCCGCCGGCCGGTGGTATGGGCGTGGGGATCGATCGCCTGTGTATCCTGCTCACCGGCGCCGAGAGCATCCGTGACGTGATTCTGTTTCCGCAATTGCGGCCAGGCGCGTGAGACGCGCAGCTTTAAGCGATAAGCTATAAGCGCTAAGCGGAATTCATGCGATCGAACATCGATGTAGGCAGTTCGCTTGCGAGCGCTCTGCGTTCACGAGCGTATCGGCTCGCTCTTTGCCGATCTCTCGGTTTCCCATTTCCACCGATAGATGCTCGCCAGCGCTGATCGGGCTTACAGCCTACAGCTTAACGCTTACAGCTTCAAATGCCCTGGTACCTTTATCTCGCCCTGAAACAGCTTTTCCCGACGGGAAAGCGGTTTCCGTTCTTCACGGCGATTTCGATCCTGGGTGTGGCGCTCGGCGTGGCACTGCTCGTGGTTTCAACGAGCGTGATGGGCGGTTTCGGTTACGAGATCCGTCGCATGATTGTGGAGACACAGGGAGACGTGCAGGTCCGCTCTCGCGGTCTGATCGCCGACGCGACGGACTTGCAGGCCCGCATCGCAAAAGTCCCGGGAGTGATCGCGACGACACCGTTCGCGGAAGGACCGGTGATGTTGGAATGCGAGCGCAAGCCGGCGTTTCCTGCGATGCAGGGAATTGATGTGAACCGCGTCACGAGCGTGGTTCCGCTGGAGCGTTATATTCGGATGGGGTCTCTCAACGAGCTCGACGACGATTCGATCATTCTCAGTGCGAATCTCGCAGTGAGCATCGGCGCCCGCCTCGGCAGCACAGTGGAAGTTTATTCGCCGTTGCTGCTGGAGAAGTTGAAAAACGACGAGGTCTTTTTGCCGCGGCAACTGACGGTTGTCGGAATTTTTGAAGTGGGCCACCAACAGCTCGACAGCTCTGTGGTGCTCGTAACGTTGCGGTTGATGCAGGATCTCTACGGGCTCGGGAAGAGCGTGCATGGAATCAACGTGAAGCTCGCTGAGGGTCTCGATGCGGATGCGGCAGCGACTGCCATCAATCAAGTGTTGCCGCCGGAATCTGAAGCAGTCGCCCGCTCGTGGATGGATGCGAATCAGGATTTTCTTTTCGTGCTTTCGCTCGAGAAGAACATGATTTTTTTCCTGCTGACGTTCATCATCATCGTATCCGCATTTTCAGTGACGAGTTCGCTGTTGATCTCTGTGGTGCGGAAGACCCGGGAGATCGGATTGCTCGGGGCGCTCGGAGGGAAAGCCCGACACGTCGCGGCTTGTTTCTGCTTTCAAGGATTGCTGATCGGTATCGCCGGTACCGTGGCGGGATTGGGCTTGGGTTTCACGGCGTTGTTTTTTCGCAACAACGTCATTCGCGCCTTCACTGAACTCACCGGCAGCCAGGAAGTGCTCGTGCGCTTTTATCAATTTAGTCAGCTGCCCCAGCACACGTCGCGCAGCGATATCACGATGATCGTCGTCTGCTCGGTGGTGATTTCAACGCTCGCGGGTCTGCTGCCCGCGTGGCGCGCGGCGCGATTGAAACCGGTGGAGGCGTTGCGCAGTGAGTAACGCTGAACAGGTAGGGCGAGGTGTCCCCGCCGCGCCGCTGCGAGCCACGGCTCACCCGGAAGGTTCGCCCTACCGGGATACAATTCTCACCGCTCGCGGTCTCACCAAGAGCTTTC
>CBRAFL010000363.1:0-5501 GCA_967755055.1 uncultured bacterium
CGCGCCGCGCCGATTCCCACTCCCACCCACGCCGCCGTCATCGGCGCCACCTCGGCCAGCGATAGTGTGCGCCACGCGGAGGTGCGGCCGGTGGCCAGCGATTGCATGGCGATTGTGTCGAGCACCTTTCCCTCGACGGAGAGAAACCGGACGTACAGCGCCGATTCATTGCCGGGACTCGAACTACCCCGGAGCTGCGCCGTGACGACGTAGGTGCGCCCGGGCTTCGCCGGCACCCATTGATAAACCATGGTGTCCCATGCGCCCTCCACGCGCAGCATGCGGCGACTCGATTCTTCCGTCTCAACCACTGCCACGCGTCCAGTCTCCGTTGGCGTCGCCATCACTTCCCAGCCGGTGGGCTGCTCGCCTGGGCGTGGAAAAAGAAACGGTGGCTGCTGCGCTTCCGTTCCTCTGAGTTCAAACGAACCGTTTTCAACCAGATTGCGGCCCCGCCTTCCTCTCCCGTCCGCCAACGCGCCAGCCATCGCATGCCAGGATTCGTGCGCGCCCGCCGCCAGGCCGGCCGCGCCGAGGACTCTGCGCGCAGCGAGCACATCCCGCTGAGCCACTCGCCACAGCAGGGCCGGCACAGGATCGTTGCGAAAAAAGGGAGCCAGCTCCATCGGCGTCATGGCCGGCCGCTCGCCCTTCGTCGCCGCGCCGAAGGCCTCGGTAAATCGTGATTTCGTATTCAGGAGAGTTTGAATCAGAGTGGCTGATACGCCCTCGTCCAATTGACCACCGTCAGTAACTCGGGCCGTCAATTCGCGCCGCGCGGTGTCGAAAGCCACATACGTCTCGGTCACCGCAAAAGCACGCATTGTCCGTTCAACGCGCGCCGCGACCGTCGCATCCCCCGTGGCCAAGCGAGCCGCGTCGTCGATGAGTGCGCGTATCTCCCGGCACGTCTCAGGCGGAAAGAGCAGTGACTGGTCCTCCTGTTGATACAGCTTGAGCCAGCAGGGCGAGCCGGCCTGCGCCATCCATCGCGCTTCGCAGCGTTCGAAAAACCGGCGCATCGGCTGTGCTGCAGCTCCATAGTAGCCGCGATAAAAATCGTCAGCCAGTTCCTTCAGCGGACGATCTGGCTCCCACAGAAGCTGGGCAATCATCCACGCCTTGAAAGTGTCGAACCCCCCATGCGGCTCCAACTCCGCGAGGTAACCGCGCGCTCCGCTGTGCCAGCCCACGCGGATCGACTCCGCGAGTGCAGTCAACGGTTCACGAGGAACCAGAAAACCGCGACCGTAGGCGTATTCCCAAAGACCAAACGCCTTGACGCCCGACGCTCCCCAACGCGCCATCAATGCCAGATCCGCCCTTCTGTACTCACGATCGTAATACTGACTCCGATCCGTCGTCACGAAGGGCACCACCCGCGAGTTTACGGGAAAAGGAGGTGGATTCTCGCACCAAAAATAAGCCAGACATCCGAGGTAGTGACCGGGATTCGTCGCTGCAACCGACTCCGCCGCGCGGTTCATAAAGGTGAACACGAGCGGCGAATAATCCGGCATACCACGGAAATAGCGCAGGGGTTCGACGAGAGTTCGCGAGGCGGTACTCTGATCAAAGCGACAAGTGTCATTCATCCCGAGCGAAAAACTGACTCGATCTGGATCACGCGCGAAAGCCGCTGCGGCCACGCGCGCTGCGTGCCCGGCCACTTCAGGCAGAGCAAGGTTCGGTTGCCAGTTGTGATCGCTGACGGATGACGGTTGGTAACGCTGACCTTGCAGGAGCGGCAACCAGTCCGGATGCGCCGAAAGCGTTTCCGGTGGAAATACACTGTCCAGCGCATGACTGAATTCGAGATGGCTGCGCAATCCGTTGTGCCTGGCCCACTCTATTTCCGCAGGCGTCTTCAATCCGGTGATCTCGCGCGAGACATAAGCTGGCTCACGTATCACGTGCAGCTCCGGCACCGACCACTCCGATCGACGCGGAACGATCTCTCCTTCTTCGCCCGGCGCATACCATCGGACACCGGCTGCGTATTGCAAAAGCCATGACACCGCGAAGCCGGTCGCCTCAGGCGTCGCACCCTCGATAATTACACTGCCATCGCGGGTCTCGATCCGGAATCCGTCCGGACCGATCTCGCCCGGCTGTGGCGCAAGCAGATCTTTCGCCGCAGTCAGCTCGGGCAAGCCGTGAACGACGCCAATACTTGAGCCGACATAAAATCCGGCCTCGCCCGGTGACGACGGACTGCGCACAGGCCAGGCAAACCCCGACATCTTTGCCAGCACCCGCGCGAAATCCTCCGCAGCCGTCCGCACCATCGGTGCAGCATCTGCCGCAACCAGAATCGGCAGCATTGTGTGACCGTCGCGGAAAACCGGCGTGGCCGCTGGCAACGCCGGCGCGGCGGCAAGTAACATCAGCGCCAAAAGCCACCACACACATCGCCGCTGTCGGTCAGGAACCATGGCGCGATGTGCCTAGCGAAAGTTCGTCGAAGAGGTTCATCCAAAGCTTCGATACCGGCGCCATGTCGTAATAACGATGGCCCGCCTCGAAGGCGCGTTGCCGTTTCGCCAGCAACGCCAGCGGATCGTTGGCGATCACCGAGAGTGTTTGATTCAGGCCTTCAACATCGCCCGGCTCCACCACCCAACCGCAATCATGGCGCGTAACCAGGTCGGCGAGATCTGACTCGCGACGGCAAATCGCGAGGATCGCCTGACCCGCGACCATCGCGCTATAGGTTTTGCTGGGCATGACCACTCGCTCAGCGCCCGACGCGATCGTCACGAGGGCCACCTGCGACTCCAACATGGCGCGTTGCCAGCTGTCGGCCGGCAGACTTTCGCCCCACGTCACCGCAGGACGGGCTCCGGTGGCTTGCCGCAGTGTGGCATAGCCCGCTCCCGTCGCGTAAAACGCCCACCGAAGACCGGGCACCTCGCCCTTGGCCCACGAGTGCAAGAGCGTGGCGACGTCGTGCATCCGCCCCATCTGGCCCGAGTAGAGAATTTGCGGCGATAAGTCCGCGTCCAGAAGTGTCGGCGGCGAATTTCGAAACGGCCCGCCGTCGGCACCCACCGGAATCACTACTGCGCGTCGAGCCGGTCCATGCGCCGACTCGACATACTTCCTCAGGCGCTCGCCGAGAAAAACGGTCGCAGAGCATCGGCTGAGAGCATAGCGGGTAACTGCGGCACACCGTCGCGCGGTCCACGAATCGGACGTAATTTTTCCCGCCTCAATCAACGCCTCCGGGAAGAGATCGTATAAGAGATTGATCGTCGCTCCATCATTTCCCGCAGCGGACGCCACGAGCGCGGGCGCAAAAAAGGGATTCGTCGTGACCACGCGAAGCGGCGCTCGATCCGGCCGCCGCCTGGCTTTCCGCCAACAGCTCCAAGTTTGCCCCGCGTACATTTGCCAGCGCAGGAGGAGGCGGCCCATGGCGCCGCGGCGCACGCGGTAAGCCGCATCGGAAATCGCCTCGTGACACGTCACCTCCGCACCGGCGTTTTTCCATTCGCTGATCAGTCGTTGAAAAAATGCGGCGCCCCCCACGGAGTTGTAGACCTCAATCGAACGCGTTTCGGTTGCCGGCGTCATGAGTTCGCGCTGTTTGATTCCAACAAACGTTCCCATTCATCGATGTGACGCTCACGTCGGTAACGTTCCATGAAACGTGCATGTGCCGCCACCGCGAGCTGCAGCCGAATAGACAGATTTGCCGTCACGGACTGCAACACGGCCGCGAGCGCATCGGAAGAAACCTCGGGAATGAACTCAGCAGAGCGTTCATCGAGAATCGTAGGTATTTCGCCGATACGCGTGGTGATGATCGCGCAGCCGGAAGCCATCGCCTCCACCAGCACCAGCGGCTGCGCCTCCACGGCATAGCGGGTAGGCAGCACGAACACATCCGCCTCGCGAAACAACGCCGCCTTCTCTGCGCCCACCGCCCCTTTTATCCAGCGGATCCGCACTCGCGCGCTGCGATTGATCTCGGCCATCTCTCGCTCGATCCACTGTTCCGCCTCCGCGATATTCGCAAACCGTTCCGAGAACTCGCTCGCGATCAATCGTCCGCAAAGGACAGCCTCGACTCTCGGACCGAAAAGCGCGGCGACCAAACGCAATGCTTCCAGATATTCGGGAAACCCTTTCGTATCGATTAGGCTGCTGAGATAGAGGCAACGGACCGGCTGATCGCGGACCCGTGCGCTGGAATGTTTGGCCAGCACGGCCGTCGTGAGGAGCGGCTCGAGATCGCACGAGTTTACCACCACCGCGACCCGCATTGAGGTGAGACCAAGGTTGAGTAACCGTTCACGCTGGCCATTACCAAGCACGGTGACGACGCCTGCATTTCCGAGCAGAAAACGAAACACCCGCGCCTCAAGCGAGACGTCGGCCCAGCGCATAAACAAGCTGCCGTGGAGCGATACGATCACCCGCGACCGGCCAAGCCCAAGCCGACCGAGCAACAGCGGAATCGCGTCTCGGAGAAACGCGGCGCGCGTTTGGCCCAAGTTGACGCACAGATGACCGCTGCGAGTGAAGAGCAACCGCAACGAACGTATCCAACTTATCAACATCCGCCGAAGATGCCGGGCTCGAGCCAGACCGCTCGCGCTTTCCCTCTCCATCACTGGCTGCGGCAGCCGTCTGCAATTCCATCCCCGCGCAGCCAAACCTTGAATGATTAGTTCGGTCGCAGCTTTCTGGCCGGAGAATCCCACCGGATCCGCGAAACAAAAGTAGATCGGCCCACGGCCGTCTGACGGACGCGTAGTCATGAACGGAGACGCGCTTTCCACACCAGGAGGTCGATCACGATGCGAGTCACCCAAGGTGGTGCTTTCCGGCGCTTCGCGTGCGCACCGGCGACAGCTGCCTCGATGCCCTGCGCAAAAGCCGCGGGAGAAAACTCGGCTACAATTTCCTGCGAACGCCGGCCCATTGTCGCGCGTGCAAAGGGATCCATGGTCGCGACGGCATTCAACTGGCATGCGAGTTGGAAAAGTTCCGCAGGATCGAAGACGAACCCATTGTGGCCCTCGCGCACGAGCTCCGGAACGCAGCCACAGCGCGAAGACACAAGGACGGGAAGCCCCGCGGCCATCGCCTCATTGACGACGAGGCCCCACTGATCGACTACGCTGGGTAATACCAGCGCACCCGCCAGCCCGTAAAAGACGGGCAAGTCCGAGTATTGCACGAAGCCGGGAAAAATTACATCGGCTTCGATCGCGAGCCTGCGCGCCAGCTGCCGCAATTCGTCCTCCAAAGGGCCCGCCCCGGAAAGCACCAGCGCCCAGACCTCACGGCCCGCACTCTTCCGATAGCGCGCATACGCTTCGAGTAAGTGGGCGAGGTTTTTTTTGGGCACAAACCGCGCGACACATATAAAGAAACGCTCTGGCACGCCGAGCTTTTCTCTCGCCTCCGGGGCGTGCGTCTGAGCCGCTCGGGCACCGCGCTCGAAATGCTCATTGTCGACTACGTCCCATGGGTGGAACAGCTGGTTTTCC
>CBRAFL010000364.1:0-5413 GCA_967755055.1 uncultured bacterium
GGCCGCTCATGCCGTAGAGCTTCGTGCCGCCATCGCCGGAGCGGCGGGCGTTTTTGAACCAAGCCACGCCGCGATTCAGGATGTGCGGCACGTTACAGAGCGTTTCTACGTTGTTCACGATCGTTGGCTTGCCCCAAAGCCCGACGATCGGAGGGAAGGGCGGCTTGGCCCGCGGGATGGCGCGGCGGCCTTCGAGCGCGTTGAGCAGCGCCGTCTCCTCGCCACAGATGTAGCGGCCTGCGCTCGTGTGTATCCGAATATCGAGGTCGAAGCCGCTGCCGAGGATGTTGCGACCAAGGTAACCGTGTGCGTGCGCTTCGGCCAGCGCATGTTCGAGCCGCCGGCGCGACAACGCGTATTCACCGCGCAGAAAGATGAACGCGACCTCCGCTCCGATCGCGTAGGCGCTCACGATCATCGCTTCGATGAGCTGGTGCGGATGGCCCTCCATGAGATAGCGATCCTTGAAGGTGCCCGGCTCCATTTCGTCGGCGTTGCACACGAGATATTTCGGGCGGGGTGCGTCGGGGCCCATCGGGACGAAGCTCCATTTAGGCCCGGTGAGAAAGCCCGCGCCGCCACGACCGCGCAGTCCGGAGTCGCTGATCATTTTCGTCACCTCGGCGGGCGCCATCGTCTTGAGCGCATTGCGCACGGAGGCATAGCCGTCGACGCGCTCGTAGTCGTCGAAGGAGAGCGGTTCGCCGCCGGGGCGGATGTGCGCGGTGAGCGGTTTTTCCATGGCGGTCACTGAGGAAGCGTTGCTTGCGGACTGGGCTGGGCGGCTTGCAACAGCGAGTCGATCCGCGCGGGCGTGAGATCGGTGTGGAGTTCACCGTTCACCATGGCGGCGGGCGCGTGGTCGCAGGCGCCGAGGCACGGAATCGGGAGGACCGTGAACTGGCCGTCGGCGGTGGTTTCTCCCCAGCCGACGCCAAGCTTGCTCCGGAGATGCGCGCAGACTTTGTCGCAACCCATCACCCAACAACTGATGCTGTCGCATACGTGGATGACAGTCCGCCCCACCGGGCGGCGGTAGATGAGGTTGTAGAACGTCGCCACCGCATCGACCTCGTGCGACGTCATGCCGAGCACGGCGGCGACGTCGCGGATGCTCTCGTCGGAAATCCAGCCGCGATGCCGCTGCACGATGATCAAGGCATCGATGCACGCTGAGCGGCGAAGAGGGTAGGCCACCGCTTCGTTTTCGATTTCGCGTTGTTCGGTTTCGCTGAGCATGGGGGAGGTGGTCGGGAGCAGTCAGCGGTCAACGTCGGCGAGCACGTAGTCGACGCTGCCGAGGATCGCCAGGAGGTCGGGCACCAGTCCTCCGCGGCTGATCCAGGGGACGGCTTGCATGTGGGGGAACGACGGCGCGCGGATGCGCGTGCGATACGACATCGTGTCGTGGTCGCTCACGAGGTAGTAGGCGTTGAGTCCCTTGGTCGCTTCGATCATTACGCAGGCCTCGCCCGCCGGGATCACCGGACCCCAGCTCACACTGAGGAAGTGCGTAATGAGCGTCTCGATATCGTGCATCGTGCGCTCCTTCGGTGGCGGCGTGGTCAGCGGATGATCGGCCTTGTAGGGGCCGGGCGGCATGTGGCGCACGCACTGTTCGATAATGCGCAGGCTCTGCCGCATCTCTTCCACGCGCACGAAACCGCGGTCGTAACAGTCGCCACGGTTGCCCGTGGGAATTTCGAACTCGAACTGCTCGTATCCAGAATACGGACGCTTCTTGCGCAGATCCCACTCGACGCCGCAGGCGCGAAGGCCGGGGCCGGTCACGCCCCAGTCGATCGCCTGCTCCGCGGTGTAGCTCCCGATCCCGACGGTGCGGGCCTTGAAGATGCGGTTGTGCATGACCATGCCGTCGTATTCGTCGAGCCGTGACGGAAGGTAGCGGACGAAATCGTTAACCAGGCGATCCCATCCTTCGGGGAGATCGGCCGCCACTCCACCGATGCGGAACCAGTTCGGATGCATCCGAGCGCCGCATATGGCCTCGATGATACCGAGGAGACGCTCGCGATCGTTGAACGTGAAGAAGACAGGCGACAACTGTCCCACGTCTTGTGCAAATGTGCCGTACCAAACGAGGTGGTTGGAAATGCGAAAGAGTTCGCACAGCATGATGCGGATGACTTTCACCCGGTCGGGAACTTCGATCCCGGCCAGTTTTTCCACCGCGAGGACGTAGGGCAGGTTGTTCATCACACCGCCGAGGTAGTCGACGCGATCGGTGTAGGGGATGTAAGTGTGCCAGGATTGGCGCTCCCCCATCTTTTCGGCCCCGCGATGGTGGAAACCGATGTCGGGCACCGCGTCGACGATCGTCTCCCCGTCGAGTTGAAGCACGAGGCGAAGCACGCCATGGGTGCCCGGATGTTGCGGCCCGATGTTGAGGAACATGAAATCGTGATCCTCCGTGGAGCGCTGCAAGCCCCAGTCTTCGGGACGAAAATGGAGTGCCTCTTGTTCGGCGGCGCGTCGTTCCTCCGTCAGACGGAACGGCCCCATCTCCGTGGCGCGCGCGGGATGATCCTTGCGCAGGGGATGACCTTTCCACGTCGAGGGCAGCAGAAGGCGGCGCAGGTTCGGGTGGCCCTCGAAGCGGATGCCGAACAGGTCCCAGACTTCACGCTCATACCAGTTGGCCGATGGCCAGAGTCCGGTGATTGTCGGCACTGTCGGTGCTTCCTCCGGGAGTGCGACCTTGAGGCGTACTTCGAGTACGGGATCGAGGCACAGTAGATGATAAACCACGGTGAACGCAGCGGGCGGCTGGCCTTCGCGATGGGTTCGCATGCGCTCATCGATGGCGGTGAGATCGAACAACATCCGGTAACGCGGCGTGGCTTCTTCCTTGAGGAAACGCAGAAGCCGCGTCAGCCGGTCCTTCGGTATCCAAAATGTCGGGATGCCATCACGGGTTTCTTGCACCGTGAAGGCGACATCCGGGAAGCCTGCGAAGAGTTCCCGGTCGATGTCGGATTCCACATTCATGGTGGAATGAGTTGGGTCGCGAAAGGGCGGTGAGAAGGTGGCGAATTTTGGCTGTTTCGAGCCCGGGCCGGTTAGACTTCATTCGGCGGGCGTAAAAAGCGCATGGTCATGCGATCGGTGCGTTTCAGATCGCGCTGAGAGTCGCGACCGGGTTTCTCGACGACTTGCGGACCCACCCACCAGGCGAGAGGCCGCTTCTCCTGGCCGACGGCTTTACTCAAGAGCAGGAGGCCCTCCATGAAGGCATCCGGTCGTGGCGGACAACCCGGTACATAAACGTCGACGGGCAGGAATTTATCCACGCCTTGCACGACACTATAGATATCGTACATCCCGCCGGAGTTGGCGCAGGAGCCCATCGAGATCACCCAGCGAGGTTCCATCATCTGCTCGTAGAGTCGCTGGATGACAGGAGCCATCTTCATGAAAACGGTGCCGGCGATCACCATCACATCGGCCTCGCGCGGCGTGCCGCGCAGGACCTCGGCACCGAAGCGGGCGATGTCGTATTTGCTGGTGATGCTCGTGGCCATCTCGACGAAACAGCACGAGAGGCCGAAGTTGAATGGCCAGAGTGAATTTCTCCGTCCCCACGCGATGAGATCCTGCAGGCGGGAGAGGGCGAGGATCTTGCCAATGACGTCATCCGTCGCCGTCGTTTCCGGGCGAGGTGCGACTGGGGAAGCGGTCGCGGGATGCAGGCTCCAGCTCGTGCTCATGAGTCGTCAAGTTCGCGGACGTTTTTTTGGGGCGGCCCAATCGAGGGAGCCCATGCGCCATTCGTAGATCAGGCCGGAGAGCAAAATGACGACGAACAAAAGCACGCCGAGATAGCCGGCCCAGCCCAGTTCGCGGATCGCCACCGCCCAGGCGAAAATATACACCAGCTCCAGGTCAAAAATGACGAACAGGATCGCCGTCAGGTAAAACTGAATCGAAAGCCGCAGGCGCGCTGAACCGGTGGGCGCAATTCCCGATTCGTAAGGTTCTCCCGTCGCTTGTTCACGATGACGTTCGCCGAGAAAATGCGAGACGAGCAACATGCCGGCGGCCATGCCGAGTGCCAAAATCGCATATACGATGAAAGGCCAATACATGGTGTGTTCCTTTCATTTGCCGCATTCCGTGGGGTGGGGTTTTAGCGCCGCGGGGTTTTCGCGGCACGAAGCTGGCCACTCATACGTATTCCATTTGTTTCATTTGTAAAATGAGACGCTGACTTGCCGCATTTGCTGGGGCGGAGTACTCGCCAAGTCCGACGGACGTTCCGGGCTTGCCATGTACGCAGTCCGCTTGCGGACGCGATCCGACACCTGAGCGCTCGCGAGCGAGCTGCCGACGTTCGGAACACGGTGGAGCTTGTGATAAGCTCTCAGGCTGAACGGAGCTTAGCTTAGACTCCGGCTTGATCCTCTTCGCGATCGATCGGGGTGATTTTTTTCGCGCCGAAATCGGTTCCCTGTTTCGTCATGTACGCAATCAGACGATCGTTGAAATCCTTCGCGGGATCGTGACCCATTTTCTTCAGCGCTTGCGTGAGCGCGGCGACTTCGACCAAACGGGCCATGTCACGTCCGGGGCGAACGTAGAGTTCGATGTGCGGGACGCGCTGATTCAGGATCTCGTAATAGTTTTCCTCCAAACCGGTGCGCTCTTCGACGACGTCGGGTGACCATTCCTGCAGCGAAACGACGAGATCAATGCGCTTATCGAGGCGGATCGACTTCACGCCAAACATCTCCGCGATATTGATAATGCCGATACCGCGGCATTCCATATAACCGCGATTGAGCGGGCGGCTCGAGGCGATCAGTTCGCGCTCGTCGAGCAGTTTGATGACCGTGAGATCGTCGGCGACCAATGAGTGTCCGCGCTCGATTAGCGCGAGAGCGCACTCGCTTTTACCGACGCCACTTGTTCCGCGGAGCATCACGCCGATGCCGCGGACGTCGAGGGTCGTGGCGTGTTCGGTCGAGCCGGGGGCGAACTCGTTGTCGATGCAGAGCGTCGCGAGATTCACGTAATTCATCGTGATCATCGGAGTGCGGATGATCGGCAGGCGCATATCGGTCGCGACTTTCAGCATCGCCGGCGTCGGGTGAAAATTACGCGTCAGCACCAGACATGGGATGTGCTGTTTCACCATGCCCGTGAAAATCTCGACCTGCTTTTCCGGCGACAGAGTTTTCAGAAACGTCATCTCCGCCGCGCCCAACACCTGAATACGTTTGTTGGCGAAATATTTGAAAAATCCCGTGAGAGCGAGGGAAGGGCGATTGATGCTCCCTTCACGAATGAGCCGGTGCAGACCGGACTCCCCGGTGACGAGCTCCATCTTCAGCTTTACGCGATAAGTATCGAGAAAGTGCGCGACCGTAATGCCGTGAATGGCTTTTTGCATGGG
>CBRAFL010000365.1:0-5372 GCA_967755055.1 uncultured bacterium
GTTATTTCACCCGGGCGACATCCCGTTTCCGGTCGTGCAGGGTCATGACGAAACCTACCAAAGCACGAAGGCGGGTCGCGCGCCGGGCGCGGCGTCTCCAGAATTCGATGACACGATCTGGCGTCAGTTGGATCTGCCGCACGATTGGGTCAGCGAGGCACCGTTCGATTCGCAGGCCAACATTTCCCAGGGTTACCGGCCGCGCGGCATCGCATGGTATCGTCGCCATTTCCACTTGGCCGAGTCGGATCGCGGCCGTCACCTCGAACTTCAATTCGACGGCGTGGCAACGCACTGCACCGTTTGGGTGAATGGGATTCTCGCGCACCGAAACTGGTGCGGTTACACCTCGTTCACGATCGATGTTTCCGCTTTCGCCAACTACGGCGATGACGCGATCAACACCGTTGCGGTGCGAGTGGACGCCGAGGCGATGGAAGGCTGGTGGTACGAGGGTGGCGGAATTTATCGGCACACGTGGCTCGTGAAACGTGATCCGGTTCACGTCGTCACGGATGGCGTTTACGCGAATCCCGTGAAGCAGGCGGATGGCTCGTGGTTGCTGCCCGTCGAAGCGACCGTGGCAAACTCAGGTCGTGAATCAGCGGCGTTCGATGTCGAGGTGACGCTGGCCGAGCCGGCTGGAAAAATTGTGGCCCGAGCGCAAACCGCGGGCAGCGTGCATCCGCTCGAGGACACGATCGTGAAGCTCGCGCTTTCCGTGCCGTCACCCCGCCTCTGGTCGATCGACGAGCCGACGCTCTATGAAGTGCGCACAGTGGTTAAGCGCGCCGGTGCACCCGTGGACGCGGCGACGACAACCTGCGGCTTCCGCACCATTCGTTTCGACGCGGATCGCGGATTTTTCCTGAACGAGCAGCCACTGAAAATCAAAGGGGTCTGCAATCATCAGGATCACGCGGGAGTCGGCGTGGCGGTGCCGGATTCGCTCTGGGAATTTCGTTTGAGAAAGTTGAAGGAGATGGGCGCCAACGCCTATCGCTGCGCGCACAATCCCCCGGCGGCTGAGTTCCTCGCCGCGTGCGACCGGATCGGCATGCTGGTGATGGACGAGAACCGGATTTTTAATTCCACGCCCGAGTATCAGCGACAGCTCGAGTGGCTCGTACGCCGCGACCGCAATCATCCCAGCGTCATCCTGTGGTCGGTGTTCAACGAGGAGCCGATGCAGGCGACAGAGACCGGCTACGAGATGGTGCGGCGCATGGCAGCGGTGGTGAAGCGGCTCGACGGCACGCGGCCCGTTACCGCGGCGATGAGTTCTGGTTTCTTCACACCGGTTAACGTTTCGCAGGCGGTGGACGTGATGGGTTTCAACTACAACCAGGGCGACTACGACCGGTTTCACGCCGCGCATCCGACGTTGCCCATGACCAGTTCGGAAGACACGTCCGCGTACATGACGCGCGGGGCGTATGTGAGCGACCCCGCGAGCCACGTGATCGATGCTTACGACACGCAAGCCGCGTTCTGGGGCGCGACGCATCGTGAGGCGTGGAAAGCGGTCGCGGAGCGGCCGTTCGTCGCGGGCATGTTCATCTGGACTGGCTTCGATTATCACGGCGAGCCCACGCCGTACGCATGGCCGTCGGCGAGTTCATTCTTCGGCTGCCTCGATCTGTGCGGATTTCCCAAGACGGCATTTTATCTTCACCAGGCGCAGTGGATCGATGACCGCCCCGTGTTACATCTCGCGCCGCACTGGAACTGGCCCGGACGCGAGGGTCAGCCGATCAAAGTGATGGCGCTCACGAACGCGGAGAAGGTCGTCCTCTCGCTTAACGGCAAAGTCGTCGGCGAAAAAATCGTGGATCGTTTCACGATGCCGTCATGGGAAATCAACTACGCGCCCGGCCGGCTCGAAGCTGTTGGCTATCGGGCGGGACGCGAAGTGTCCAGGGCGGCCGTCGAAACCACCAGCGAGACCGTGGCGCTGCGACTCGCACCCGATCGCGCCGCGCTCGCCGGCGATGGCGAGGACGCGCAGCCGATCACGGTAGAGGCCCTTGATGCCGAGGGCCGCTCTGTGCCCAGCGCGAATTTTCCGGTCGAGTTCGAAATCAACGGCCCCGGTGCGATCATCGGAGTTGGCAACGGTGACCCGAATTCGCACGAGCCGGAAAAGGGAAATCGTCGGAGTCTCTTTAACGGACTTGCTCAAGTGATGGTGCGAAGTGCCCGCGGCGGCGCGGGAACCTTGGTGCTGCGAGCGAAAGCTGCCGGCCTGCGTTCCGCGGAGCTCGCACTGCCGATCATCGCGGCCCCTGCGCGTCCCTCGGTTCCGGCGGCCCAACGGATCTCTGCCTTGCGTCACTGGCGACTGTCGCCGGCTGCCGCCGCGCGCCCGGACCCGTTGCAGCTTCCGGCTGCCAATGACATGAACAGCTGGGCGACGATCGAGCCCGGCGTACCGCAACTGTTCTCCGGCGGAAACTGGGCGGTGTCGTGTATCCGCTTTCATGGCACAGCTGCCGTCAGTGAATCGGGTGGACGCATCAAGTTCAACGCTCTCGCCGGTCGCGCGGAGATCTGGCTCGATGGCGTCTTGGTCGCGCGCAAAAACGAATTCGAGCGCGCGGCTCTCGAGGTCGCGCTCCCGTCCGGGAGCCAGGAACACACGCTGAGCGTTGTGTTCGAGAGCCGGCCAGGCGAGCCCGCCGGGTTCGGCGGAATCGTATCCGTAATTAAGTGACGCGAGCCTCCGCCCGGTGGAATACCGGCCGCCTGTTGTCGACGGTGGGTTGGCGTGCGCCAGCTTTAACGCGGCGCTGATGTCCGGCATCCGGACCGCAGGGCGGGTTTTGTTCCGGTGAATCATCAGCTTCTGATCCTAGCAAAAATGTTAAAAACATCATCGCTCATGCCATTCTTTATTACACACGTAGTCGGTATGCTGCGGTCGTAACGTCGTTGTCACACCCAGTGGACAAACTAGGAAAACCAAAACGCTCAGTCGACTGAACGCACCCACCATGCACACGCAGACCTGCAACGCCCACGGCCTTCCGCGCCGTTTTATCGCGGGCGCAATGCTCATTGCCGCCCTCGTTTCGTCAGCCCAGACCACCCCGCCCGCCGCTGAAGCGGCTGTCCCGAAAGACGATGCCGTGCAGCTCGAGAGCTACACTGTCACCGGTTACCGGGCCAGTCTTCAGAAATCACTCGACGCCAAGCGCGAAGCCACGTCGATCATCGACGTGATTACCGCGGAAGATGTCGGCAAGTTTCCCGACACGAACGTTGCGGAATCGCTCTCGCATATTTCCGGCATTTCGGTGGACCACGTTTTCGGCGAAGGTGAAATGGTCAGCATTCTCGGAACCGATCCCGCGCTGAATCGCGTGTTGGTCAACGGCCAGACAATTGCATCGGGTCAGTGGGGCGGCTCCACGAACGACTCGAGCGGCCGTACGTTCAATTACACGCTGCTCTCGCCTGAAATCATCGGCACCGCCGAAGTTTATAAGGCGACCGAAGCACGCATCGACGATGGCAGCATCGGCGGCACCGTGATCATCAACACCCGCCGTCCACTCGATCTGCCGGCCAATACCATCCGCGCTTCCGCGGGTTACGCCTACAACGACCGCTCTGAAAAGGGCAATGCCCGCGGCTCCTTGCTCTACAGCTGGAAATCCGAAGACCGGAAGTTTGGCGCCCTCGTCGCGCTCACGCACGACAAGGAATATCTCTACCGCGCCGGTATCGAATACTGGGGCTACGGCACGGTTCCGGCCGCCGGAGATGCGAAGGTTCCCTTCGGCATGAATTCGGCATTTTTCAAACAGACCCGCGAACGCGACGGCATCCAGGCCGCGCTGCAATGGAAACCGATCGACACGCTCGAACTCAATCTGACCGGCATCCACATCAAGGGTGTTTACGATAACTTCAGCCAATCCCGTTACGTGGTGCCCGCGTATTGGGGCACGTTGGACAAGTACACCGTGAATGGCGGATATGTCACCGCTGGCCACGTGACCGCTGGCAACGCCACCGTGAACGGAGTTACGCTCGTCGGTCCCGCCGCGAATCCGTACAACGCCGATGGCCAGTACGACACCAACCTGCGCAAATCCACGGTCAAAACCGACTCGCTCAATCTCCACGGCGATTTCCGCCCGGACGGTACGTGGCACTTCGGCTTTGACGCCGGCCACACGAAAGCAACCGGCGGCAAAGATCCTGAGTATCTCTTCTCGCTCATGTTCAATCAGAGCTACTCCTTTGCCTACGACGGTTCCAAATCTTCCCTGTCGTTCGACGACCCAACCGCCGCCACGAACCCCGCCGCCTACAAGACCCGCCGTCCGAACGATCAAGCCGGCGGTATCGAATATACCACGACGGTGGATAAGGAAGACTACACGCAGATCGACGCCGACCGCCCAGTCAATTTCGGTATCTTCAACAAGGTCCTCTTCGGCCTCAAATACAACGATCACGTCAACAGCCAGGCCTCCCGGGGTAACACGATCCTCGTGACCGACATCAAAGATCTGAGCTCTTTCAGCCCTTCGCTCTCGCCTTCGAATCTCTTCGACGGAGTCGGCACGGGCGGAGATCTCGCGAAGATGGTGGTACCGAGCCAGGACTCGGTTGTTTCCTACCTGCTCTCCCTGCCAACGGCGCCCTTCTCTGAAAAGAAGGGCCAGGAGTGGTATGTCCGCGAACAGAACGCGGCGTTCTTCACGCAGGGCAACTTCGCCGGCAGCGGTTACCGCGGCAATCTCGGCATGCGCATCGTGAAGACGACCGACGAATCGAAGTATTGGAATTACGACGGCAATACCGCGACGTACACGAAGGTTAAGAAGGACACGGACTACACCAAGTTTCTGCCCAGCTTTAACTTCGCGCTCGATCTCGCGAAGGACCTGATCCTCCGCACCGGTGTCGCTCAAGTCATCGCCCGGCCGCGTTACAGCGACCTCGCCGGTCAGTTCGATCTCGACAACACCCGGCTCACCGGCAGCGGTGGTAATCCGGATCTGAAGCCGTACGAGTCCACCAACGTCAACATCGCCCTCGAGTGGTATCCGCAGAAATCGACTCTCTTCTCGGCCGAGCTCTTCGCCCGCAGCATCAGCAACTACGTTCTCAGTGTCACCCAGGACAAGGTGCTCCTGAACACGGCGACCGGAAAGAACGCGACCTATTCGGTTAGCTCGCCCTTCAATGCCGGCAACGCGCAGGTCCGCGGTCTCGCTCTGACTGCGCAGCAGGAAATTGGCGCGGGCTTCGGTATCCAGACAAACGTGACGTTCGCTGAGGCCGACACTTCGAACGGTTACAACATGCCGTATCTCTCGAAGACGACCTACAACGTGATCCCCTACTTCGAGAAGGGA
>CBRAFL010000366.1:0-5347 GCA_967755055.1 uncultured bacterium
GATCTTTGCGACGAACTCGGTTTGCTTGTCTGGCAGGATTTCATGTTCGCCTGCGCGATTTATCCAGGTGACGAAGCGTTCGTGGAAAGCGTGCGCGCCGAAGCCCGCGACCAAGTTCGCCGTCTGCGTCATCGCGCCTGTCTCGCACTTTGGTGCGGTAACAACGAGATCGAGCAGCTCAACGTCGCGCGGCTCAAGCAACCCGCTCAGCGCGCTGACTACGAAGCCGTGTTCGATCGCGCGCTGCCGGAAATCGTAGCGGCGCTCGACGGCGTCACGTCTTACTGGCCGTCGTCACAGCATCGGCCCGACGGCGATAACTCGAACGCCGCCGGCGAAAAACACGGTGACACGCACTACTGGGAGGTCTGGCATGCTCGGCATCCGGTAAAAGACTACGAGAAGTGGCGTTTCCGGTTTTGTTCGGAGTTCGGCATGCAGAGTTACAGTTCGCCCGAGACCAATGCGACGTTCTGCCAGCGGGACGACTCGAACGTCTTCAGCGCGACGATGGAGAACCATCAGAAAAATCGCGGAGGCAATCAGGTGATTCTCGATTACGTTTCACGCCGCTACCGGTTTCCGAAATCGCAGGACGACCTCATCTACCTCTCGCAGCTCAATCAGGCCTTTTGCATGCAGACCGGCGTTGAGCATTACCGACGCCTGATGCCGCATTGCATGGGCGCTCTGTATTGGCAGCTCAACGACTGCTGGCCTGTGGCCTCGTGGAGTTCGATCGAGCACACCGGCCGCTGGCGTGCGCTGCACCACGTGGCGCGACGGTTTTTCGCGCCCGCGCTCGTCAGCGCGCACGTGCCGGGCGACGAAGCGGCTGGCATTGGCAATTATCGGAAGTCGACGGTTCGCGAAGTTCACCTCTACACCGTCTGCGATGCGCCGACGCCTGCGCACGGCACGCTCCGCTGGGATTTGTTTCACCTCGATGGCCGCGTCTTGCTCCGTGGGAAAAAATCGGTCGCGCTCCGCCACGGGGAAAGCATCAAGCAGCATACGCTCGATCTCGCTGCGCCATTGGCGAAACACGGACGCGACTCGCTTGTCCTGCGCATCGCGCTGGATGTTTCGGGCGCATGTGTGAGTGAGGATACGGTGTTTTTGACGCCACCGCGTTTTCTTGCGCTGCCAAAATCACGCACGCGGGTGGCCGTGAAACTGCAAGCGCGCACGCGCGCGGCGCTGACGTTCACGTCGCCGGTTTTCCAGCACCGCTTCGCCTTTGATCTGAGCGGGATCGCGCATCAGACGAGCGACAATTATTTCGAGCTCTATCCCGACGAGGCGAAAACGGTTGTGGTCGATCTCGTGAAGCCCGCGACGGCTGCGCGCTTGAAAGCCGCGCTCACGTTTCGGTCGCTGGTCGACACGTATTAACTCTGTGAAGATCCATGCTGACTTCGAATTCGACCGGTAGCTGCGAGCGTGATAGACCGTGTGAAAAGCCACGATCACACACCCCGTCGCTTCGCGCCACCCCTCTCAAGAGGGGATTTTCCTGCGATGATTGCAGCCGAAGTCCCCTCTTGAGAGGGGTGCCCGAAGGGCGGGTGTGTTGCTTGGATGTTTGGCTCGCAGCTCGCGTGTCACTACGGGCTTTTTCACAAGGTCTGGTGAGTGAGTGGACATTCATCCACTCGCTCACGCTCGCAGCCACGATCACCCAAAGCCAAAGCCAATGAACCCCCTGCGCCTTCTCCTCCTCCTCGCTTTTCTCAGCAGTTCGGCGCTCGTTGCTACAGCAGCCACACCGCCGCCCGCCCCTCTCGGCGCCATGCCGAGCGAGCGACAGCTGGCGTGGCAGGAATTGGAGGCGTATTCATTTGTTCACTTCACGGTCAATACGTTCACCGATAAGGAATGGGGTTATGGCGACGAATCGCCCGCGCTATTCAACCCGACCGCGTTCGATGCCGACCAGATCGTTCGCACGGTGAAGGAAGCCGGCTTGCGCGGTCTCGTGCTCACCGCAAAACACCACGACGGTTTCTGCCTCTGGCCGAGTCAGTACACCGACCACAGCATCGCACACAGCCTTTATAAAAACGGCCACGGTGACATCGTGCGTGAAATTTCCGATGCCTGCCGCCGGCACGGGTTAAAGTTTGGCCTTTATCTTTCGCCGTGGGATCGCAACCGCGCCGACTACGGCCAGCCGAGCTACATTGAGTATTACCGAAAACAACTTCGTGAACTGCTCACGAATTACGGACCGATTTTCGAGATCTGGTTCGACGGCGCGAACGGTGGCGACGGCTATTACGGTGGAGCGAAAGAGAAACGCACCATCGATAACACGACTTATTACGACTGGGCCAACACGTGGAAAATTGTGCGCGAGCTACAGCCGCAGGCCGCGATCTTCAGTGATGGCGGACCCGACGCGCGCTGGATCGGCAACGAGCGCGGTGTCGCCGGCGAAACGTGTTGGGCCACGCTCAATGCCGCCGGCTTCTTTCCCGGCCACGCCGATGAGAAGCGACTCGAAACCGGCGACCGTCTCGGCACGCATTGGCTGCCAGCCGAGGTCGATGTTTCCATTCGACCCGGCTGGTTTTATCACGCCGCCGAAGATGCGAAAGTGAAAACACCCGTGCAGCTGTTCTCGATATATCTCACGTCGGTCGGTCGCGGCGCGAATCTCATTCTCAATCTCACGCCCGATCGCCGCGGCGTTATTCCCGAATCCGATGTCGCCTCGTTGCTCGCCTGGAAGCATGCGCTCGACACCACCTTTGCCCACAACCTCGCCTCCGGCGCAACCGTCACGGCCAGCAACACACGGGGTGGCGACGTGCGGTTCACGGCGGCACGCGTGCTCGACGGCAAACGCGACACGTATTGGGCAACCGATGACGCGGTGACGACGGCGGAACTCGTTTTCGATCTCGGCAAACCGCGCACGTTCAACCTGGTTCGCCTCCGCGAATACCTGCCGCTCGGCCAGCGCATCGGCAGCGTTGCGCTCGACCGATGGGATGCAGCTGCGACCCGTTGGATTGAGTTCACCACGGCGACAAGCATCGGCGCACAGCGGATTTTGCCGACCTCCGACGTCACCACCACCAAAGTGCGTCTGCGCGTGACCGAGGCTGCGGCTTGTCCGGCGATTTCGGAATTCGGAATCTTTCTTCGTTCACCGCTTTGACCCTGATTTTCACGATGCTTCACGGAGAATTATTTCCCGCATGAGCAACTCACGTTTTGCTTTCGCTTTTGCCGCGCTGCTGATCGTCGGCTCGCTTACACGGTCTATGGCCGATCCTTCGCCGATCTTGCACTCCGAGTTTATTCACGAGCCTGGCCCGTATCCGTCCTGCCATGCCGCGACGCTGGTCGAGACCACGGGCGGCACGCTCCTTGCCGCGTGGTTTGGCGGCACCGATGAATCCCGGCCTGACGTCTGCATCTACGTGTCGCGCTATGAGGCTGGCCGTTGGTCACCGGATATCGCCGTCGCCGATGGCGTGCAATCCGATGGCTCGCGCTTTGCGACGTGGAACCCCGTTCTCTTCCAGCCGCGCGGCGGTCCGCTGATGCTTTTCTACAAAGTCGGTTCTTCGCCCGCGAAATGGTGGGGCGAATGCAAAACTTCGCGCGACGACGGAAAAACGTGGAGCGCTCCACGGCGTTTGCCCGAAGGCGTGTTGGGGCCGATCAAAAACAAACCCGTCCAGCTCGCTGATGGTACACTCGTTTGCGGTTCCAGCACGGAAGATCCCGGTTCCGGCGGTAAAGGCTGGCAGGTCCAGATCGAGCGCACGTCCGATGTCGGTCGCACCTGGCAGGTCGTCGGTCCGCTTAATACCAAAGCCGAGTTCAATGCCATTCAGCCCGCGTTTCTGACGCACGCGGACGGTCGTCTGCAGATTCTTTGTCGCTCAAAGGAAAAGAAAGTCGTCACGAGTTGGTCCACCGACCAGGGCCGCACGTGGTCAAAGCTGACCGACTCCGGCCTGCGCAATCCGAACTCCGGCATCGACGCCGTCACGCTCGCAGACGGTCGCCATCTCCTGGTCTACAACCGGCGCGACGAAGCCGGTAGTGCTCCCGCCAATATCGGCGAAACCGATCGGTGTCCGCTCAACGTCTCGCTCTCCGCTGACGGCCTGCAGTGGCAGATGGTCCTCACGCTGGAGGATCAGCCGTTGCCGTCTGGCTATGCTTATCCTGCCGTCATCCAGACCCGCGACGGGCACGTCCACGTGGCTTACACCTGGAACCGCGAAAAAATAAAACACGTCGTGATCGATCCAGCGCGGCTCGGGCTCCGCTGAACCGACGCTGCTCTGCGCGTACTCGAAATGTCCATCAAGCGTGCGTAGTTATTTTCCAACCACGAAGACGCAATCGCTGCAGCCATGAAAACGGAGTGTCACCGCCAGTCGACAGAAGATGCAAAATCGGAGCGAACCGTTGCTCTGTGCTCTTCGCGTTTCTTGCAGTTAACCCATCTCCTTGAACCACGTGCGTCCTTAACGAGGTCTTCCTTGTGCCTCCGTTGATTCAAACCCCGATTTTCAGGCTCAATCAATTTGGTTAAGTATATCGTCGCTTTAGCCATGTCTCATGCCGGTCACCACTGTTACCATATGAACCAACTTCTCGTGTCCATCTCTGCCTCCGCCGTCTCGTCCGTTCCTTTCGCCACGAGGTCCTGGTGGAGCTCCCGGCTGCTCATTGCCGCCGCCCTCACTTGTTTTTTTGCCATGTCTCACCGCTCTTCTGCCGCGGCCGCGTCCGCGATCAATGTCATGCCGCTTCCGGCTGAGTTTAAACTGGCGCCCGGCCGTCTCGCCGTCGACAGCCAGTTCACCGCTGCCTTGATCGGCGTGGATGACACCCGGCTTCGCGCTGCGCTTTCGCGCGCGCTGCGTCGTTGGGAGGAACGGACGGGACTGGTTTTCCCGCGCACGCCGGCGGGCCCTTATGCATTCGCGGCCGAAGCCGCTCACGCGTCGCTCGTGATTGAGTGCGCCGCCGCCAGCTCCGAATGGCCGCGCCTTGGCGACGACGAGAGTTACACGCTCACCATTTCCCCGACCCAGGCGATCCTTCGTGCATCCGCAACTGTGGGCGCACAACGCGGACTCGAAACGCTTTTGCAACTCCTGCAATCAGACGCCCGCGGCTGGTTCATTCCCGCCGTCGCGATCAACGACCGTCCGCGTTTTCCGTGGCGCGGGCTGATGATCGACGTCGGCCGTCACTGGCAGCCGATTGAAGTCATCAAGCGCAATCTCGACGGCATGGCGCTCGTGAAGCTCAACGTGTTTCACCTCCACTTGAGCGAAGACCACGGCTTTCGCGTTGAGAGCAAAAAATTTCC